>DATNGI010000125.1:0-21799 GCA_035605955.1 Rhizomicrobium sp.
TGGCCAAATCCGCGTCGACCGCGACGCCCGGCCTGGGAACCACCACGGCCTTGACGATATGGCCACGCTCTGCATCCGGCCAGCCGATTACGGCGCATTCCTCGACATCGGGATGCAGGCTCAACGCCTGTTCGACTTCGGGCCCCGCGATATTGTAGCCGCCGGAGACGATCATGTCGTCGGCGCGCGACACGAACCAGTAATAGCCGTCCTCGTCCCGTCGATAGATGTCGCCGGTCATGTTCCAGCCATTCTTGACGTAGTCGGCCTGGCGCGCATCGTTGAGATAGCGGCAGCCGGTGGGGCCGCGAATGCCCAGCCGTCCTGTCGCAGCGCCCGCAAGGGGCTTCATGTCGGCATCGAACAATTCCGCGCGATAGCCGGGCACTGGCTTGCCGGTTGCGCCTGGCCGAATATCGTCGCTGGCGGCGGAGATGAAGATGTGAATCATCTCGGTGCCGCCGATGCCGTCGATCAGGCGGATGCCGGTCTCGGCGAACCACAGATCCGAGATCGCCTTGGGAAGCGTTTCGCCCGCCGAAACGCAGACGCGCAGGCTGGAAAGGTCGAAGGCGCTTTTCTGCGCCGACAAGGCCTTGTAGGCGGTCGGCGAAGTGAAAAGATGCGTCACCCAATGGCGCGCAATGGTCTGGGCCAGCGCCGCGGGCGTCGAGGTTTTCGGCAAGGCCATCGCCGCCCGGAAATAAAGCGGAAACACCAAGAGACCGCCCAGCCCGAAGGTGAAGGCGATGGACGGCGTGCCCGAGAAGATCGCCCGGTCGTTGGCGGGCACCATGTGGCGGGCAAAGGTCTCGCACATGGCCAGAATGTCGCGATGAAAATGCAGAGTGGCCTTGGGCTCGCCGGTGGTGCCCGAGGTGAAAGCGATAATGCAGACATCGTCCTGGCTGGTGGGAACGGCGGTAAAGCGGTCCGGTTTTGCCACCATCGCCCGCTGCAATTCGCCCTCGCTCTCGCCATAAGCCATTATCCGCTTGAGCGGCGATGCCTTCAGCAGCGGCGTCAGCTCGTCGGTCAGTTCGGCGGCGCAGAAGGCCAGTTCGATATTCGCCTTGCTCACGATCTGACGTAGCTCGCGGGCCCTGAGCATCGGCATGGTCGAGACCGCGATCGCGCCCACTTTCATCACCGCCAGCCAAGCGGCGAACATCAAAGGCGAATTGGGCCCGCGCAACAGCACCCGGTTGCCGGGCGCGACATGCAAATCGTCCGTGAGGACATGGCAAAGCCGGTTGGTCTCGGCCAGCAGCCGGGCGTAACTCCAGACTGTGTCGCCGAAAAAAATCGCCGGCCTGTCCGGCGAAAGCCCGGACAGCGCCCTGTCGAGCAACCATTGGCCGCAATTGAAAGGATCGCTGACCGACAGATCCGCCAGCGGGAATTCAAATACCGGCCATTGCGCTTCGGGCGGCAGATTCTCCCGAGCGAAGAGATCAGTGTGGAGCGATGGGCGCAGCGCCATGGCTATAATTTCATGTTTAAAATAATTGCCGTCAAGCTAGGTTGCGGACCCCCGAGAAACAGCTTGGATAGGCTGGAGTTATGGCCTGCTTGAAGATCTGGCGCACTGTGTTGCAAGCTTTGGGGCTTTAAGCCGCCGGACACCGGAGAATCATCGTGACTAGGAAGAGATACGCAATCCTGACGGCCGTTTTCGTGCTGGCGCCTGCGGCCACAAGCGAGGCGCAAACCGGCGATATCAGGACAGAGCTGATGCACTGCCTGACATTTGCGGGCGCGGTGGAGCGGCTCTCTTGCTACGACCGTCTGGCGCATGGTGCAGCCTCGGGGGCCTTGGGCGCACCTTCGGGTGGCTTGGCCGCGCCGTCGCAACCCTTGCCTTCCCGCATGGCTTCGCCGGCGGCGCCTCCGCCCCCGGTCGCCCAGGAGCTGGGCCGGGAAGAATTGCGCGGCAGTGTGCCAGCAGAGACGGCGCAGCGGCTTTCGGCTGAAATCAGCAACTTCCAGAAGGATCCGGCGGGCCGCTTCACGATCTCGTTGAATAATGGACAAATTTGGCAGCAGGTTGCAGGCGATACAACTGCAGCGCAATATCATCCCGGCCGCACCCACAGCGTGACGATTTCGAAAGGAAGTCTCGGGAGTTACGACCTGACTTTCAATGATCGGAATGCGGTCTTCAAAGTCCGGCGTGTGCAGTGAAGCAAAAAGTTCCCTAGACGGTCTCTCGATAAAGCTTCCGCTGGGGAATGAAAAAGTTCCACAAAAACTTCTAGATAATGTCTAGATAAAAGTTCCGTCACCCCTGTGACATCAAAAATACAGCGCGCAATATTGTTACGCACCCATGCATCGGATGGGTTGTGAGGGCGTTCAACGCCGTGATTGAACTTGGTTCAAAGGGTTCTCGAACGGCGTTTGTCAGCGAAGTCTGACCTCGTCGAGAACCTCCTGGTCTCACCCGCCGTGCGCGAACCGCGCCGGACAAAAGTAGGGGGTAATATAATATGGCATATTCCGTAATCGCATTTCGTCGGCGTCATCTGCTTGCGGCAAGCGCAGCCATGTCGGCTTTGCTGGCGGCGCAGCCGGCCTTGGCGCAAAACGCTACTGCGCCTGAAACAGTGGTCGTAACCGGTTCGCGTATTCCGGTTCTCAACGCCACCAGCGCCAGCCCGATTTCCACGGCGACATCCGAACAGATTCAATTGACCAGCGCCTTCAACGCCGAAGACGTGCTGACCAAGCTGGTCGGCCCCGACACCACCGGCGGTATCAGCAACGCCACCAACAATGGCGCCAACGGTCTTTCCGAAATCGGTCTGCGCAACCTCGGCCCGACGCGCACCTTGGTTCTGATCGACGGTCAGCGGTTGGTGCCGATTTTCAGCTCTTCGATCTCCGTTCCGGATCTTAATTCGATTCCGATTTCGATGATCGACCGGGTTGAAGTGCTGCGTGATGGCGCGTCCTCGATCTATGGCGCCGATGCCATCGGCGGCGTGATCAACTTCATCACCAAGAAGGATTTCCAGGGCCTGCAGCTCGACGCCAATTTCGGCGCCAGCGAGCATGGCGGCGGCGATCTCTACAGCATCACCGGCACGATGGGCTACAATTTCGACAAGGGTAACATTACCCTTTCATTGCTCAATGAGCATCAGAGCCCGGTGGACATGAAGGACCGCGACTGGTCGATCGATCCGCATATCGGACAGGGCGCGCTGGAAGGTGGTTCAACCTTCCGCAGTCAATTGAACATTCTGCAGGATCTCAATTCGCACACCGTGTGGAATGGCACGGAGACGACCTATAACGATCCGTCGCTCGGCAGCCTTCCTTGTTTGACCTACCTGCCGGCCAAGGGCCGTGTGAGGCTGAATGCTGGCTGCCCTCAGGTGGTGCCGAACGCCACCTTGTCCAGCGGCATTGGCCGTACCCAGGCAGCCTGGAACGCGCATTATGACCTCATGCCGGACGTGACCTTCGTTACCAGCGGCTTCTTCACCCGCCGCGACTCGGAACAGCGTTTGCGTCCCGAGCCACTTTTGGGTGATCAGATCGCTGCGGCGAATCCCATCACGGGCGGCATCGTATATGGCGGCTTCTTCGTGCCCACCAGCTTCCCAGGCTATACCGATCCAAACGGCACGGCTTCGCCAGTGCCGTGCCCAGATCCCACGGGCGCCCAGACCGGCCTCGGCCTGGCGCCTACCTGTATCGACGCCAACCTGACGCCCAACAATTTCGGGCCCCGCACCTATAAGCAGGTATCCAACACCTATCGTCTCCGCGCCGGCTTCGAAGGCCATCTGTTCGGCGACTACAATTGGGAAGCGGGCTATGTCCAGCAGCGCAACGACAGCCAGCTGCGGGTCCTCAATTCCGGCAATTTCTTCCACCTCGCTCAAGCCACGGCGCAGATTCCTTGCGTCGACGCGCCGGGCGGTTGCACCTTCAATCCCCTGTTCGGTTACAATACGCCCACCACGCCAATCAATTTCTTCAATGGCGTGAACACGCTGACCCCGGCTCAGGTCGCTTATCTGACCACGACAACGACCGAGACGCAGTTCACCTACGAAAACTACATCTATGCCGACATCAATGGCCCGGTGTTTGACTTACCGGCTGGCCCGTTGCAGGCGTCGCTCGGCTTCGAACGTCGTTTCGAATACGCCAACGACGCCCCTGACTCCCTGACCCAGGAGGGCTATGCCGCAGGCCCATCGGCGCCGACCGCCGGTGGCTATGGTGTGACCTCCTTCTATGGTGAAATGCGTATTCCAGTGTTGAAGGACCTGCCCTTCGCGGAGTTCGTGACCCTGACGCCCAGCGGCCGCTTCGACCATTATTCTACGTTCGGCGATGCCTTGACGTGGAAGATTGGTGGCGAGTGGCAAGTGATCGACGATCTCCGGATCCGTGGCTCCTATGCCACCGGTTTCCGCGCGCCATCGACCGCCGAACTGTTCGGCGGCCATGCCATCAGCTACATTTCGGTGGACGGCGATCCTTGCGACAGCCGCGCCGCCGGCTTCAATGGCAACAGCAATGCCGGCCTAGGCTCTCTCGCGCCCGGATCGGCCTGCTTCACGCAGCTATCTGCGCGCGGCCTGACACCGGCCCAGATCGCCGCCTATCAATCGCCTGAAAACAATCTCATCGCCGACCAGCGCGGATTGGTCGTCGGCGGCAATCAACAACTGAAGCCGGAACTGTCACGCTCCTGGAATATGGGCGCAGTGATTACTCCGACCTTCGCGCCGGGCCTGACGCTGAACGGTGATTATTACGAGATCAAGATCACCAACAGCATTCTGGACGGCGGCATCGCCAACAATGCCGGCCCTGACATCGTGGTGCTGGGCTGCTACGTGGACCAGAATCCGGCCTATTGCAGCCAGATCACCCGCGGTCCCGGCGGCATCTTCCAGATCGGCAGTCTGAACACCAATCTGGGCATCAATGCGGTGCGCGGTATGGATCTGGAAGCTAGCTACAACACCGATGTGGCGGGACTGGATCTTCCGGTGCCCGGCTCCTTCGTGATCGATTTGCAGGCCGAGCGGGAGTTCCTCAACACCACTCAGAACCCGGACTTCTCGACCAACGAATTCGTGGGCTTCTTCAATTATGGCAATGACTCGATCCAGCCGACCTGGCGGTCCACCGCATCGGTCGATTATCGGCTCGATGATCTCGGCCTGCATTACGGCCTGCGCTACATCAACGGGACGAAAAATCTTGCGGGTGGGCTCGACAGCTATGGCAACAGACTTCCGGAAATCTTCTATCACGATATCGCGGTGTCCTATGATCTGCCGGAAATCGGACCCTCCAAGTCGACCCGCCTGGTCGTGGGCATCAACAATTTGTTCGACAAGAGCCCACCGTTCCTGAATGGCGACAGCATCGGCAAGAGCAACACCATTGCTGGTCCTTACGATGTGACGGGCCGCTTCTTCTTCGCCCGCATCTCGACCAAGTTCTGAGGAGCCTCTCCCGGAAACGATGCTTGGCCGCCACGAAAGTGGCGGCCAAGTGCTTTTTGGGGCGAAGCCCTTCTAGGATCTAGAGCCCGTATAGGCCCGCGCCTGGGTGCCGCGATGGATCACGCGATCGGCCGCCGACACGGCGTCGGGCGCGATATCGGGCAGGTCGTTGAGCCGCGCATAGACCGGGGCGAAATCCGCGTCCCGGGTCCGGCGCAGCAGGTCGTCGAAACTGTCGATGACGAAATAGCTCTGCTGATAATCATCGATGCGGTAGAGCGTGCGCATCACCCGCTCCAAATCGAAGCCGATGCGGTTGGGTGAGGGGCTTTCCAGCGCGAAGACCGATTCGCTGAAGCTGGACAAGATGCCCGCGCCATAGAGCCTGAGACCGCCCTTCTCGCGGATCAGCCCGAACTCCACCGTGTACCAATAGAGCCGCGCCAGTTTCTCCAGGGAATGGAAATTGAGGGCCCGCAACCCGCCCTTGCCATAAGCCTGCATATAGTCCGCAAAGACCGGATCGGAGAGCAGGGGCACATGGCCGAAGACGTCATGAAAGACGTCCGGTTCCTCAAGATAATCCAGTTGCTCGGGCTTGCGGATAAACCGCCCGGCCACGAAACGCCGATTCGCCAGATGATCGAAAAAGACTTCGTCCGGAACCAGGCCCGGTACCGCCACAACCCGCCAACCCGTCAGCCGGTGAAGCCGCTCCGACAATTCTTCGAAGTTGGGGATGCCTGCCCGCGACAGGCTGAGGCTCTCCAAGCCTCGCAGGAAGGCCGCGCTGGCCCGATCCTTCAGCATGCCGATCTGGCGGGCGTATAGCTGATCCCAGATCCGGTGTTCGCTTTGCGAATAGCCGGCCCAGCCTTGTGGGATGGTCCAGTCCATAGCCGCTTCCGGCGGCTTTGCCAGGGTTGTCGCCATTGCCTTGACTCCAGATAGTTACATATGAAACTATCTCGGCCTCCAAGGCAAGAGACAAGGACCCGGGCGATGGAACTTTGGGACAATCCGATCGGCACGGACGGCTTCGAATTCGTCGAATATACCGCCCCCGACACCGCCGCTCTGCATCAGCTGTTCGAACGGATGGGGTTTCGCGCCGTCGGTCGCCATCGCTCAAAGGCGGTGACGCTTTACCGCCAGGGCGACACCAATTTCATCGTCAATGCCCATCCCGACAGCCATGGCGCGCGTTTCGCCCAGGCCCATGGCCCCAGCGCCTGCGCCATGGCGTTTCGGGTGAAAGACGCCGCGCATGCCTTTAAGGCGCTTTTGGCGCGCGGCGCCAAGCCCTTCGCCAACGCCGTGGGACCGATGGAACTCAATATTCCCGCCATCGAGGGTATCGGCGGCAGCGTTATCTATCTGGTGGACCGCTACGGCGAGCATTCGATCTACGACGTGGACTTCGTGCCCACCGATCCCGATCTGGGTTTTGCCCATCCCGGCGCGGGGCTTTCGCGCATCGATCATGTCACCCACAATGTCTATCGCGGCAACATGGATCAATGGGCCGGCTTTTATGAGGGGCTCTTCAATTTCCGCGAAGTGCGCTATTTCGATATCGAAGGCAAGCTGACCGGCCTCAAATCCCGCGCCATGACCAGCCCGGACGGCGCCATCCGCATTCCGATCAACGAATCTTCGGACGACAAATCGCAGATCGAAGAATATCTCCACGCCTATCATGGCGAAGGCATCCAGCATATCGCGCTCGCCGCCGATGACATCTATACCTCCGTGGAGATGTTGCGGAAGAGCGGCGTCGCATTCCAGGATACCCCCGACACCTATTACGAGCGGCTGGACAATCGCATCAAAGGCCATGGCGAAGATGTGCCCAGGCTCAAGCGCGACCGCATCCTGATCGACGGCGCGCGGGACGAAGAAACCGGCCTTCTGCTTCAGATATTCACCCAGAACGCGATCGGACCGATTTTCTTCGAACTCATTCAACGCAAGGGCAATGAAGGCTTCGGGGAAGGCAATTTCCGCGCTTTGTTCGAAAGCATCGAAGCGGATCAAATCCGCCGCGGCGTGCTGAGAGAGGCCAAGCCGTGAGCCGCAACTGGATCGAGTTTCCCCGCATCGAAGGCAAGACTTCGCGTCAGGCCCATGCCGATCTGCCGGAAGGCGCGTTCGAGCGGGAAATCGGCCGCGACGGCTTTTTCGGACCCGCAGCCCACCTCTATCATCGGCACGCGCCCACCGGTTGGACCTCTTTCGAAGGGGGTCTGCGCCCCCGTGCGTTCGACGCCAAAGCCGCGGCCAAGGAAAGTTCGCCGCTCGAAGGCGCCATGTTGCTGCAGAATGCCAATTGCGCGGTCTCCATCTGGCTGTGCAAGGCCACGATGGATTATCTGGTGCGCGATGCGGACGGCGATCTTCTGCTTTTCATGCATGAAGGCGCGGGCGAACTCTTTTGCGATTTCGGCCACTTCTCCTACCGCGACGGCGATTATATTCTTCTGCCGCGCGGCACCATGTGGCGGCTCGAACCCGCCAAACCGACGACGGCGCTTTCCATCGAAGCGCGCAATGGCGCCTTCAAGTTGCCGGACCGCGGCCTTCTGGGCGAGCATGCGCAATTCGATCCCGCCGCGCTCGACACGCCCAAGCTGGACGAGGCTTTTGGCGGCCAAAGGGAAGGCAATTGGTCGGTCAAGGTGAAGCGGCGCGATCGGATCTCTACCATCGGCTATCCCTTCAATCCGCTGGATGCCGTGGGCTGGAAGGGCAATCTGGCGCCCGTGAAGTTGAACTGGCGCGACATCCGCCCGGTGATGAGCCATCGCTATCACCTGCCGCCCAGTGTCCATTCCACTTTCGTGGCAGATCGCTTCGTGGTCTGCACCTTCGTGCCACGCCCGATCGAAAGCGATCCGGGTGCTATGAAGGTGCCCTTCTTCCATTCCAATGACGATTTCGACGAGATGATCTTCTATCATGCCGGCGATTTCTTCAGCCGGGACAATATCAAGCCCGGCATGGTGACCCTGCATCCCAGCGGTTTCACGCACGGACCGCACCCCAAGGCGTTCGCGGCGGGCGCCAAGGCGGCCAAGACCATGACCGATGAAGTGGCCGTGATGATCGATGCCCGCGATGCGCTGGACATGACGCCGGGCGCGGAAGCGCAGGAAGACCGCAATTATGTGAACAGCTGGCAGACGAAATGAAGCTGGCGTCGCTGAAAGGCGGCCGGGACGGGCGCCTGGCCATCGTGTCGCGCGACCTGACGCGCGCGGTGCTGGTTCCCGAAATCGCACCGACCCTTCAAATGGCCTTGGACAATTGGGATCAAGCCGCCCCGCGCCTTGAATCGGTTTCAAAAAAATTGAACGAGGACCAGGCCGAAGGCGCTTTCGCGTTCGACCAGGCGGCTTGCGCCAGCCCGCTGCCGCGCGCCTATCAATGGGCCGATGGCTCGGCTTATGTCACCCATGTCGAGCTGGTGCGCAAAGCGCGCGGCGCCGAATTACCGCCCAGCTTCTGGACCGATCCTTTGTTCTATCAAGGCGGGTCGGACGGCTTTGTGGGGCCGCGCGATGCGATCTTGGCGGCGGATGAAGCCTGGGGCATCGATTTCGAAGGCGAGGTCGCTGTGATTACGGATGATGTGCCTTATGGCGCGGCGCCGGAAGAGGCTGGGCGACATATCCGTCTGACGATGCTGGTCAACGACGTCTCGCTGCGCAACTTGATTCCCAACGAATTGGCAAAGGGCTTCGGCTTCTTCCAATCCAAGCCGGCCAGCGCCTTTTCGCCTGTGGCGGTGACGCCGGATGAGCTTGGCGGCGCCTGGCGGGATGGCCGCCTGCACCGCCGTCTTCATGTCAAACTGAACGGCGCCGTCTTCGGCACGCCCGACGCGGGCACCGACATGACCTTCAATTTTCCGCAACTGATCGCCCATGCAGCACACACACGGGCGCTGGCGGCGGGCACCATCGTCGGTTCGGGGACAGTCTCCAATCGCGACCGCTCCGCCGGGTCGGCTTGCATCGCCGAGCGCCGCATGCTGGAACAATTGGCGGGCGGCAAACCGGAAACGCCTTTCATGCGATTTGGCGACAGAGTCAGGATCGAAATGCTGGACGATAACGGCGCCAGCATCTTTGGCGCGATCGAGCAAGATGTCTGCCGCGCCTGACCTTGCGCTCTACAGTTATTTCCGCTCCTCGGCGGCGTTCCGGGTGCGCATTGCGCTCAATCTCAAGGGCCTTTCGGCGGATACGCACTTCGTCCACCTTTTGAAAGATGGCGGCCAGCAGCACGGCGAGGCCTATCGCGAGATCAATCCGCAGGAAATTGTTCCCACACTTGTCGCCCAGGGGCAGGCGCTGGGCCAATCCCTGGCGATCATCGAATATCTGGACGAGATCGTGCCGGAGCCGGCCTTGCTTCCATCCGAACCGCTGGCGCGGGCGCGTGTGCGCCAACTGGCGCTTCTTATTGCCTGTGACATCCATCCCTTGAACAATCTTCGAGTTTTGCGCCAGCTGAAGCAGCTGGGCATCGAAGATGATGCCCGGCTTGGCTGGCAACGCCACTGGATCGGCGAAGGGTTCCGGGCTCTAGAGGCCCTGCTGGCCGGGGATCCGGCACGGGGTGCATTTTGCCATGGCGATAAACCGACCTTGGCCGATCTTTGTCTGATCCCCCAAATGACCAACGCACGGCGGGTCGAGCTCGATCTCGCGCCATTTCCCACACTGCTCGCCATCGAAGCGGCCGCCTACCGCCTGCCGGCCTTTGTGACGGCACGGCCGGAGAATCAGGCCGATGCGGAATAAGCCGGTCCTCAATCTGGATCACTTTATTCCCTATCGTTTGTCGGTTCTGACCAACCGCGTTTCCGGCGCCATCGCGCGCCACTATTCCGATCGCTTCAGTCTCTCCATTCCGGAATGGCGGGTGATGGCGGCCCTGGGCCAGACGCCCGGCCTTTCGGCGCGGCAAGTGGCGGAGCGCACCGCCATGGACAAGGTCCAGGTCAGCCGGGCGGTGCAGTCGCTTCTGGAGGCCAAGCGACTGACGCGCGGCACGCATTGCGAGGACGGCCGGGTCAGTCAATTGTCCCTATCGCCCCAAGGTCTCGCCATCTACAAGGAACTGGTGCCGGTCGCCTTGGAATTGGAGCGGGAATTTCTTTCGGTTCTTGATGCCGCGGAGCGCAAATTGCTGGACCGGCTTCTCACCAAGCTCTCGACGGCGGTGCCGAAAAGCTGAAGGATGGGGCAAATAGGTCCGCATCTCTTAGCCCTTTGAAAACCATCCTGCTTTAGCCTGCACTTGATCCGGACAAACTCGCCAACCGAACACGGGTTTTGATGCACGCGACCGAATTGCCTTCCGCGCTTGCGATACGGGATTTGCGAAAATCCTTTGCGCGGCCAGCGGTGGATGGCCTCGACCTGACGGTGCGTGCGGGCGAATTCTACATGCTTCTGGGTCCAAATGGGGCAGGCAAGACCACGACCCTGCGCATGGTCAGCGGATTGCTGAAACCGGACCATGGCGCGATCCATATTTTCGGCGTGGACGCGCTGGCCGACCCGTCGGCCGCCAAACAGATCACCGGCTGGCTCTCCGATGAGCCCATGATCTATGACAAGCTCACCCCCCTGGAATATTTGGAATTCGTTGCGGGGCTCTGGAGCGTCGAGCCCGGATTGGCGGAGACGCGCGCGCGCGATCTTCTGCGCTGGTTGGACCTCGAAAAACATGCTGGCGAACGCTGCGAGGGTTTTTCTCGCGGTATGCGCCAGAAGGTGGCTCTGGCGGGCGCACTGGTGCATGACCCTAAGCTCATCATCCTGGACGAACCTTTGACCGGGCTCGACGCCGCCATCGCGCGCCAGGTCAAGGATGTTCTGGCCGAAAAGGTGCGGGGCGGCAGCACCGTGCTGATGACCACTCATATTCTGGAAATCGCCGAGCGCATGGCTGATCGTATCGGCGTCATCGCCCGCGGCCGCTTGATCGCCGAAGGCACTCTGGAGGATTTGCGGGGGCGCACAGGCCGGGAAAGGGCGACCCTGGAAGATATGTTTCTTTCGCTGGTCGAACAGGACCAGGCGGCGCAATGAGCGCGGACGCCGCCCGGCCGCTTTCCTGGTTCGTGCGGCATGAGGCGCGGCTTTCCTGGCGCGATACGGTGGCCATGTTGACCGCCGGAAAGCGCGGTCGGCTTTGGAAAGCCGTCGTCTGGCTTGCCGCTTTCCAGCTCGCCTTGCACAGCATCGGCTATGTCGTGCTGCGCGCCTATGCCCGCGAGGGATTCCGTCCCGACCTGCCCACCCTGGTCGGCATCACCGCCGCCATTCTCCTGTCCGGTTCGGCCATGCTGTCCCAGACGATGGAGACCGTGACCCGCATTTTCTACACCCGGACCGATCTCGAGTTGATCTTGAGCGCGCCAGTGAAAGCGGATCGGATCTTCGCCGTCCGGATCGGTTCGATGGCGATCTCGGCCATGCTGATGGCGAGCTTCGTGGTGGGGCCTTTCATCAATATCCTGATCTGGCGCGACGGCGTGCGCTGGTTCAGTGCCTATGGCGTCCTGATCGCGGTCTCGCTGGTGACGACGGCGCTGGCCGTGGCGCTGACCATCAATCTCTTCCGCATGATCGGGCCGCGCCGCACCAGGCTGGCGGCGCAGATCGCCGCCGCCATCGTGGGCGGCATTTTCGTGATCGGACTTCAAAGCGCGGCCATGTTTTCCAGCGGCACGCTTTCGCGCACCAGTTTCCTGAAGTCCCAGCTTGTTTTGAATCATGTCCCGGGACCGGCGAGCCTGTTGTGGTCGCCCGCGCGCGCCGCGCTGGGGGATTGGCGCGATCTGGTTTTGACTCTAGCCGTCAGCCTGTTGCTCTTTTTGCTCATCACCGCGCGCGCCGCACCGCGCTTTGCTTCCTATGTCGCCGCCGCTTCCAGTGTCTCGCACGCACCAAGGCCCGTACGGCGGCAGGACCAGTCCTTTTCTGTGCTCAGCCCGCGTGCGGCGCTCAGGCGCAAGGAACGGGTCTTGATCCTGCGCGACCCCTGGCTGATTTCGCAGTCGCTGATGCAGCTGCTCTATCTGTCGCCACCGGCCATTCTGCTTTGGCACAATTGGGGCCGTTCTGGCATGGCCATCATTCTGGTGCCGGTTCTGGTCATGGCGGCCGGCCAGTTGGCGGGCGGTCTGGCCTGGCTGACGATATCGGGCGAAGACGCGCCCGATCTGGTGGGCTCCGCGCCGGTGACGCCGTCGCGTCTTCTGCGCGCCAAGGCGGAAGCCGTGCTGCAATGCATCGCTGCCATTTTCTGCCTGTTCATTGCGGCGCTGGCCTTGTCGTCGCCCTATCAGGCGATGGTTGCGAGCGTGGGCATTTTCGCCGCTGCCCTGTCGTCCATCGCGATCCAGCTTTGGTTCCGCGCCCAGGCCAAGCGCAGCGATTTTCGCCGCCGCCATACCTCGTCACGCATCGCCACCATCGCGGAGGCCCTGATCTCCATCACCTGGGCGGCGGCAGGCGGCATTGCTGTGAGTGGGAGCTTGCTTTGGTTGATGGCCGCGGCCTTTGCCCTCTTTCTGCTTTGGTGCATCTGGCTTTTCAGCCCGGCGCGCGCCGCGGCTGCAGGGAGCTAGGCCAGCTTCTCCAGGGCTCTCGCGTTTTTCGGCGTCTCCGTCGTTACGTCCTCCGCATCCTTGTCGGCGCGCAGGCCCTTGAAGGCGGCCTGCCGGACCATGCCGTCGCCAGTCCAACCCGCGAATTCGATCTCTGCTACCAGCTCGGGCTTCAGCCAAGTGACGCCGGGCTCGTGCCTGGGCGCGCTCTTGCCGGTGAAGGGTGAAGTTTTGGCGGCCATGGTCTTCAGGCGTGGCAGAAGCTGCTTGAGTTTGGCGGCGGAATAGCCCGTGCCCACCCGGCCCACATATATAAGGCGATTGCCGCGATGGACACCCGCCAGCAGCGAGCGGAATTTGCCGGCCGTGGTGGACCAGCCGCCGATCACCACTTCGTGCCCGGCCCGGCATTTGGACTTGGTCCAATTGTCGCCTCGACCGGATGTGTAAGGCGCATCGGCGCGTTTGGAGATCACGCCTTCCAGATGCATGCGGCAAGCCGACAATAGGATCTGATCGCCGCCGCCAGTGAAATGCTCGACATAGCGCAGATGCCTGTCGCCGCGGCGGAGCAATTTCTCCAAACGGCGTTTGCGGGCAAGGAGAGGCAGACCTCTGAGGTCTTCCTTCTCTTGAAACAAAAGATCGAAAGCAAAGAAGATCAGATTGCCGGTCTTGCCGTCCGAGAGCGCGGCCTGCAGCGCCGCGAAATCCGGCGCGCCGTCATGATCCAGGGCGCAGATTTCTCCGTCGATGATGCAGTCCGGCAATTTCGCTGCCGCCTTTGCGATGGCCGCGAATTTTCCGGTCCAATCCAGACCTTTGCGGGTCAAAAGGCGGCCTTTGCCGTTCGCCACGCGCAACTGCATACGATAGCCGTCGAACTTGACTTCGTGGACCCATTGTTGGCCCGACGGCGGCCCATCCACCAGCCGGCACAGTTGCGGCGCCACGAAGCGGGGCATGGCGCGCGCGATCTTCGGCTGTCCCGGTTCTGGCTCTTCTTCTTTGGCGTTCTTGCTTTCCTTGGACTGCCAGACAGCATCGGCTTTGAACGATTTGGCGCGCATGAAAGCCTTGGGTTTCTTGCCGGTGCCTTTGGCAATGGCGCTCATGGCGCGTCCCGACGCCACCGAGTGATCCTTTTCCAGAACGGCATCGCCACGGCCGTTACGGGCATATTTGTCGCGATGCTTTATTAGAAGCCAGTTGTTGCGCTTGCTCTTGAATTTGTCGTGGCGCATGCGCACCAGCACCCAACTGCCATGCAGTTTTTCGCCGTCGAGCGTGAATTTGAGATCGCCCTTGGTCAACATGCGCGCCGCATCGCCTTCCGGCTCCCAGAAGCCGCGATCCCAAAGCATTACCGTGCCGCCGCCATATTGGCCTTTGGGAATGGTGCCTTCGAAATCGCCGTAATCGAGGGGATGGTCCTCCACCTCCACCGCCAACCGCTTGTCGGCGGGATCGAGCGAGGGTCCCCGCGTCACGGCCCAGGAGTGGAAAGTCCCGTTCCATTCCAGCCGGAAATCGTAATGCAGCCGGGTGGCGGCATGCTTCTGAATGACGTAGCGCAGGCGACCGGACGGCTTGACGCCGCTGCGCTTGCCGCTGGGCTCGGCCGTCACGGCGAAGTCCCGCTTGGCGCGATACTTGGCGAGCGCCTTTTGAGCGCCCTTTCTGGCGGATTTCCTGGTCTTTCCGGTCGCCATGGTGATCCTTTCCCGGAAACATAGCTCGCTCGCCGCGTTTCCGTTCCGGTTGCCGGAGGAAAAGCGCATGGCCGCAAAAAAGAAGTCCAAAAATACCCGCTCTCGGGCAAAGTCGCATCGCGCCGCCACCACGAGGGGCCATCACAACCCAGCCAATTCCAACGAGCCGCAATTGTCGGCCCGTCCGATCTGGCAGGGGCAGTTGCGCCTGTCGCTGGTGTCCTGCCCGGTGGCGCTTTATGGCGCGACCACGCGAGCCAGCGACATTTCCTTCCATCTTCTCAACCCCGACACCAACAACCGTATCCGCATGGTGCCAACCGACCCCGACACCGGCCCGGTGGAGCGGGCCGATTTGGTGAAGGGCTATGAGATCTCCAAGAACAAATATGTGGTGCTGAGCAACGAAGAGCTGGACGCGGTGAAGCTGGAGACGACCCACGCCATCGAGATCGAACGCTTCGTGGACGAAAAGGATATCGACCGGCTTTACTGGAATGCGCCCTATTATCTGGTGCCGAACGAAGACAATGGCGTGGAAGCCTATACCGTCATCCGCGAAGCCTTGTCCGAGGCAGGGCGCGTCGCGCTGGGCCGCGTGGTGATGCACACGCGCGAACGCCTGGTGGCGCTGGAGCCGCGTGATCGCGGCATCGTGGCCTATACGCTGCGCATGGGCGACGAAGTGATTGCGCCCAAACAGGCCTTTGCCGACATTCCCGCCGCCCGGCCCGACAAGCAGATGATCGAGATCGCCCGCAAGATCATCGAACAGCGCGAGGGCGCCTTCGAACCGGAGAAATTCGAGGACCGTTACGAGAATGCGCTGCGCGATCTGATCCGCCGCAAGCAGAAAGGCGAGAAGCTCGTCACCGCCGAGCCGGTGGAAGAAGACAATGTGATTGACTTGATGGCGGCCCTGAAAAAGAGCCTGAAGCAGAAGGCTGGCCGCCGCCGCGCAAGCTAGGCGGAAGAGGCTTTCTCATAATATGTTGATTTTATTACATTATCCTTAGACCGGAGGAGCCTCCCGGCCTGCGGCTGATGCGCGGCGGACCGGATTCCGCTATGGGGTGACGATGCAGACGCCCCGCAAGCTTTGGGACATTTCGCAGCCTTTGAGAGCGGCCCTGCCGGTCTGGCCGGGCGACGCGCCTTTCCAAAGCCGTTCGCGCTGGAGCCATGGCGCTGGCAGTCCGGTCGCCGTTGCCACCATCGAGCTCTCCACCCATTCCGGCGCCCATGCCGATGCGCCGTCGCATTACGATCCATCGGGCCTGGCCATCGATTGTATGGCTCTGGAGCCTTATCTGGGGCCCTGCCGCGTGGTGGACGCACGGGGCGCAGGCGATGCCATCGGCGAAAAGCTGGTTGAGACGCATTGGAGCCGGGGCGTATCGCGGATGCTGTTTCGCACTTTCGCGCAATTTCCCCATGCCGCCTGGCCATCGCATTTTACGGTGTTCAGCGAAAGCGCCATACGGTGGATGGCCGCGCATGGTGTCATGCTGGTCGGCATCGACTCGCCGTCGCTTGATCCAGAGACATCCAAAAGCATGGACGCGCATCTTGCCTTGCCGGCGGATATGCGGGTCCTGGAAGGCCTGGTGCTGGATCATGTTCCGCCGGGCGACTATGAATTGATAGCGCTGCCGCTTCCCCTGGCCGGGCTGGACGCTTCACCGGTCCGCGCCATCCTCAGGGAATTGTGACGGGCAAGGGAAAGAGGGGGAAAGATGTCGACCGGAAAAATCGCCCAGCCAATCGATCCGAATGTGAACGCGGCCCTTGCTCCCGCCGGCCGGCGTGGCTTGGCGGAGCGGCATCTTCAATTCATCGCTATCGGCGGCGCCATCGGCTCGGGTCTTTTCCTGGGCTCGGCTGCCGGCATACACAGTGCCGGACCGGCCTTGATCGCCGCCTATGCCATTGGCGGGTTGATGGTCTTCTTTATCGTGCGCGCGCTGGGGGAGATGGCGCTGGCACATCGCCGGATCACCACAATCGACGCCTTGTCCGAGGACTATGTGCATCCGGCCTTCGGCTATCTGGTCGGCTGGAATTACTGGATGAGCTGGGTTCTGGTTGGCATGGTCGATATCACGGCGATGGCGATCTTCGTCAAATTCTGGTTTTCCGATCTGCCGCAATGGATTCCCGCCTTGATCACGCTGTCGATCCTTTATGGGATCAATATGTGCGGCGTCCGTCAGTTCGGCGAATTGGAGTTCTGGCTGTCCCTGGTCAAGGTGGTCACCATCCTGGGCATGATCCTTTCCGGCATTTTCCTTCTGGCGACCGGAACCGGCCTCTCGACCGCTCATGCCTCGGTTTCCAACATCTGGAGCGATGGGGGCCTGTTTCCGACCGGCTTTCGGGGATTTCTGGCGGCTTTGCCGATTGCCTTCTTCGCCTTTGGCGGCAGTGAATTGGTGGGCCTGGCCGCGGGCGACGCGGAAGACCCGGACCGCTCCCTGCCGCGCGCCATCAATGGTGTGATCCTGCGCATCCTGATTTTCTATATCGGCTCCTTGACCGTGATCATGGCGCTGATCCCTTGGCGGCAAGTCGTGCCCACCGTCAGCCCCTTCGTGCTGGTGTTCACCCGCATCGGCCTGCCTTCGACGGCGGCGATCATCAATCTGGTGCTGATCACGGCAGTGATGTCGTCCTGCAACAGCGGCCTCTATGCCGCCGCCCGCACGTTGCGCTCGCTGGCGATCAAGCGGCATGCGCCGTCCTTCTGCGCCCGTTCCGACAGCCGTGGCGTCCCCGTGATCGCCATGACGGTTTCGGCGGGCATCATGCTGGCGGGTGTGATCCTGAATTATTTCGTTCCCGCCAAGGTGCTGGAATATATCATCTCCACCTCGGCGGTGCTCTTGATGGGCACCTGGGTGAGCATCATCGTCACCCATCTTTTCTATCGTGCCCGTTCGCCCAACGCGGCGGTACGCAAATTCCCCATGCCGCTCTATCCTGCCGCAAGCTGGATCGTGCTGATCTTCATCGCCGGCGTGGCGATCATCATGTCGACGGCGCTTGGCATGTTCCTGCCGATCGCCTTCACTGTGGGCTTCTATGCCGTGATGATGGGGCTCTATGTCGGCCTGATCGCGCCTTCTCTTTCCGCCGGCCACGCGAAATGACTGTGAGCGTTCCGGATTTTGTCCAAGCTCTGGATCGAGAAGATCCGCTGGGCGATTTTCGTCAATTTTTCTCGTTGCCGAAGGGCGTGATCTATCTCGATGGAAACTCGCTGGGCGCTCTTCCGGCCAATACCGTGCCCCAGCTGGAGCGGAGGCTGCGCGAGGAATGGGGCGACGGCCTTATTCGCAGCTGGAACACCCATGACTGGGTGGGAGCGCCGCGCCGCGTGGGCGACAAGATTGCCCATCTGATCGGCGCGGGCCAAGGCGAGGTCGTGGTCGCCGATTCCACCTCGGTCAATATCTTCAAGCTTGTGTTGGCGGCGCTGGGCGCGCGGCCCGGGCGCAATGTCATCTTGACCGAGGCGGGTAATTTTCCCACCGATCTTTATGTCGCCCAAGGCATCGCCGGTCTCTTGTCCAACATCGTGGTGCGAGCCGTGGCTTCCGATGAGATCGAAGCTGCGCTCGGCGACGACGTCGCCGTGCTGCTCTTGACCCACGTCCATTACAAGACCGGCGACACATACGACATGGCCGCGATCACGCGGCGCGCGCATGCCTCGGGCGCGCTGGTGATCTGGGATCTCAGTCACAGCGCCGGTGCCGTCGATATCGATCTCGGCGGCGCGGACGCCGACATGGCGGTCGGCTGCGGCTACAAATATCTCAATGGCGGACCTGGCGCGCCTGCCTTCTTGTATGTCGCCAAGCGGCTGCAGGCGACGCTACGCTCGCCTATTACCGGCTGGTTCGGCCATGCGGAACCTTTCGCCTTCGATGATGGCTTCTGCCCCGCCGCAGACATTGGCCGTTTCCTGAGCGGCACGCCGCCGGTCTTAGGTCTTATGGCGCTGGAAACAGGCATCGATCTCATGCGCGAAGCGTCCCGCGATCTGCTGTTCCGCAAATCGCAGGCCTTGTGCTCGCTCTTCATCGAGGAGATCGATGCCCGGTGCGGCGGTCATGATCTTGTGCTGGTGACATCCCGTGATGTCGCGAAGAGGGGAAGCCATGTCTCCCTCCGCCATCCTGAGGGCTATCCTATCGTCCAGGCTCTGATCGCGCGGGGCATCATCGGTGATTTCCGCGCGCCTGACATCCTGCGCTTCGGCTTTGCCCCGCTGTATCTGCGCTTTGCCGATGTCTGGCGGGCCGTGGATGCGTTGCGCGATATTCTGGTAACGCGTGCCTGGGATGAGGAGAGATTCCGCACGCGCGGGGCCGTCACATGATATGCCGATGGTTATGACAGTCCGATCCCGAGGAAATCATGTTTGAAGCCGCGCCCATACGCGTCGCCGATCCCAGCGAATTCTATGAGGAGCTGGCGCGGCAACTGACGGGATTGCTGGCGGGGGAGCGCGACGTCATCGCCAATGCCGCCAACACGGCCTCCCTGATCTTCAACAACATGGCGGAGTTGAATTGGGCAGGGTTTTATTTCCTGCGCGGTGACGTGCTGGTGCTGGGGCCGTTCCAGGGCAAGCCGGCTTGTGTGCGCATCCCGCTGGGGCGCGGCGTGTGCGGCGCCGCGGCGGCAAAGCGGCAGACCCTGCGCGTGGCCGACGTCCAGTTTTTTCCCGACCATATCGCGTGTGATTCCGCTTCGCGTTCCGAGCTTGTCATTCCACTCATTCGTGACGGCGCCGTGCTGGGCGTGTTGGATCTCGACAGTCCATGCCTGGACCGCTTCACGGCGCACGATCAAGCAGGGCTTGAAGGCATAGCGGCGCAGTTTGTGACGGCCAGCGATCCGCTTTAGGCGCCCGCATGGATGGGCTTTCTGGGATCGATGGCCGCGGCCGATTACACTGCGGAGGACAGGAGAGAAATGTTACCTGCCGCCCAAATCGATGCCGGTTATTTTTGAGGCAGACGCTGGGGTGTCCGGATCATGTCGCCCGGCTCCGATCACCCGACTATCGGGTCGCAAAAGACGGTGATAAAAGCAAATCCTGTCGCGGTTTCGTCGCGGTCCCCTAGAGGGTTGGGAACGCAGCGTTGTGCGCAGACAATGGGTGAGGGGATAACCAATGTCATTGCGCCGTTGCTCTGGACCTGTGCGCTCGGCAATTCTGCTGGTTGCCCTGCTGATCGCCGCTCCAGTGTCGGCGGCGGATGTCCAACTCCGCGGGGCGTTGGATCCCTTCCCACATGACATGTCCACGCGCGACAATGTTGTGGGCATCGGCATGGTTGAGGCCACCCTCGCCGGGGATCGACTGACGATCAGCGGGCGCTTTTCCGATCTCTCGTCGCCGGCGATTGGCGCGCAATTGCGGATGGGCTTAGCGCTGGGCGTGCCGGGACCCAAAATCGGCGACCTGATTGTGACCAAAGCGGATGCCGGCGAGATTTCCGGAACGGTCAAACTCAGTCCCGCGGCCATCGCGGCGCTGAAAAACAATGCGCTTTATGTCGAGATCGACAGCGCCAAGGCGCCGGAGGGTAATTCCTGGGCGTGGCTTGAAGCGCAAGCGGGCATGTCATGAAACGCGGAAGAGGACTGTTCATGTCCAGTTGGGGAAGATATTTCGCGATCGCCTTGTGTCCCTTGGCGTTGGGAAGCGGTTTGGTCTTCGCCCAGCAGAATGCTTCGACAGGGCCCTTCGCGGCGGCACAGCCGGCATCCGGCCAACGCGCCTATCTGGAAAGCTGCGCCGGCTGTCATGGCAACACACTGGCAGGCGCCAATGACTCGCCCGCCTTGGCGGGCCCGGGCTTCATGCAGAGCTGGGGTGGGCGCTCCACCAAGGCGCTGTACCAGTTTATTTCCACCGCCATGCCGGTCAGCGACCCCGGCAGCTTGAGCCCGGCCACCTATGCCGACATCTTGGCCTTTCTGCTTCAGGCCAACGGCGCCAAAGCGGGATCGGCGACACTGAGCGGCAACACGGATGTCCGTATCAGCGCCGTCGCCAATGGCCAGGTACCGGCGGAGATTCAAAAGGGCTTGGCGCCACCGGTACAGCGCGCGGCGGCGGCCACACCTGCGAGCCGCCACGGCCTGACGGTTGCCGGCATGGTGAAAAATTACACGCCAGTCAGCGATGAGATGCTCACCCATCCGCCCGACGGCGACTGGCTGATGTATCGCCGCAATTACCAAGGCTGGAGCTACAGCCCGCTCAAGGAGATCAGTCCTGCCAATGTCGCGGACCTGCAACTGAAATGGTCCTGGGCGATGAACGAGGGTGGCGCCGTCGAGGTGACGCCCATCGTGCATGACGGCGTGATCTTTCTCTCCAACACGTCGAACACGGTGCAGGCGCTGAACGCCAAGACCGGCGAATTGATCTGGGAGAACCGGATCGGGCCGGACGCCACGGTGGCCTATTTCGCCACCCGCAGCCTCGCTCTCTATCACGACAAGGTCTATGTCGCGACCACCGACGCGCATCTTTACGCTCTTGATGCCAAAACCGGCAAAGAGGTTTGGCATGTCGAGATCGCGCCGGCGCCCAAGAGCGAGACTGGCGGGGTCATGGTCATCCGCGGCAAGGTGATCGTGGGGATGATGAATTGCGACAATTACTCCACCGTCAATTGCCATATCAGCGCTTATGATGCGGAGACCGGCAAGCAGGACTGGACCTTCTACACCACGGCGAAGACCGGCACGCCGGGCGGCGACACCTGGAACGGTCTGCCGGATACGCAACGCGCCGGCACCGATGTCTGGATCGCGGGCACCTATGATCCGGATTTGAACACGACTTATTGGGGCGTGGCGCAGTCCAAGCCCTGGATGCGCGCCAGCCGTCGTACCGCCGCCGCATCGACGCTCTACGCGAATTCGACACTGGCGCTCGATCCCGATACCGGCAAGCT
>DATNGI010000126.1:0-15387 GCA_035605955.1 Rhizomicrobium sp.
TCCAAAGGTGCCGTCATTCATGTAACGCCCGGCGCGCCCGGCGATCTGGCCCACCTCGGCGGGCGTGAGGGCACGAAAGCCCAGGCCGTCGAATTTCTCCGCGCCGGCAAACGCCACATGGTCCACATCCATGTTGAGGCCCATGCCGATAGCGTCTGTGGCGACTAGGAAATCCACATCGCCGGACTGATAAAGCGCGACCTGGGCATTGCGGGTGCGCGGCGAAAGCGCCCCCAGCACCACAGCGGCGCCACCGCGCTGACGCCGCACGATCTCGGCGATGCCGTAAACATCCTCGGCGCTGAAACCCACCACGGCGGAACGGCGGGGCAGGCGGGTCAATTTCTTGGCACCGGTATAGGCAAGATCGGAAAAACGCGGGCGGGTGATGAACCAGGCTTTGGGAATGAAGCGCTGGATGATGCCGCGCATGGTCTCCGCGCCCAGAAAGAGTGTCTCTTCCAGGCCGCGAGCATTGAGCAGCCGGTCGGTGAAGACATGGCCGCGCTCGGGATCGGCGCAAAGCTGGATCTCGTCCACCACCAGACAGGCGACGGGAATCTCCAGCGGCATGGCTTCGACGGTGCAGATATAAAATCGCGCCGCCTTGGGCAGGATCTTCTCTTCGCCGGTGATGAGAGCGACTTCGCCCGCGCCTCGAAGACGCACCACGCGGTCATAGACCTCGCGCGCCAGAAGGCGCAGCGGCAGACCGATCATGCCGGATTTGTGCGCCAGCATCCGCTCGATGGCGAAGAAGGTCTTGCCGGTGTTGGTGGGGCCGAGGATCGCGCTCACTTTGGGAGCACCGGCGGCTTTGGCTGTCATGCGGACAATATGGGCTCCGGCCTTGGCGGCGGAAAGCGCCTTGCGATCAAGGGCTTGCCGTTGGTTGCTGTGGATGGCCGGTAAAGGAATAGAACGGTCTGCGAACAAATCGCGGCCGAATCGCTAACCTTCCGAATATCTGCGTTTGTTCTCATACATTTAGCTGTTTGTCAAGACTCGTTAACCACCACATCTTGTTAGCGAGGCCAGTGCTGGAGTCGGGGCTGCCATAACGGGACTCGATCTTCCGTAGGCGGAACGAAATCATGACATTTGCGCTTCGAGGCTGCTCTGGGGAACATGCGCCATGACCGATCGCCGTGCGGAATGGGAAAAGGCCGTGGCTGGGGAACTCAAGACCCGGGCCGCCGACGATCTGGTTTGGCAGAGCCCCGAAGGCATCGCCATAAAGCCGCTCTATACCGAGGCCGATCTGGAAGGGATGGAGGCCATCGGCTGGCCGGGCCTGATGCCATACACCAGAGGCCCCCGCGCCAGCATGTATGCGGGCCGGCCCTGGACCATCCGGCAATATTCCGGTTTCTCGACCGCCGAGGAATCCAATCATTTCTATCGCCAGAATTTGAAGGCCGGCCAAATGGGCCTGTCGGTCGCCTTCGACCTGCCCACCCATCGCGGCTATGACAGCGATCATCCCCGCGTGGTGGGCGATGTCGGCAAGGCGGGCGTCGCCATCGACTCCGTCGAGGATATGAAGATCCTGTTCGACGGCATTCCGCTCGACCGCATGAGCGTCTCCATGACCATGAATGGCGCGGTCTTGCCGGTGATGGCCAATTTCATCGTCGCGGGCGAGGAGCAGGGTGTTCCGCTCGCGCGCCTGTCGGGCACCATCCAGAACGACATCCTCAAGGAATTCATGGTGCGCAACACCTATGTCTATCCGCCGGAACCGTCGATGCGCATCGTGGCGGACATCATCGCCTTTGCGTCGCAAAATATGCCGCGCTTTAATTCCATCTCCATCAGCGGCTATCACATGCACGAAGCGGGCGCGACCGCGGTGCAAGAGCTGGGCTTCACCCTGGCCGACGGCCTGGCCTATGTGCGGGCTGCCATGGCGCGGGGATTGGATATCGACGCCTTTGCGCCGCGGCTGAGTTTCTTTTTCGGCATCGGCATGAATTTCTTCATGGAGGTAGCGAAGCTGCGCGCCGCACGTCTTCTCTGGTCGGAGATCATGCAGAAGCAGGGCGCGAAAAACCCCGAAAGCCGCATGCTGCGTACCCATTGCCAGACCAGCGGCGTCTCGTTGACCGAACAGGACCCGCACAACAATATCGTGCGCACCACATTGGAAGCGCTGGCGGCGGTCCTGGGCGGCACCCAGTCGCTCCACACCAACGCCTTCGACGAGGCTATCGCGCTTCCCACCGATGCCTCGGCCCGGGTAGCGCGCAACACTCAGCTTATTCTTCAGAGCGAAAGCCAGGTCACCCGCGTCGCCGATCCTTTGGGAGGCTCCTATTATGTCGAGGCGCTCACTCGCTCTTTGGCCGAGGCGGCGCGTGCACTGCTCAAGCGGGTGGAAGAGGCGGGCGGCATGACCGCGGCGGTGGAAGCCGGCTGGCCGAAGCTCGAGATCGAAGCCTCGGCGGCGCGCCGTCAAGCCCGCATCGATCGCGGCGAAGACGTGATCGTGGGCGTGAACAGATTCCGCCTTGAGAATGAGCCGCCCATCGATATCCGTGCCATCGACAATAGTCAGGTGCGCGGCGCCCAGATCGCCAAGCTGGAAAAACTGAAAGCGAAGCGTGATCCGGCCAAAGTCAAAGCCACGCTCGAGGCGTTGAAGCAAGGCGCGCGCGCCAACGGCAATCTTCTGGCCCTGGCGATCGAGGCGGCGCGTGCTCGCGCCACCCTGGGTGAAATTTCCTTGGCATTGGAAGATGTGTTCGGCCGTCACCAGGCCACGATCCGTTCGGTGAAGGGCGTTTACGGCGAGAATTTTGCGGGCCTGGAGGAGATCGCGGCCGACGTGAAGAGTTTCGCCAAAGAAGTAGGCCGCAAGCCCCGCCTGCTGGTCGCCAAGCTGGGCCAGGACGGTCATGATCGGGGCGCCAAGGTGGTGGCGACGGCGTTCGGCGATCTGGGCTTCGCTGTGGAAATAGGGGCCTTGTTCCGCGATCCGGAGGAAGTGGTGGAAGACGCGCTCAAGGCCAAGGCCGATGCCATCGGCATTTCCAGCCAAGCCGGCGGCCATCTGACGCTGGTGCCCCAACTGACCGAAGCGCTGAAGGCCAAAGGCCGCGATGATATTCTGGTGCTGGTGGGCGGTGTGATCCCGGTCCAGGACTATGATGCGCTCAGGGCCGCGGGCGTGGCGGCGATTTTCGGACCGGGCACGAATATTCCCGACGCGGCCCGTTCGGTCCTGGGGCTCATGCGGGCGCGGCGCCGCCGCAACGTGCCGTAACGATCAAGGCTTGGGCTTGGCCTTCTGCATCGCGGTGCCGATCATGATGGCGCCGAGATTGAAATAGACCGCGCCTTTCTCGCCGGTCTTGGCGTCGGTGATGCTGATCTTGTCCACCGGGCCGGCGTCGGTGGCGAGTTGTTCTCGCGCGGTGCCATTGACACCGGAGATTGCCATGATCGCTTCTTCTTCATGCAGGGTGACGATATGGAAAGCGGTCTCGGGCTTTTCGCCGTCGCCACTGGCGATGATGGAGTCGAACAGGCCTTGGGCGATTTGTTCTTCACGCTTTTCGCCTTCCTTGTCGCCCGCCTGTTCCAGACAATCGGCGACCAGGGCATGAGCGTCGGAAATAATAAAACTGGCATCGATCGCGGCACGGAATTTCACTAGCGCGGTCTTGCAGTCCTTGGCCTCGTAAGCGGCCTGACCTTGGCGCATCAGATCGTTGGTCTTCTTCCCATATGGGTCATATTCGGGAAGCATGGCGTAGGCCTGGCGCATGGCGGTGTAATCGGTGCCCGGGTCGCCGTCTTTGGCAGCCGTGACTAGGGCGGCATAATCGCCGGCCGGATCCGCGAGCGCGCCCGACAGCGACGCAGGCAAAAGCAGCAAGGACAGAAGCGCGGCCTTTTTCATGTGGCCTCAAATTGCCTTGCTCAATTCGCCTTCGGCGCCTGGCCGTCGATCTTGAGCGAATTGGCCACCACCGCCACCAGGCCATAAGGCGTATCGGCCCAGACTCTCAGCGGCACCATATAATCGCTGTTCCGGGTGGCGCTGTGATAGGGCACGACCCAGGCATTGATGGTGGGGAAAGTTTCGTTGGCTTTGATGACGCGCGGTTTGAAACCCGAGAGTTGATGATATTTTATCTGGCACAGTGAGGCTTTGCCGGCATAGAGGCCGTTGTCGAGCTTGATATCGACATCCTTCACCTTGGTCATCTCGATATTGTAGCGGCGTCGGCCGTCGAACACCGGTGCGGTGACGGTGCAAGGCGTGCCCGCCGTTCCCGCGCCCGAGACGATGAACATCACCGCCGAGAGCGGATCGAGCGTCGCTTTCTGGTCCTCCGGCTTCACTTCATAGCCGGTGGTGGAATAGGGTGGGTCGGCATAGAGGCGCGGCGGGTTGGCGCTGTCATAGGTCAGCGACACTTCCTGCTTCTTGCCGGTGCGATTGATGTCGAAGGAGTCATAGAGCACGGGCGTCAGGGTCTGTGCGCCGACCTTGCCGGAGGAGGTGGCTTGGATCTCCGCCTGCCAGAAAGCGTTGACCACGCCCGAGGTCTGGAGGTTGGAGACGGCGTGATAGTCGTTGCCGCGAACCGTGGCGTCGATGTCCATCTTTCCGAGCGTGATGCCGCCGGCATAGATGGTCATGGCCATCTGGAACTGGGAGGCGGGGCCCGCCGCATCGCTGGCGGCGCCACCGGCGGCCTTGGCCGGGCCGGCCAGAGCCAGGAGGGCAACGAGGCTCCATGAAAACTGACGCTTTTTCATGCTTTCTCCGGGGTGACCCAATCCGGGCCAGCGGTATTTATAGTGTTTCCAGGCCTTTGGGGGCAAATTGCTTGACCAAAGGGGTCTCTTTCCGTAAGAGACCCGGCTTCCAAGCCCGAATTCCTTGGTTTTGAGAGAGACGATTGCCATGGCCCGCCGCTGCGAATTGACCGGAAAAGGCACCCTTGTGGGCCATCATGTCAGCCACGCCAACAACAAGACCAAGCGCATCTACCGACCGAATCTGCAGACGGTGTCGCTGGTCAGCGAAATCCTGGGCAACAGCTACAAGCTGAAGATTTCCATGAACGCGCTCAGGTCCCTAGACCGCAATGGCGGCCTGGACCCCTTTCTGCTCAAGAGCAAGGACAGCGTGCTGTCGACCAAGGCGTTGCGCCTGAAGCGCGCCATTGCCAAGAAGACGGCCAAACAGGCCGCCTAAGACGGCATCTCAAGTATTTTCAATAAAGCATTGATTTAGCGCCCAGTCCGGCGGCGCTGATGTTCGTCCCGCGCCCGGTCTTCCTCGAACAAGGAGATGAGCTGCGTGGTCATGGCCCCGCCCAATTGTTCCGCGTCCACGATGGTGACCGCCCGCTTGTAATAGCGGGTGACGTCATGGCCGATGCCGATAGCGGTCAGTTCGACGCTGGAGCGGGTCTCGACATCCTCGATCACTTTGCGCAAATGCCGTTCAAGATAGTTCCCGGCATTCACCGACAGGGTCGAATCGTCCACTGGGGCGCCGTCTGAGATCACCATCAGGATCTTGCGCTGCTCCGGGCGGCCCATCAGCCGGTTATGGGCCCACATCAGAGCCTCGCCGTCGATATTCTCCTTGAGCAGGCCCTCGCGCATCATCAGGCCCAGATTCTTCTTGGCCCGGCGCCAGGGCTCGTCGGCCGATTTGTAGACAATGTGGCGCAGGTCATTGAGGCGGCCGGGGTTGGCCGGCTTGCCGTCTTGCGTCCATTTCTCCCGCGACTGGCCGCCCTTCCAGGCCCGGGTGGTGAAGCCCAGGATTTCGGTCTTGACGGCGCAACGCTCGAGCGTACGCCCCAGGATATCGGCGCACATGGCCGCCACCATGATGGGGCGGCCGCGCATGGAGCCGGAATTGTCCAGCAGCAGGGTCACCACCGTGTCGCGGAAATTGGTGTCCTTCTCCCGCTTGAAGGACAGCGGGTACATGGGATCGATGATAATGCGGGGAAGCCGCGAAGTATCGAGCAGGCCTTCTTCCAGGTCGAATTCCCACAGCCGGTTCTGCTGCGCCAGAAGCAGCCGCTGCAGCTTGTTGGCCAGACGCGACACCACACCCTGCATCTGGGCCAGTTGCTGATCCAGGAACCCGCGCAGCCGGGTCAATTCCTCATCGTCGCAAAGGTCGGGCGCGGAAATCTCCTCGTCGAATTGCGGCGTATAGATTTTGTAGCCCCAGTGATCGGCGCCGGCGAATGGTGGCTGGATGCGGTTGGGTTGCATGCCTTCTTCGGGCTGCTCGGTTTCCGCGAAATCCTCAGTCTGTTCGCCGCTGACTTCTGCGTCGCTGTCTTCGCCTTCCTCGCCGCGATCCTCGGTGAATTCTGTTTCGCCGGTCTCGCCTTGCTGCTCGCTTTCCTGTTCTTGATCGCCCTGGTTCTGGTTCTCGCTGGTTTCGCCGTCGCTTTCCTCTTCGCCGGAGGGATCGCTGTCGGTGGCTTGCGCCAGATCGTTCAAAATGGTGCGGGTGAGGCGGGCGAAAGCGCGCTGGTCGCGCATCACCTCCGGCAGCTTGGCCAGATCCTTGCCGGCCCGCTCCTCGATGAAAGGGCGCCAAACTTCCACGGCGCGCTTCAAGGCGGCGGGGGGCGTCTCGCCGGTCATATGCTCGCGCATCACCAGGCCGACGATATCGGGCAAGGGCGTGTCATCCCGGTTGGTCGCGCGGCTGAGCCCTTTGGCCGTGAGGCGTTGTTCCAACTGCGCCGCCAGATTCTGTTTCACGCCTTCCATGGCGAGCGCGCCGATGGCTTCGACCCGGGCCGCTTCCGCCGCTTCAAAGATGGCCGCGCTTTCGACCGCAGCTGGACGGAAGCGGTTATGAATTTTCTCGTCGTGATAGGCCTTCTTCAGCGCATAAGCATCGCCGGTGCCGCGCACAAAAGCCACTTCGTGGGGCGGCAAAGCACGGGTGGGCGCGGGCAGGCGGGCTTTCAGACCCTTGAGGCTGGGCGGCTCGGAGGAGAAATGGACTTCCAGCTCCGGTTCGCCCGCCAGCGAGCGCACCGCCGTGGCGACGGCCCGCTTGAAGGGTTCGGAAGGGCTTTCAGGCTTGGCCACGAAGGCGTCCTATTCAACTGGATCCCCGCCTGCGCGGGGGTGCTAGTTTTATATTGGTCGCACAGGCCGGGCGCGGATGCGCCCATTTATTATTGGCGCCTCTGGCGCCGCTCGGAAAACCGCTTCGCACTTTTCCTGGCTGATGCTCCTCACGCAACTAGCACCTTTGCCGCGCTCTCCGGCAATTCCTGACCGAAGGCACGCTGATAGAATTCCGCTACGCTGGCGCGCTCCAGCTCGTCGCATTTGTTAAGGAAGGTGAGGCGGAAGGCGAAACCGATATCGCCAAAGATTTCCGCATTTTGGGCCCAGGTCATCACCGTGCGCGGACTCATCACGGTCGAAAGATCGCCGTTGATGAAAGCGTTGCGGGTCATGTCGGCGACGCGAACCATGGCGGCAATGGTTTTCTTGCCTTCCGGCGTGCTGTAGCCGGGCGATTTCGCCAGCACGATCTCGGCTTCGGCGTCGTGGCTGAGATAATTGAGCGTGGTGACGATGCTCCAGCGGTCCATCTGGCCCTGATTGATCTGCTGGGTGCCATGATAGAGCCCGGTGGTGTCGCCCAAGCCAATGGTGTTGGTGGTGGAGAAGAGGCGGAAGGCCGGATGCGGCTTGATCACCTTGTTCTGGTCGAGCAGGGTAAGCTTGCCTTGCACTTCCAGCACGCGCTGGATCACGAACATCACATCGGGACGGCCCGCGTCATATTCGTCGAACACCAGCGCCACGGGACGTTGCAGCGCCCAGGGCAGCAGGCCTTCGCGGAATTCCGTGATCTGCTGACCATCCTTCAGAACGATGGCGTCCTTGCCGATCAGATCGATGCGGCTGATATGGCTGTCGAGATTGATGCGGATACAGGGCCAGTTAAGCCTCGCCGCCACCTGCTCGATATGCGTGGATTTTCCGGTGCCGTGATAGCCCTGCACCATGACGCGTCGGTTGAAGGCGAAGCCGGCCAGGATCGCCAGCGTGGTTTCGCGGTCGAAGCGATAGGCTTCGTCGCGGTCCGGGACATGCTGGCCGGCCTTCTTGAAAGCCGGCACCTGCATCTTGGTCTGAATGCCGAAGACTTTTGCCGCATCCACGGTGGTGTCGGGCTGCAATGCAGGGTCAAGGCCTGTGTCGGGAATGCTCATATCTTCGTTCCGGATGGTCCCCGCCCGGCGTGGGCGACGGCTGGTCAGGCGATGCCGGAGGCGCGCAACACGCCATAAGCTTTGATCACCTGCTTGAGACGCTCTTCGGCGCCCCGGTCGCCGCCGTTTGCGTCGGGATGGAACCGTTTCACAAGCTCCTTATACCGCGCCTTGATCTCGTTCAAGGTGGCGTTGTGGGCGAGTTGGAGCGTGTCCATCGCCATGACCTGAAGCCGCGTCAATTGCCGCTCAGGACGGCGCGGTTGGCCGGTTTCATCGTCCTCGTCGAATACCGCATGGCGGTCATGAAAATGCAACGGGCCTTGGCCGGTGCGGGCCCGGGCGGCGCGTTTGCCCATCGGCCAGGTGGGACGATGGCCGAACAGCGCTTCCTCGCGGAACCGTTCAATGTCGCCGTCATCCATGCCCTTGAAATAATCCCAGGACTCGTTGTGGGCGCGGGCATGCGCCATGCAGAGAAACAGATAGTCCGACAAATTCTCGCGCGACTTCGGCACGCGGCAGTCGCCGGGCTTGTCGCAATTCTTGACCGCGCAGGGACGTGCGCCAGGCTTGGGCTCGGCCGGCGCGTCGCTTTTATCCTTTTTGATGCGGATATCGCTTTTGAAGCGCGGGCGGCGTTGAGTCATGGGTTTATTATGGGTCGCAGCCGTTAAAAAACAAGCAAAGCTATTGCTTGACTTTGTCGTCCTGCCGTCGCTTGGTTTTCCTATGCGCATTTCCGATACGATGCGGGAGAAGCTTGTGGCGGCGTTCGCGCCGAACCTGCTTGTCATTCAAGACGACAGCAGCCGTCATGCCGGCCATTCCGGCGCCACGCGCACCGACGGCAGCGAAGGCGAAACCCATTTTTCCATCCGGATTGTTTCGGCGCAATTCGCCGGTCTTTCGCGGGTGGAGCGTCAGCGCCGTGTTTACGATGTTCTGGCCGCGGAATTGTCCGACCGCGTCCACGCCTTGGCGTTGACGGCGCTTTCGCCGGCCGAAACAGCGCAGCGCTAAGCAATTTTGCTACCGCCCTAATGTCCCGAAGCGTCGCAGCTGCGCGCGGATTTCAGTGCCGTCGCGAGAGATGCAAGTGCGCTCGGCCTCGCCGGTCCGAAGCTTGCGATGGCGCCGCGCGCGCCGCCCGCAAACGCATTCTGGAACGCGGTCTGGAATTGCGCCAGATTGGCGGGCCAGAAACCTTCGATGCGGATGCCCGCCCGCGCGAGATAGGCGCGCGACGGCACCCAGCCGATAAAATCGGCGCGGTAGTTGATATAGGACTTTCCCGTCGCATCCTTGGATGTCAGCGAAACGCAACTGGGATGGAGTTGAAGTTGCGGCTCCAGCAGGAGTGCGGGGTTGAGGCCTGCATCCGCGATCAGCGCTTTTTCTTCCGCCGACGCTTTGGCGTAATCGCCGACCACCATCCCCAGCTTGTCGGCCGGCACCATCGCCAAGGCGGATGTGGCCGTGCCGGAGAAAATCACCAGGCCACCGGGCGAGACCGTGCGTTTCGTGGCGGCCGGGAAAAGATAATTGGCGCAGGGGCCGCCGCAAAGGCCATCCACGACAAGAGAGGCGCGTGCCCGGTGGATATCGCGCGCGATCGCCAGCGCCGGGAATTGATCGCCACCAGTGCTGGTGATGCGGATCGTCCGCGGGCCGTGCGCCAGAGCGGCGTGCATCTGAGCCGCGATGCCGGCGTTGATATGGCCGTTGATGCGCAATTCGTCATCGGCCGAAGCGCCGCCGGCGATCCCCAACAGAAACAAGAGCAGCAACATCCTGGTCATGACATCACCCCGCCGGGAAGATTTCGTTCTTGCTGGGCGGGGTCACCCGCAAGGCGGTGATCTGATTACGCTGCCGCCTCAACACCTCGAACTTGTATCCGAAGAAGGCGAAGCGCTGGCCCGGTTCCGGAATGGTCTGGGCCTCGTGGATGACAAGACCCGCAATGGTGGTGGCGCCTTCGTCGGGCAAATTCCAATCCAGTTCGCGGTTGAGATCGCGGATCGGCACCGTGCCATCGATCAGATAAGAGCCATCGGGGCGGCGGCGCACATCGGGGCGCTCTTCCGCCTGGTGTTCGTCCGGCAGTTCGCCGAAAATCTCGCCCAATATGTCTTCCAGGGTGACGAGGCCCTGCAACGCGCCATATTCGTCCACCACCAACGCAAAGTGGGTCCGCTGGTCGCGAAAAGCCTCGAGCTGTTCCTCCAATGTCGTGGTGTCGGGCACATACCAAGGTGGTGTCGCCAGCCCCGCGACATTGCAGGCGGCGGCATCGCCCTTGTGCTCGATCAGCGCCAGCGCCAGATGCTTGGCGTGGAGCACGCCGATGATGTTCTCGGGCTCGCCCCGCCACAGCGGCACGCGAGTATGCTGGCTTTCCAGCACGGCCGCCACGATGTCGCGTGCCGGCAGGTCGGCATCGACCGAAGTCATGTGGGTCCGGTGCATCATCACATCGGCGACCGTCAGTTCGCGCAGATCCAGAATGCCACCGATCATGTTGCGATGCTCGCGCTCGACACTGCCTTCCTTGTGGTGGAGCGCGACGGCGCCGCGTATTTCCTCATGCGCGGCATCCGCGGTTTCTTCGGGATTCTGGGGGCCGACCCCAAAAAGAGAGAGAACGCGCCATACCAGCCATTGCACGGCGCTGATGATGGGCGCGAGCAGAGAAACCACCCATTGCAACGGGGCGGCCAACGCCAGCGCTACCCGATCAGTGCGCGCGATCGCCAGCGTCTTGGGCAAGGTTTCCGCAAAGACCAGGATCACGGCCGTCATGATGGCGGTGGTGACCGCCACGGCATGACCGCCCAAATGATCTTCCAGCAAGGCGGTCGTCAAAGACGAGGCGAGAATGTTGATGAAAGTGTTGCCCAGAAGAACCGCGCCGATCATACGCTCGCGATCGGCCACCAGGCGGTTGACCCGGCGGGCTGCCTGGCTTCCTTCCTGCTCCATCTGGTGCATGCGCCCCCGCGATACGGCGGTCAGCGCGGTCTCGGCCGCGGAGAAGAGGGCCGAAATGGCTAGCAACAGGATGATGGGAGCGGTGGCGTAAAGGATGAGCATGGGTCACCTGCGAGGAGGCGGCCATCCTGCCAGTTTTTTCAGGCGCTCAGAACATCTTTGACCGCGGCGAGCGGTACATCGCTGGTGATAAAGGCCTCGCCCAGGCCGCGCGCCAGAATGAACACCAGCCTGCCGTTCTTCACCTTCTTGTCATGGCCCATGGCGGCCAACAGCGTCTCCGCGTCTGGCCGGGAACCGGGAATATCGGAGATGGCCGACGGCAGACCGACCGCTTTCAAATGCCGTTCAAAGCGTTCGGCGTCCCGGCCGGGGCAAAGGCCCAATCGCGCGGAAAGGCGGAATGCCAGCGCCATGCCGATGGCGACGCCTTCACCATGCAGCAGCCGGGCGGAGAAGCCGGTGGCGGCTTCCAGCGCATGGCCGAATGTATGTCCCAGATTGAGCAGCGCGCGCTCGCCGCTTTCCCGTTCGTCGCGCGCCACGATGGCGGCTTTCATGCGGCAGGAATGGGCCACGACGTGAATCAAAGCGGCTCTGTCGCCGGAAAGCGCCTTGGCGCCATTCGCCTCCAGCCATTCGAAGAAATTCCGGTCGCCTAGGGCGCCATACTTCACCACCTCGGCATAGCCGGCCAGCAATTCGCGCCGGGGTAGGGTGGCGAGAAGGGCTGTGTCCGCGATCACGATGCGCGGCTGGTGGAATAGGCCGATCAGATTCTTGCCTTGCGGCGCGTTAATCGCGGTCTTGCCGCCGACGGAGGAATCCACCTGCGCAAGCAAGGTGGTGGGGATTTGCGCGAACGCAATGCCGCGCTTCAACACTCCGGCGGCAAAGCCGGTGAGATCGCCGATCACCCCGCCGCCCAACGCCACGACGATGCCGCCGCGATCCACGCCGGTATCGAGAAGCGCCCCCGTCACCTGTTCCAGGCCGGCAAAGCTCTTGGAACCTTCGCCCGGCGGCACGACGACCGGGCGCGCATCGATCCCGGCATGGCCGCAGGCGTCGAGAAAGACCGCCAGATGGATTTCGCCCACCGTCATATCGGTCACAACCGGCACGGGTCCGCGCGCGAAGGGTCTCAGCAATTGGCCCGCATCCGCCAGCGACCCATGGCCGACATGGATGTCGTAGCCGCGGCCTTCCAGTTCCACGCGTATCGTTTCGCTCATGAATCCTCATACAATCCGCGTGCTTTCAGGGCGGCGACAATGCGCTCGACGGCGGCGCCGTGCGGCTCGTCGGCACTCTCCAGCGTCATGTCGGCGGTGGCATAGACCGGTTCACGCCGCGCAAGCAACTTTTCCAACGTCTGATGCATGTCGCCATTGGCGAGAAGAGGGCGGGTGTCGCGCTTCTTGACCCTTGCTAGCAAGAGGCCCACCGGGGCTTTCAACCAGATAGTGAAGGCGCGCGCAGTCATGGCCGCGCGCGTGGTCTCGTCCATGAACGCGCCGCCGCCAGTCGCCAGCACATGCGGGGTTTCTTCCAGGAGGCGCGCAATTACTTTGCGCTCGCCCTCGCGGAAATGGGGCTCGCCGAAACGCGTGAAAATCTCGGACACGCTGAGATCGGCGGCCGCTTCGATTTCGTGGTCGGCATCGCGAAAAGGCACATGCAGCCGCGCGGCAAGTCGCCGCCCGATGGAGGTCTTGCCCGCCCCCATCATCCCCACCAAGGCGACGGTGCGGTTGAGTGTCATAGCGCCTCGCATACACGAAAGCGGCTGGAGAGCGAAGCGGCGGCCAAAAAAATGCTAAAGCAGGCGCCATGAGTCCCAGAACCGGGCTGATCGAGGCATTCCTGGAAATGATGAGCGCCGAGCGGGGCGCGGGCGCCAACACGCTGGCGGCCTATGCCCGCGACCTCGAGGATTTCGCGGGTTTCGCCAAAGGCGGCGTCCAAACCGCGAGCCGTGACGAGGTCCAGGCCTATCTGGTGCATTTGTCGAAGAGCGGGCTGGCGTCTTCATCCCAGGCGCGGCGGCTGTCGGCGCTCCGCCAGTTTTTCGGTTTTCTCTATGCCGAAGATATCCGCAAGGACAATCCGACCGACGCGATCGCCGCGCCCAAGGCATCGCGGCCGCTGCCGAAGATCCTGTCCACCGCGGACGTGGAAGGGATGATCGCGGCGGCGTCTGCCGGGGACAGCGCCAACGCCAAGCGTCTCACCTGTGTCGTGGAGATGCTCTATGCCGCGGGACTGCGCGTTTCCGAACTTGCCGGCCTTCCTCTGATCGCGGTCAAGAATCGCGAAGGCTTCATTCTGGTGCGCGGCAAAGGCAATAAGGAAAGGCTGGCGCCTTTGAATGCTTCGGCGCGCGCCGCGATTGCCGCCTATCTGGATGTGCGGGCGGAATTCCTGCCCAAAGGCGCGCGCCGCGCTCATGCCGAGCGCTATCTCTTCTGTTCGCGCACCGCGGAAGGCTATCTCACCCGTCAACGCCTCTATCAATTGCTCAAGGCCCTCGCGGCCAAGGCGGGCCTGGATCCCACCAAGGTTTCGCCGCATGTCCTGCGTCACGCTTTCGCCACCCATCTGGTGGAAGGAGGCGCAGATTTGCGCGCGGTGCAGACGCTGCTCGGCCATGCCGACATCGCCACCACCGAGATCTATACCCATGTTGCCAAGGATCATCTGAAGAAAGTGATGCGCAAGGCCCACCCCCTGGCCCGCGGCAAAGGGGGCAAAGGGAACGCATAACCTCTGGTTGCCGTTTTCATAGCGGCCTTTCCTTTTTGGCTTAAGGGCCTTATCAGGCACCTGAACCGGGTCTGAGACGCATGCATTATCTGGATTTCGAACGCCCCATCGCCGAACTCGAGGGCAAGATCGTCGAGCTCAAAAAGCTCGCCGAAGACGATCCCACCATGGACATCGATGGCGATGTCGAACGGCTTACATCGCGCGCCGAACAGCTGGTGCGCGATACTTATGCGCGCTTGACGCCGTGGCAGAAGGTGCTGGTGGCGCGCCATCCGGCACGGCCGCATTTCCTGGATTATGCCCGCACCCTGTTCGAGGAGATGACGCCGCTTGCGGGCGACCGTTCTTTTGGCGAAGACCAGGCCGTGATCGCGGGGCTGGCGCGTTTCCGCGGCCGCGCGGTCGCGTTCCTCGGCCAGGAAAAAGGCAATGACACCAAGACGCGGCTTCAGCACAATTTCGGCATGGCTATGCCGGAAGGCTATCGCAAAGCGGTCCGGTTGTTCGAGTTGGCGGATCGTTTCGGCCTGCCGGTGCTGTCTTTCTGCGACACGTCGGGCGCGTATCCTGGCGTCAGCGCGGAGGAGCGAGGCCAGGCGGAAGCCATCGCGCGCTCGATCGAAGCGGGTCTGGCGCTGAAGGCGCCTTTCATCGCCACCATCATCGGCGAAGGCATGTCGGGCGGCGCCATCGCTATCGCCGCCGCCAACCGCGTCTACATGCTGGAACATGCGATCTATTCTGTGATCTCGCCGGAGGGGGCGTCGTCCATTCTCTGGCGTTCTGCCGAGAAGGCGCAGGACGCCGCGATCGCACTCAAGATCACGGCCCAGGATTTGCTGCAGCTCAAACTGATCGACGCGGTGGTGCCGGAGCCGGAAGGCGGCGCTCATCGTGGACCGATGGAGACGATCGAAGCGGTGAGCGATCAGATCGCGCGCGGTCTGTCGGAGATGGAAAACCAGACCGGCGAGCAGCTGCTTAGAGCGCGGCGGGAAAAATTCCTGGCGATGGGCAGGAACCTGTGATGCAGGGCTCGGGCTATCGCTGACGCGGCCCTCGCCCTGCAGATTTCAATTATACGCCAATGACGCCCGCGCTGGATCTGCGACAGCCAGATCAGAGCTCTATCATTTTGCCAATGCGAGGCTGAGAGACGACACCCAACCCTGGTTGCCCAGCTCGTCCTTCACCTCCCACCACACGCCGTTCTTGTTGCCGGTGGGATAGAGCATCATGCCGGGATCGAGCGGCCGCACCACTTTCGATTTCTCCGAAGCGGTGGTGTAGAGCCGGCCGGCGCGCTGCATAGTCACGGATTGTGATGGCGCATCCGCCGAGGCCTGCGGCGAAAGTCCGCCCAGATCGTTCACCAGTTTGGCATAGGCAT
>DATNGI010000127.1:0-32592 GCA_035605955.1 Rhizomicrobium sp.
AGCGGCCGCATTCAGCGCAAAGCAAAGGCTGAACAACCGGGGCGTCAAGCCGTAATAATTGATGAACACGAAAGAGGCGCTGCCCAGATAAACGAAGAAAGCAGAGACGCCCAGCGCGCCCACCATGGTGAGGCCCACAAATTCTCCGTCGCGCAGCAGCCGGCCATAGGCTCCGAACGCACCGCGCCAGCTACTGTCGCCGCGTGCTTCGGGAGGCCGCGTCTCGTGAAGCTGCGTCAGCGCCAGGACAAGCGCTATCGCGGCAGCGATGGTGAGCGCTCCAAAGACGCCGCGCCAGCCGAAGGCGCCGATTACGAAGCTGCCGGTCAGGGGCGCCAGGATGGGCGAAATACTCACGGTGAGCATCAAAAGCGACATCAGCCGGGTTGCGTCCGGTCCGGTGTGAAGATCGCGCACGATGGCGCGCGGTATCACCATGCCGGCGCAAGCGCCGAAGGCCTGCAACACACGAAACCCCACCAGGACGGAGATGCTGGGCGCCAGGGCGCAGCCGATGCTGCCCAATGTGAAGATCAGCAGACCGCCATAGATGGGCGGCTTGCGCCCCACCATGTCGCTCAAAGGGCCATAAAAGAGCTGACAGATGCCGATCACGATCAGGAACGCCATCAGACTCATCTGCACCGCGCCGGCGCTGGCGCCGAGGCTTCTTCCCATCGAGGGCAGGGCAGGCAGATACATGTCGATGGCGAAAGGCCCGACCGCGGTGATCAGGCCCAGAATCACGGCCAAGTGCAGGAAACGGCGTGTCACGGGATCAATCCGGAAATTGCGGTCGCCCTTATGCCGTCAAGAGACCGCCGCCGCCAGCGCGAAATGACAGGGCCGGGGCAGCCTTCCGGGCGGCTTGACTTGATAGGTTGAACTCAACATAACGCTTTCATGACACCGGTTCCCGCGACAAATCTCCGAGAAATTTCTTATGAGACCACGTGGGAAGTACGCGACACTTGCCTGTGCCTGGCGACGCAGAGGGCAGCCCGTGCGCTCGCCCGCCGCTTCGACGATGCTTTCCGCGCGCTTGGTCTCACCAATGGCCAATTCTCGCTCCTGATGGCTTTGAACCGGCCCAAACCGCCTTCCATCGGCCCCCTGGCGGAATTCTTGGCGATGGACCGCACCACCCTTACGGCCGCCTTGAAGCCTTTGGAGCGGCGGAAATTGATTCGCGTCGCGGTTGATCCGGACGACCGGCGGGGGCGGCTGCTGCATTTGACCGCCAACGGCCGCAAACTCTTGGCCAAAGCGCTGCCGATCTGGCGGGAGAATCATCAAACCCTTGACCGCCAGATGATCATTGCGGCCTCGGTGCGCGAAGATCTGGCAAAGCTGGCGCGCGTCTCGGCCTGACGCTATCCGCGCGGGGCCTTCGCCAGCTGCGCCAGCTGCTGCTGATCCAGCGCGGTCACTAGCAAATTGTTTTTCTCGTCATAGCTGAGTGCGGCGGTATCCAGGAAAACCATGGGCCCACCGGTCAGCGTCACGTCGGCCCTGAGCGGCTTGCCGCCAACATCGGTCTCGATCTTGGCGACATGGCCCACCACCGCGCCGTGGGCATCCTCGACCGGCGCGCCCGCGATCTTGGGGGGCACCGCGCCGATACTGTTCAGCGCCATGGGCGCGAAATCCTGGGCTTGGACGGCGCCAAGCGCAAGACACAGAGGGACAAGGCAAAGAGGAAGGACGGGAAGGGCGATCCGAAAGGTCATAGCAAAAACCCAACGCACACCACCCGGAGAAAACGGGACCGCGCTGGATCCGTTCCCGAACTTTGCGTCAAGTCACGCGGCAAACGCACCCGCCCGGCCATCGCCGGGCAAGCCGCGTCCTGACGCTCACATGCCGCGTGGATATTCTTTTCCGGCCGTTGCGGGGCTGGAAGTCAGCATTCCGGATTCAACGACATACAGCGCGGCGCCGCCCACCAGAAGGGCGATGATGACCCAAGCAATGATCTTTGAACCTTTGGGTGTTTCGTCGACATGGTGAAAGTCTGACAAGCCACTCATTCCTGCCTCCGGTTCTTCCGCCCATGGGGCGGTATGTTGCGTGGTGCTCTCCGTTGCTAATCGTCACTCAAGGTCGCTGCGGACCGGGAGCGACGCACATGCAAACTATAGCACCGAAACCGGCCCAACCGAGCGGAACCGGCGCGATTTTTCGGCAATTTCCGCGTGCCGGCTTGAGGCAATCGCAGTGCAGCATCCATTTTTCGGAAGGAATGTGACGTCCGCGGAACGTTGGCGGCATGTGGTAGAGTGGGTGGTGCGGGGCGCAAGGAGATCATAACCATGTTGCACGGATCGTTGTCCCGGCCGGCGGCTCTGCTGTCCACTCTGCTTGTGGCCTCCATAGCTGTACCGGCGGCGGCTGAGACGGCCCGTCCGTCAGCACAATGTTTCAACACCACCGAAATGGGAAATTGGCGCGCCGCCGATGCCAGCACGATGTACGTGCGCGTGCATATGAACAAGATCTACAGGCTCGATCTCAAAGGGCGTTGCTCGATGCTGACGGCGCCCGGCGCGATGCTGATCACCACTTTCCGCGGCTCGAATCTGATCTGCTCGCCGCTGGATTGGGACCTGAAAGTGAGCGCGGGCATCGGCAGTGCTGTCGAGCCCTGCATCGTGAAAGCGATGACGCCCCTGTCGAAAGATGAGATCGCGGCCCTGCCCAAGAAGGCCATGCCGTGAGCCGCTTTATCCGGCTTTGGCCGCTTCCCGCGGCGTGACAGGTGAGCCGCCCAGCGCCAGATAAAGCTCCGCCGTATCCATCAAGCGCTGTGCGGTGGCGCGCGAAAGGCCCAGCTGCGCCTGAGCGTTGCGGCGCTCGGCATCGATCACATCCAGAATGCCGGAATTGCCCGCTTCGTAACTCCTTCGCGCCAGGTCGAGCGATTGCGCCGCCGTGTCGGCTGCTGCTTCCTGCGCGTGGAGCCGGTCGGCATCGTTGGTGAGCGCCTGCATCCGGTCGGCGACATTGCCGAAGGCGGTCAGGATGGTCTGGCGATAGGTCGCCAGCGACGCCTGGTAATTCTCGATCGCCGCGCGCTTCTCCGCGCTCAGGCGACCGCCACTGAACAGCGGCTGGGTAAGGCCGGCGGCCAAGGAATAAGCGTTGCTGACGCTGTTGAACAATTCGCCCGGCGTCAGCGCCTGCTGTGTCACCGTCGCGGCGAGATTGAGGTTGGGATAGAGATTGGCGGTGGCCACCCCGATGGCGGCGCTGGCAGCGTGAAGCTGGGCTTCGGCCGCCTGGATGTCGGGGCGGCGACGCACCAACTCCGCCGGCAGGGCGGCGGGAATTTCCGCCGGCAGGGTGAAATCCTTGAGCGCGAAATCCGGCGGGCTCCATTCCGCCGGCGCCTTGCCGGCCAGGATGGAAAGCGCATGCCGCGCCACCGCTTCCTGCTGGCGCAGATCCGGCAGCAAGGCGCGGTCTTCGGCCAATTGGCTTTGCGCGCTCACCAGCTGGACCCGGGTGCCCGAGCCGGCATTGATGGCCGATTGCACCAGCCCGACATTGCGCTCGTCATCGGCGATGATGCCGTTCAAGGTCTCGATCTGGGCCTTGGCCGCGGCCAGGGCCAGCGCTTCGGCCGCGACATGGGCGGTCAAGGACTGATAGGCGGCGTCGAGTTCGAAGCCTTGATATTGCAGCAACGCCTGTTTCTCTTCGACCGTGCGCTTCTCGCCCCCGAAAAGATCCAGTGGAAAGCTGACGGTTGGCCCCACCGTGTAATAGGCGAAAGGCGGAATGGAGAAATTGAGCGGCCCGAACAACGAGCGGCCATACTTCTGATAACCGGCGGTGGCGCCCAACGAGATTTGCGGCAACAGCGCGCCTTCGGCGGCGTTCACTTCTTCTTCGGCTTCCGCCATGCGATGGCGCGCCGCTTCGACGTCCTGGTTGCCGGACAGCGCCTCTTTGATGACGTCATCCAGCGGCTCCGATTTGAAGGCACTCCACCAATCACCCTGAATGCGCGCGCCAAGCGCGATGCGCTGGTCCGTCGGCGGTCCGGCATCGTCCTTGCCGGCATAGAGGGCGACGTCCGGCGGAGCGGGCGCCTTGAAATCCGGACCCACGGTGCAGGCGGAGACCAGCACCACGGCCAGAAGCGAGAGAGAGACGCGCATCAATCCAGCACCGCATGACCGCCGGCGGCCGGGCGGGTCTTCTTGATCAGGAACAGGAAGGGGATGGTCGCCAGGGTCAGCACCATCATCAGCTGGAAATCGTCGATATAGGCGATCATCGCGGCCTGGTTGAAAATGCCGCCGTCCAGGCTCGCCAGGCTTTGCAGGCTGGTGCCGTTGATGTGCTGCGCGGCGGCGGCCGGGTTGCCGACGATGTTGTAAGGCGTGATGTGCGCGGCGATGGAGGCGTGGATCTTTTGCGTGTTCTGGGTGAGCAGGAACATCACCACCGAAATGCCGATAGAGCTGCCGACATTGCGCAACAGGTTGAAGAAGGCGGTGCCTTCATTGCGCAGCGTGGCGGGGAGGGTGGTGAACGCCACCGCCGAAAGCGGCACCCAGACCAGGCCCACGCCGAAGCCTTGCAGAATGCCCGATGTGATGATCGGCCAGCTGTTCATCAGCAACGAGAATTGCGTCATCTGCCACAGCGATATGGCGGTCAAGGCCAGGCCCACCGCGATGATGATGCGTGGATCGAAACGGCTGACCAGCCGCCCCACCACGATCATGGCGATCATAGTGCCTGCGCCGCGCGGCGCCGTCACCAGGCCCGTCAACACCACCGGATAACGCATATTGGTCTGAAGCAAAGGCGGCACCAGCGCCAAAGTGGCGAACAAGACCACGCCGACCACGAAGATGAAGATATTGGAAGCGACAAAATTCTGGTCCTGGAACAGATGCGGATTGAGGAAAGGCTTTTCCGTCGAGAAAGTGTGAACCAGGAAAAGATAGAAGGCCGTTGCCGCCACCAGCCCCTCGGCGATGATCTCGGTCGAGGTGAACCAGTCCTTCAGCTGACCCCGGTCCAACATCAATTGCAGGGCGGTGATGAAGACGCTGAGTGTGATGAAGCCGAAGAAATCGAAGCGCGATTTCTGCGCGTTGCGGTTTTCCGGCATGGTGAAATAGAGCCCGATAAAGGCTAGCACGCCGATGGGCAGATTGATGTAGAACACCCAGCGCCAGCTGTAATTCTCGGTCAACCAACCGCCCAGCGCCGGTCCCAGGATCGGACCCATGGTGACGCCGATGCCCCAGATCGCCATGGCGCGCCCGAAATCCTTGGGCGGATTGATGTCGAACAAAACCGCTTGCGACAGCGGCACCAAAGCGGCGCCGCCCACCCCCTGCAGGAAGCGGAACAGCACGATCTGCGGCAGCGACACCGCCAGTCCGCACAGCGCCGAAGCGATGGTGAAAATGAAAACCGAAATCAGGAATACCCGGCGGCGGCCGAACTGACCCGCCAGCCAGCCGGTCAAGGGGATGGTGATGGCCGCGGCCACGATATAGGACGTCAGCACCCAACCCATCTCGTCCTGGGTCGCCGAAAGCGTTCCTTGCATGCGCGGCAACGCCACGTTGGCGATGGTGGTGTCCAGCGCCTGCATGATAGTGGCGGCCATCACCGATAGGGTGATGAGACCGTGGAATTTCACTTTTTCATGCGTGGGCGGTGGCGCCGCGGTGGCGGCTGCGCGCACGCCATTGTCTTCCGCGGCTTTCTCCAGAATGTCGTCTTCGGGCTTGTCAGGCATCGCCTAGTTCCAGAAGGCCAGTGATCGGCGATGCTCGGTATCGACTTCCGCATCGACGCTCATGCCGGCTGCCAGGGGCAGGCCATCATTGTCGTCGATGGAGAGGCGCACGGGCAAGCGCTGCACCACTTTCACCCAATTGCCGGAGGCGTTTTCCGGCGGCAGCAACGAGAAGCTGGAGCCCGTGCCAGGGCTGGTGGAGAGCACCGTGCCCTTGAAGCTCCTGCCGGGATAGGCGTCCACCGAGAAGCTCGCATGCTGGCCTGGCCGCATATGGGTGAGATCGGTTTCCTTGAAATTGGCTTCGACCCACATATCCTTGTCGCTCATCAAGGCGAAGAGCGGGGTCGCGGCATTGACATGATCGCCCACCTGGATCTGGTCCACCTTGGCGACCACGCCATCCATAGGCGCATGCACCACGGTATAAGAAAGTTCCAGCAGCGCGCGGTCGAGCACGGCTTGCGCCTGACGCACCACCGGCAGGCTCTCCGGCGCGGCGCTAGCATCGCCGCCCAAATCGGCCAGCGCGCTGGCGGTCTGTTGCTCGGTCGCGGCCAGCTGCTGCTGACCAGACTGGAAATTGGTGCGCGCTTGATCGAGCTGAGTGCGGGAGGAAATGCCCTGCGCCTGCAATTGCGTCTGGCGTTCCAATTCGCGCTGCTGGAAAGCCAGCGTGCTTTTCGCCGCCGCTTCGTCGGCCAATCTCTGGCGATAGGCGGCCTTCAACGCCGGGACCTTCAACATGGCCGCCGCCAGTTGCGCCCGCGCGTCCTGAACCGCGATCTGGAAACGCGGCGTGTCGAGGTGGAACAGGACATCGCCCTTCTTCACATGCTGATTGTCGCGCACCAGGATGTCGCGAATGCGGCCGGAGACTTCGGTGGAGATGTCTACCCTTGCCGACTGGATATAGGCGTCGTCGGTGGAAACATAGCGGCCGCCGGTCAGATAGAAAAATGCGATGGCGAGAAGCAGGATCACCGGCCCGCCGATCAGGAGGGCGTGTCGGTTGCGCCCGATCCAATTCTTGGATGGGGTGTCGGTACTGGTATTCGCCATGGAGAGTCCGGATGCTGTGATGCGAGCCGTATAGCGGTTTGCCCGCCCCCCAGCCAGCCGCCAATTGCCGCTTACAGGTTGGCATTGGCCACAAGCGGGCAGAGGTTCCTTGCCCGTTAAAGATAAGGCATCAAAAGCCGGGCGGCGGCGTCTCTCAGGCGAATAAGGACGGGCCGGGATGCCAATTCGGCATGGCTCAGTTTATGCCCCTGCGCGATCCGCTGGTCGATGATCGCGTCCAACCGTGCCGTCAGGTCGGTCTGATAGCATTCCAAATCATATTCGAAATTCAGGCGGAAGCTTCTGGCGTCCCAGTTGGAGCTGCCGATCAGCGACCATTCCCCGTCCACCGTCATCAGCTTGGAATGATCGAAAGGCGGCGGGCTCAGATAGATATTGGCTGTGATGTAATTGAAGAAGCGCAGATGGCCCAGCATCGCCCATTGCATGAAGACATGATCGCTCTTCTCAGGCAGCACTATATCGACTTCCACGCCGCGCATGCTGGCCTCGGCGATGGCGAATTGCAGCCGCTGGTCCGGCAGAAAATAGGGCGTGACGATGCGCACGCGCTTCCTGGCCAGTATCAAGGCCGCGCCCGCCAGCATCTCGATCTTGTAAAGGTCCTCATCGGGTCCGGAGCGCAAGCCCCGCGCCTGCACCCGCCCTGCCTCCGCGATGGGCGGCCACCAATGATCCTCGTCCAGCGGCTCGTCGGTGGTGAAGGTCCAGTCGCTGGCGAAGGCGTCCATCAGCGAACGCACCACCGGACCTTCGACCTTGAAATGCACGTCTTCGATATAGGCGCGCCTGCCCGCCATGCGATGCGAATGGGCGGCATCGACATTCATGCCGCCGGTGAAGGCGAGCGTGCCGTCCACGATCAGGAATTTGCGGTGATTGCGCATGTTGAGGAACGGCATGCGCCAGGGCAGCCAGGTGTGAAGGAAACGGTCCACTTCGATACCGCCGGCTTTGAGCCGGGTAAGCGCGGGCGTGAAGACATAACCGCAGCCCACGCTGTCGAGCAGGACCCTGACCTCGACGCCGCGATTTTTGGCGGCGATCAGCGCGTCGGTAAAGGCATGCCCCGCCGCGTCGTTGCGATAGATGTAGGACGCCATGGCGATGTTCTTTTTCGCCGCCGCGATGGCGGCCAGCATTTCCGGATAGGCTTCATCGCCGCCTTCCAAGACTGTGATGGCGTTCCCCGCGATCAGGGGGTTTTCCGTGATGCGCCGTCCCACCTCGGCCAAAAGCGCGATGTTGGGGCTGGCCACCGGATCGGCCCCGCCGGGCCTGCGCCGGGCCTGAGGCTCGTCCGGGCGGCGCAATTTCAAGGCGCGCCGCGTCACCCGGTTGATGCCGAACATATAGTAAAGAAGCGAGCCGAAGATGGGCGACAGCCAGGCCGCCGCGATCCAGCCCAGGGCCGCGCGCACATCGCTTTTCTTCAGAAGAACGTCCACGCTGACCGACACGGCCAGGATGAGGTAAACCAGGCCGATCACCGCCTCGATCGACTCTGTGGGCCATGTCAGGGTCAGGGGAAACATATCGGGCCGGTCTCGTTTTCTGATCTGCGGCTATTATAGTCCTCGACGGAGTTTGACTTGATTTCCATCACGCGTCATCGGTGAAGGCATGATCCATAAAGCTCTCCATGACCGGTCCTAAACACTCCTTCCGGGTCGCGAGTTGGAATCTGCTCCGCCGGGTCGGCGCCGGCGCAAAGGATGTCGCCCAACTCATTCACGTCCAGAAGCCCGATCTTCTGCTGCTACAGGAAGCGACAGAGGAGATCGCCGCGCTTCCCGATCTGGTCGGCGGCCATTTCTTCCGCCATCCCATGCAGAAACGCATCTATGGCCTGGCCGCCTGGAGCCCGCATCCTTTTCCGCTGACATCGGCCTTGCGGCTTCCGGCTTCCGTGCTGCCGGGCCGGGTGCCGCCCCGCATCGCCCAGATCGTGAAATTCGAAGGCATCACCTTCGCCAATGTGCATCTATCCCACGGCCAGTTCCTGAACAGGTTCCAGCTGCAGCACATCGCTTATTCCGTGGAAGGGCCGACCGTGATCATGGGCGACTTCAACGCGGTGGGGCCGATTATCATGCCGGAGTTCCGCGATGTGGGGCCGCGCAAGCGCACCCATCGCGCCAGCAAGATCGTGGCCTTGCGGCTGGACCGTTGCATCACTCGCGAGGTGGACTGCCTTCATGCCGCCGTGTTGGACAAGGGGCCCTCCGACCATCACCCCATCCTGCTGGAACTGGCGGCGGCATCGCCGCTCCACGCCGTCCAGGCGGTCCAAAACCGTTAGGCGAGGACGCTTACGGTTGCATCATTTCAGCGCCATTTGCGAATGACTCTGAAAATCACTTGCAGCTTGCGCCGTTCCCTTTATAGGTTCCCTTGCAATTGAGGGGATTGGCGATGGGCGACCGCAAACCGCGCAAACCGCTCGCCGGCTGAATTACAGCCAGTCCAATCGCAGCACCTTCATCTTCTCTGTGGGATTCAATCTCCAATGCCCATCTTCCAATGTTAGTGCGCGTCCCCCAGCTGCTGGCGCCGGAACAGGTTGCGGAGATGCGCGGCGTGATGGCGAAGGCCGAGTGGGTCGATGGGCGCGTCACCGCGGGATCGCAATCGGGGCAGGCGAAGCACAATCTCCAGATCGCGGAACATTCGCCTGCCGCCCGCGCGCTGGGCGATGTCATTCTCGGCGCGCTGGGCCGCAACGAGCTTTTCACTTCGGCGGCCTTGCCGCTTCGCGTCTTCCCGCCGCTCTTCAACCGTTATGACAGCGGCATGAATTTCGGCGCCCATATCGACAATGCGATCCGTTTCGTGAAGCCGTCGCTCAGCACCGGCGCGCCGATCCGAGTTCGCACCGATCTGTCGGCCACCCTCTTCCTCACCGATCCTGGCGACTATGACGGCGGCGAATTGGTGATCGAGGACACTTACGGCGAACATCGCGTCAAGCTTCCCGCCGGCGACATGGTGCTCTATTCGGCCACCAGCCGTCATCACGTCACGTCCGTGACGCGGGGCAGCCGCTGGTCGTCCTTCTTCTGGATCCAGAGCATGATCCGAGACGAGCGCGCGCGTCAGATGCTGTTCGAAATGGATGGCGCGATCCAGACTTTGCGCCGCCAGATCGGCGACAGCGGCGAGCTCGTCACCTTGACCGGGCTTTATCACAATCTGGTCCGCCGCTGGGCGGACGCATGAGGATGCGGTGAGCTGAGGACGCAGCCAGAGGCAATTTCCGGTGCAATTGCCTCTGGCTTTTTTTTGTCGCGCAATCTACGGAAAAGTCGCGCTACGCTGTCGCTAGCGACCACATTTTTCCGGATTGCGCTGCTAGCCCTTATCCACGCCCGGTGCGCGCGTCGCCCATAGCAGTGCAATGAAGAGGCCCTTGGAGCGCGGCAGCAACGCCAACGACAGGCCCGTGAATAGCGCCGCCCAGGTGAAGACGCCGGCCCAAAAGGGCATGAAGGCGTCCAGACTGACGAAGAACATCAGCGGCATGAAGACATGGCCGACCACGATGATGGTGCCCCAGGGTGCGGCGTCGTCGGCGCGAATGCGGCCGAACTCGGCGCCGCAATTGGAACAGCTCTGAACCTGTTTCAGATAGCTGGCGAAAAGCCTGGTCTTGCCGCAGCTGGGACAGAAACCCAGGAGGCCGCGCCGCGCCGCCAGGCCGAGGGGGATGTCCGAGGACCGCAAGCCGTTCAAAGCCAAGATTCCGCTTCCCATACAAGCCTCCATACATTAGAAGCATACAATATGCTTATATATGGAATGGCTCGTCCGGGACAATGAGCAAAGCGCCGCAGGGCTGGATGCCTCAGCTGCCGCGTGACGGCGGCCCGCTTTATCTCGCCATCGCGGAAGCTATCGCCGCCGATGTGGCGTCGGGCCGGCTGAAGCCGGGCCAGAGGCTGCCGCCGCAGCGGCCGCTGGCGGAAGCGCTGGGCATCGATTTCACCACCGTCACGCGTGCCTATGCTGAGGCCGGACGGCGTGGGCTGGTGGAGGGCCGGGTGGGGCAGGGTACCTATGTGCGGCTGAGACAGAAATCGTCCTCACCGGCAGCCGCCCGCACCATCGACGTCAGCATGAATTTGCCGCCGCGCTTCGAAGACGAAACGCTTCTGGCCCGCATGCAAGCCGGCATCGCCGAGGTCGCGGGCGAAGGGTTGGATCTGTTTCTCACCTATCAGGACCCGGCGGGCGCAGAGAGTGACCGCATCGCAGGCGCGCAATGGCTGTCACCGCGCCTGCCGGGCGTCACAGCGGAGCGCCTTGCGCTCTGCCCCGGCACCCAAGGCGCGCTGACCGCATCGCTGGCGCTTTTGGCTACACGCGGCGACACGGTGTGCGTGGAAGCACTCGCCTATCCCGGATTCCTGGCGCTGGCGGCGCATCGCGGCATCGCGTTGGCGCCGATCGCGATGGACGTGGATGGAATCCTGCCGGACAGGTTCGAGGTGGCCTGCAAGGCGCATCGCCCCAAAGCGCTCTATCTCACGCCCACCTTCCACAATCCCACCACCGCAACCATCCCCTTGGCGCGCCGCCGCCGCTTGGTGGAGATCGCGCGCCGCCATGGCGTCATCATCATCGAAGACGATGCGTATGGCGCCTTGCCCCGCGCGCCCGTTCCACCACTGGCGGCGCTGGCGCCGGATTGCGTGCATTATATCGGCGGCTTGTCTAAATGCCTGTCGCCGGCTTTGCGCCTGGCCTATCTGGTGTTGCCCGACGCGCGCATGCGCGCCCGCGCTGCCGACGCCATTCGGGCTTTTGCTGGTATGGCTTCGCCTTTTTCCGCCGCTATCGTGACGCGCTGGATGGAGGACGGCACGGCGGCGGCGATCCTGGCCGCCATTCGCGCCGAGACGGCGGCGCGCCAGGTCATTACTGCGAAATTGCTGCCCGATGCGGGGAGCGATCCCGAATGTTTTCACGCTTGGCTGAAATTGCCCAAAGGCTGGCGCGCGGGCGCACTGGCGGCGCGGGCCAGGTTGGACGGCATTGGCTTAGTGACGGCGGATGTGTTCGCGGTTGGCGATGCACCGGAAGCAGTGCGCATCGGCCTGGGCGCGCCGCGCAGCCGCGACGATCTCACGCGCGGGCTTGAGAACCTGGCGGACCTCCTGCAGCGCCCGCCCGGCGCATCGGCCGCGATTGTCTAGTCTTTCGAAGCGCGATCGAATTTTTCCCGCGCTTTGTTGATGTCGCCGATATGGCCTCGCGCCCAGCTGCCCAAGGGCTCGACGGCTTTCCACAGCGAACGGCCGAGCTTGGTCAGCTCATACTCCACCCGCGGCGGAATGGTGGGAAAGATGGTGCGCGTCACCAGCCCGTCGCGCTCAAGTCCCCGCAGTGTCAAGGTCAGCATGCGCTGGGAGATGCCGCCCACCAGGCGCTTGATCTCGTTGAAGCGTTTGGGTCCGTCGCCCAAAAGAACGATGATCAACACGCTCCATTTGTCCCCCACCCGCGCCAGCACGCCACTGACGGCGCGACAGTCGGTGGAATTGTGGTCGAGACGTTCGGTCACTTCCATGTGCTCCGGTATCAAACCTGTGCCTTCTTGCGGGATATAAGCACGGTATCCCATGTAGTCCAGGTTACTATCCCATACCGAGGAACCAATGGATACTTTATTGCATGTCGATGCCAGCATCCTGGGCGACCATTCCGCCAGCCGGAAACTTTCCGCTGCCGTGGCCGAGCGGTTGAAAGCCGCCAATCCCGGCCTGAAGAGCGTCTATCGCGATCTTGCCGCCGCGCCTCTGCCGCATCTGTCGGGGGCGCATCTGACGGCGGCGCAAGGCGCGACCCCGGCTTCGCCCGCGATTGAAAACGAGTTGGTGGAAAGCGCTCGAGTGCTGGAGGAGTTTCTGGCCGCGGGCACCGTGGTGATCGGCGCGCCGATGTACAATTTCACTCTTCCCACGCAACTCAAGGCCTGGATCGACCGCATCCTGGTGGCAGGCAAGACCTTCCGTTATGGCGCGAATGGCGTCGAAGGATTGGCGCGGGGTAAGCGTGTGATCGTGGCGGTGTCGCGCGGCGGCTTTTATGGCCCCGGCACGCCGGCCGAAGCAATGGAGCATCTGGAGACCTATCTGAAAAGCGTTTTCGCCTTCATCGGCATCACCGATCCGGAATTCATCGTGGCAGAAGGCTTGCAGACGGGCGCCGAGCAGCGCGCGGCAGCGATGGACGGCGCGTTGAAAGCCGCCACCGCGCTCGAGGCGGCTTAGACTTTTCCGGACAAGGCCGCGAGGCGTTTCTTCGCATCCTCCGCCAGATGAAGCGTCAGCTCCCTCGCGCTCATCGGACGAGCCAAGCTTGCGGTAAGTCTCGCCGTGATCCTCGCTCCTTGGCCGGACCACAGATTGCTGAAATCGCCTGAACCTTCCGCTTCCGCCTTGGCTTTCAGCGGCGCCAGCGCGCCGGCCGCCAGCGGAAAGGCGGGCAGGTCGGGCGACAGTGGCCCCAGCTCATGCATCAGCCGGTTCACGATGCCGCGCGCCGGCCGTCCGGTGAAGAGATTGGTGACCTCGGTGTCGTCGTCGCTCGCTTCGGCCAATGCTGCGCGATGAGCCGCGCTCACTTTCGCTTCCGGACAGAAGAGATAGGCGGTGCCGATCTGCACCGCGCTTGCGCCCAGCGCCAAAGCGGCGGCGATGCCCCGGCCGTCTGCGATGCCGCCCGTCGCGATCACCGGCACGCGCACGGCATCCACGATTTGCGGCACCAGCGCGAAGGTGCCCACCTGCCGCGCCATGTCATGGCTCAAGAAATTGCCGCGATGGCCGCCGGCTTCCGCGCCCATGGCGATCACGGCATCGCAGCCCTGTTCTTCCAGCCAGCGTGCCTCCGCCACCACGGTCGCCGAGGCGATCATCTTCGCGCCGGCCGCCTTCACGCGCGCGCGGAACGCGTCATCGGGCAGGCCAAAATGAAAACTCACCACCTCTGGCCGCAATTCCTCGACCAGGGCGCAGGCGGCTTCATCAAACGGCTTGCGGCTCGCGGCAGAAATCTGTGCCTGCGGATCGATGCCCATCTCGCGATAGTAAGGCAGCAATCGCGTCCGCCAGGCCACTTCGCGTTCCTCGTTTAAGGCGGGCTGCTTGTGGCAGAAGAAATTGAGATTGACCGGTCCCGCCCCCGCCTTGCGGATGGCCGCGACGCCGGCGCGGATCTGGTCGGGCGATAGCGCGGCGCCGGGCAGGGAGGCCAGCGCCCCGGCCTCGCCCGCGCCGATCGCCAGTTCCACCGTGCCGAAATTCGCCATCGGCGCCTGCACGATGGGCAGGCGAAGGTTGAACAAGTCGAGGATTCGATGATCAGGCCAAGGCATCGAAATGATCCAAGCATGAGAGGCGGTGCCCCGGCCATGGCGAAATCGGAAACTCAGCAATGCTAAGAGCTTATTCTTGGTTGACCATTCAACTAAGTAAGATTACGGTGTCGGCCGTTCGCATTGGGTGCCATGGAAAATCCACCGTCCACCGCCGACCGCCTGGTCTTCGCCGCCATGAAGCTGTTCCTGGAGAAGGGCTATGGGTCGACTAGCGTGCAGGACATCCTGCGCGAAGCGAAAGCCAATGCGGGCAGCCTTTATCACGCCTTTCCCACCAAACAGGACGTGCTGCTCGCGGTACTGGGGCTCTATCGCGAGGGCATCGGGCCGATGTTGCTGGCGCCCGCCTGGGAAGGCGTCGAGGATCCCATCGAACGCATCTTCGCGCTGCTGGCGCAATATCGCCGCGCGCTTCAGATCACCGACTGCACCTATGGCTGCCCCATCGGCAGCCTGGCGTTGGAGCTGCATGAGCCCGATCCGCCGGTGCGTGAATTGCTGGCCACCAATTTCGACGGCTGGGTGGAAGCGGTGAAAGACTGCCTGGATCAGGCAGGCGCCCGGCTGCCACGCGGCACCGACACGCGCGCACTGGGCCAGTTCATTCTCACCGTGATGGAAGGGGGCGTGATGCAATCGCGCACCTATCGCACGCTTGACGCTTTTGACGCGTCCGTCGCGGGCTTGCGCGATTATCTCGACCGCCTTCAGGCGGACGCCAAAATTAACATGAGGTCGTAACAACCAGCAGAGGAGGGGCATATGCAGTTTCTTGCGACGAGCGCGGTGGTGGGATTGTTGGCGGCCGCGGCAGGCAGCGATGCGGCGAAGTCATATAACGATACCTCCTTCAAGGAGCCGAATGGCGACCGCGTGTTGCAGCAATCCATCGACATTGCCTCTTCGCCAACCTGTCTCTGGCGCTCACTGGCGGACGAGGAGGGTCTTAAGACTTTCGGCATGAAGGTCGCGCATGTGGAGATGAAGAATGGTGGCGTGATCGAAGAAGGCTTCACGCCCACCGCCCAGATCGGCGGCACCGGCACCATCCGTCACCGCATCATCGCCTATCTGCCGGAGCGCCTTCTGGTCTTGCGCAACGAACAGACCCCGCCGGGCCTGCCGCATGCCGAGCTTTACAAGAATGTGGTGCAGGTGATCGCGCTCGAGCCGCGCGGCAAGGCCAAGACCCGGCTCACCATCTCGCACACCGGCTATGGCGCGGGAGCCGATTATGATGAGCTTTACACCTTTTTCCGGACCCACAATCCGGACTTCCTGACGGGCGTGAAAAAGCTCTGCGAGGCTTCCAAGCCTTGATCATTCGGGAGAATATGGGGGCCACGTGTCGAAAACAGGGGGCTCGACGCGTCTGCACCATAAGGTGAGGTGAACGACACCTGCCGGATCGAAACGCTTAACTTATTGGGGAAAGGAAAGCACATGTCACCGGATAATACTGCTTCGTCTTTGTTGGGCCGTGACGGCCTGCTCATTGCCACGACTGTCGGCCTGATCCTGCAATTCGCCATGGTGGTCGCTGGCCATTACTCCGCGCCGGTCAAAGCCAGCTTCGCCATCGGCGGCATGCTCTTCTCGCTGGTGGCGGGACTTCTCTATATCCGTTTGGCGCCAAGCGGTTGGGCCGGGGCCTGTTTGGGAGGCGCCATCGCGGGCGGGCTTTGCGCCATCATTGCCATCGCGGTTTCGGTTTCGCTGAAGGACACACCGGCCCAGATCCTCTGGCTGGGAACTTCGGCCTCGGTGGTTACGGGGGTGATCGGGGGCGCCATCGGCAAGGTCATCGGCTAGGCCGCACCTGGATTAATTTACAGCGACATCACGTACATTGCCGGGGCTGCTTCTTCTGGCTAATCCTTCCCCGACCGGTGGCTGAAGCCCCGGAAATCGGGGAAGGAACCAGATGAAAATGCTTGCCGCCGCTTTGCTTATGTCCATTGCCACGCCCGCGCTTGCGGGCGAATCTGCCGGCCTGACGCTGCCGCAAGGCTTTCACGCCACCATCGTGGCCGACGGATTGGGCGCGGGCGCCCGCCATGTCGCGGTGCGCCCTAATGGCGATGTCTATGTCTCCACCCGCAAGCCGCGCGACAATGCGCAATCCGTGGGCGTCTGGGCGCTCCAGATCGACAAGAACCACAAGGCGGTCCAGACCGATCATTTCGGCTCCGCCGAGGGCGGCACCGGGATGCGGCTTTACAAGGGCGCGCTTTATGTCGCCGGTCCGGACGCGCTCTATCGTTTCAAATTCAAGGGCAAGGAACTGACGCCATCGGCCAAACCCGATGTGATCGTGAGCGATCTGCCCGCACGGCGCAGCAATATCGGCATCGCCTTTGACGGCAAGGGCGGGCTTTATGTGGTGGTGGCGGGCGCAGGCAATATCTGCGCCGATCCCAGCGTGCCCAAGGACCAGAAGCCGGTCGGCCTCAAGCCGTGCCCGCTGTTGAACGGCCGCGCCGGCATGTGGCGCTTCGATGCCGAGAAGTTGAACCAGAAATTTCCCGATAGCGGAGAGCAGTTCGCCACCGGCGTGCGCGACATGATGGCGGTGGCCTGGTCGCCGGAAACCAAAGGCGTCTATGGCGTGATGCAGGGCAGGAACGGCACTGCCAATCTGGTGCCGGGCATGGCGAAAGAGTCCGACACGGTGGCGGAAGAGATGCATCGCATCGACAAGGGCGCCGATCTGGGCTGGCCATACACCTATTATGATACGGCCCTGAAAGCGCGCGTGCTGGCGCCGGAATATGGCGGGGACGGCAAGATGGGGGCGTCCGAAGGCAATTACAACACGCCCGTGGTGGCGTTCACCTCGCATGAATCGCCGGTCGATCTGCAATTCTATGATGGCAAGCAATTTCCTGCGAAATATCGCGGCGGCGCGTTCATCGCCTTCCAAGGCGGTTCGGGTCCGGAAATGCTGCCGCAAGGCCGTAGCGGCTATAACGTGACCTTCGTGCCCTTCGACAAGTCTGGCAAGCCGGGCGCGCCGGAAGTCTTCGCCGATAATTTCGCCGGTCCCAATCCGTCCGACCGCAACACCGGCAAGGCGCAATTCCGTCCCAGCGGCATCGCGCAAGCGCCGGATGGTTCGCTTTATGTGGTGGATACGCTGAAGGGCCGTCTCTGGCATATTTATTATGACGGCAAAAACTGATCTGCCAGATCAGAAATGAAAAAGGGCCGGAAGCACCTACTTCCGGCCCTTTTCTTTTAATGAGGAATGCGCTCCTTCAAGCGGGCAATGAAATCGGCGCGGGAATTTTCGGACGGGAAAGGCTCGGCCGGCACCGGCACGCCCAGGAACTGGCACACAGGATCCCAGCCTTCACCGGCCTGATAGACCAGAAGACGATCTTTCGGGATCGTGCGGATCACATTCTCGGTGTGGCGGCGGAAATAGTCGGTCATGAAGGCGCGATCGTGCAGCTTGTCGCCGAAATCGCCCATGAAGCTGGCGAAGAATTCGGAAAAGGGACCAGGCTTCGTACCAGGGCCATCCGGTGCAAAGATGGTGGCTTGGGTGGATTCGAACCACTGATCGGGATCGCGCACCGTGTGCAGCACCTTCGCATCCGGATAATGCGCCGCGATCTCACGCCAGTAATGCGCGCCTGGATAATCCACCATCGATTGGTAATTGGCGAAGATCGCGTCCCAATCGGGTTTGCCCTTCGCCGCGTCGATCCAGAGGAAACGGCTTTCGGGATGGGCAAAGACTTCCACCATGTGATGGCAGGGCCCCAGCCCCAGCATGTTCAAGGCCGTCTGCATCGATTTGGTGCCTGTACGGCCCAGTCCTGAACCAACGACTTTCAAAGCCATGATGTCCCCCCAATCTTTTTATCGCGGGGACGCTAGTCCTAAATCTCGATGCGGTAAACGCTGGCAGGCTGGCGTGGCGCGCGCTCCGGCAGGCCGATCGCAAGACCCGCACCTGTCTGCTCGAAGCGAAGGGGCGTCTCGATACCCAGAAGGCGCACGCTGCGGACGTGGCGCTCCGGCTTGATGGAGGTGACGAGCGCCTTGCCATCCTCTGGCTCGGCGAGCTGAATGGCATAGAGCGCGCCGTTTCGGGTGGTGAAGCGGAAGTCCCGCGCCGTGTAAGGCTTCGCCTTGCTTTCCGAAAAGCTACCATTGGCGGCCTCGGTGGGGCCTTCGCCGAAAATTTCCCACGGCCGGCTGCCGTAAATCGCCTCGCCATTGGTCTTGAGCCAGCCGCCCACCGCCAGCAGCGTGTCGCGCGCCGCGTCGGGAATGCGGCCGTCGGCATGTGGCCCGACATTGAGCAAGAGATTGCCGTTCTTGGACACGATGTCGGCCAACAGATGCACGATCTGCTCGACGCTCTTATAGGTGTCGTTCTCGATGTAACCCCAACTCTTGTCGCTGATGGAGGTGCAGGTCTGCCAGGTGTCGGCGCGGATGCCGGGCGCCTGGCCGCGTTCGATATCCAGCGTGCCGGCGCCGTCGGCGAATTCGCCCAATTTGTAATTGACCACCGCCGAGCCGCCATGCCGCGCCGCATGATTGTAGTAATAAGCCAGGAAAGACGGCAGGGTGTTGCGGAACGACGGCTGCCCGATCCACCAATCGAAATAGATCAGGTCTGGCTGGTAGCGATCGACCAATTCGGTCTGGCGCGCCAGCCAATCGTCCAGCCAATATTGCGAGACATAAGTATAGTCGCCGAAAAGATCGTCGCTGTTGGGTCCAGGCATGCGCGACTGGGCGGGGCCGTACAGCGCGGCATTGGCGGGATCGGCGACGTCGGAGGTGAATTTTCGGCCTTCATCGAAGAACCAGTCATGTTCGGCGCGATGCGACGACAGGCAGAAATGCAAATCATGCATTCGCGCCGCTGCCTTGATCTCGCCGATCACATCGCGCTTGGGCCCAAGCTTGACGGCGCTGAAGTCCGACAGATGCGTGTCGTACATCGAAAAGCCGTCATGATGCTCGGCCACCGGCACGACATAGCGGGCGCCCGCATCGCGGAAGAGGGCGGTCCAGACATTGGGATCGAAATGCTCCGCCTTAAAGCGGGGAATGAAATCCTTGTAGCCGAACTTGGTGTGCGGCCCGTAAGTCGCGATGTGGTGCGCGAATTCCGGACTGCCCTGGACATACATGTTGCGCGAATACCATTCGCTGCCAAAGGCTGGGATCGAATAAAGCCCCCAGTGAACGAAGATGCCGAACTTGGCGTCGGCATACCATTGCGGGGTTTTATGGGTTTGCAGCGACGCCCAGTCGGGCCGAAAGGGGCCGTCCTCGCGGCCCTTGCGTATCGCCGCCAACAAGCGCGCGCGTTCGGGCACATATTTCGCCGTCGCCTTCAGCCAATCGCGGTCGAGTTCGCTCGGCAGGCGACGGTCTTGCGCTAGGGCGGGCGGAACGGCCAGGCCAAGCCCGGCCCCGGCGGTCGCGATCAGCCAGTCCCGGCGCGAGAGAAAAGGGGTGCGGCTCATGATCTTCTCCTCCGCGTCAATTGCGGAACGATTTCTTGTGTAAATCTCCGTGGCTTGCCGGCCATTGGCAAGCCCAACCGCCCGGCTTTTTTCCCGCGAAGCGGCCATGCTATGTGTCATGCCACAACGACAAGAACAGAGGCGGAAATGAGCACAGCGGCAGCCGACATCGTCAAACCCTTGATCCCCATGCGCGCGGCCTACAAGCGCATCGCTACGGAAGAGGCTTATGCCCCTGCCGAGATGCTCGCCCGCTACCGCAAGCTGATCGACGAGAAAGGCACCACCGATCCCGGCTTCCTGTCGCAATGGGCGTACTTCCTGGGCAATGCCAACATGATGCAGAAGCTGGCGACCCGCTTCACCGATGTGGGCGAGGGGCGCATCCGGGACATGGACGCGACCGGCATTTCGCATCAGATCGTGTCGATCACCAGTCCGGGCGTCCAGATCTTCGATGCCGAGACCGGTACGGCGCTGGCGACCAAATGGAATGATGAGCTGGCGGAAAATATCCGCAAGCATCCCGACCGCTTCTCTGGCCTGGCGGCGGTGGCACCGCAGAATCCCGCCGGGGCGGCGAAGGAATTGGAGCGCGGCGTCACCAAGCTTGGTTTGAAGGGCGCGATCATCAATTCCAACACCCAGGGCGAGTATCTGGACGACCCCAAATTCTGGGACATTCTGGCGGCGGCAGAAGCGCTCAATGTGCCGATCTATCTGCATCCGGCGACCGCGCCCGCGCGCATGATCGGGCCGATGATCGAGAAGGGGCTGGAAGGCGCTTTCTTCGGCTTCGCGGTGGAAACCAGCGTGCATCTGATGCGTATGATTATGAGCGGGGTGTTCGACCGTTTTCCCAAACTACAGATCGTTGCCGGTCATGGCGGGGAGGGCCTGCCTTTCTGGCTGGCCCGCTTCGATCTCTTCCAGCACAATTATGCCGTCAACAATCGCTTTCCGCACATGCCCAAGCTGAAACGGAAAGTGAGCGAATATATCAAGGAGAATATCCCCATCACTTCTTCCGGCATGGCCTGGGCGCCGGTGATCCGCTTCTGCCAGGATGTGGTCGGCATGGACCGGGTGATGTATGCGATGGATTATCCGTATCAATACAACGCGGCGGAAGTGAAAGAGACCGACGACATGGCGATCAGCGACGCCGACAAGAAGAAATTCTACCAGACCAATGCGGAGCGGATCTTCAACCTAACGCTTTGACGGAAGGTTTTTGACGGCCTACCGCTTCGCTGCTTGAGGCCCCCGGACGCGCGCCAGCGCCAGCAGAATCAGGGAAAGCAGGAATGCGGGAAGGGCGATCAGGAGCAGCATGCTCTTGGGCGCCCAGCCCAACGCCAGCAACAATCCGCCGAACAGCGGACCCGCGATATTGCCCAGCCGTCCCACGCCCAGGGCCCAGCCGGTGCCGGTGTTGCGGATCGCCAGCGGATAGGCCGCGCCCGAGAGCGCGTTCACGCCCAGTTGCGCCGCCGAAATGCCCAGGCCCGCGCCGAAGATGAAGAAAGCGAGCACCGATGTCGGCACGCTGGTAAGGCCGATCAGCAAAAGCCAGCCGCCGCCCACCGCCAGCATGGCGGCGACAATCTTCTCGGTGCCGAAGCGGTTAGCCAATGGAGCGCTGCCAAGCCCGCCCACAATCCCGCCCAATTGAAACATAGTGGCTGCCAGGATCGCCTGGGCGGTGGGAATGCCCAGGCCGCGCAACAGCGACGGCAACCAGCTATTTATGAAATAGATCGTCACCAGGCTGAGGAAATTGATCAACCACAGCAAAAGCGTGATGCGCACGAATTCCGGCGTGAACAGGCGCGCGATGGAATTGCCTGTCCCAGAATTCGCCGCGCGGCGGAGAGATTCCGGCAACAGCCACAGCAGCAGCGGCAGCAATATCAGCGGAATAAGGCCGCCCACCACGAACACGGCCGGCCAGCCCAGCGATCCCACCAGCCGTGCCGCCACCAAGCCGCCCACCACATTGCCGGCGGGCACGCCGCAGGTCATGGTCATCACCAGGCCGCCTTGTTTTTCGCGCGGCGCCAAATCCGACAGAAGCGCGATGGTGGTGGGAACTCCACCGCCGATGCCGAGCCCGGTGATGAAACGCAACACCGTCAGAGTCGCGACCGATCCGGCCGTGGCGGTGGCGAGCGACATGACGCCGAACAGCACCACACAACCGACCAGAACGGGCTTTCGCCCCAGCCGGTCGCCCAGCCAGCCGCATAACAGCGAGCCCAGAAACAATCCCACACTGGCGGCGGTCAGCGCCGCGGTGAAGGCGGCGGGCTTCAGGTGCCAGCCTTCCGAAATGGCGGGCAGGGTGAAGGCCATGGCGCCCAGATCGTAGCCTTCCAGCACCAGGACCGCGGCGCAAAGCAAGGCAACACGGGTGACCGCGCCGGGCGGCGATTGGTTCATGGCTGGCGATCCCCCTTAACCGCGCGGCGCTCTTGCGGTATCGTCGTCGCGGTATGTGTGGCCTGAATAGACCATAACGCGCCCAAAACGCCTATCCTGATTTGCGGCGCTAAAAGTTTGCCGATTTTCAATCGAGAGGTTCGATGCTGGATCGCGTATCCTGGGCGGTGCTGTTGATCTGCGCGAATGTCGCCGCTGCCAGCGCGCAAGCGCCGGCCTTGTCGCCGCCGCTTTCGCAATATGGGCCCTTGCACGCGCCGCGGCTGCAGACGCGCGGTCTTCAACCCGATGTGCGCGGCGCCATCGAGACTGCGCTCACCCAGTCGGCTGCCGCCAGCACCAAGGCGATGGAAGCTGAAGCGGTGATGCGCCAGGCTCGGCGCGCGGCGGGAGAAGGCCGCGAGGCGGCGCGTCGGGCGGAGAGAGAAGGTAGAAGCGGCATGCCCGCTTCCTTCGATCACCTGCGCTGCAGCTATAGCGGCGACAGCCGCAATCGCCGTGCCTCCGGCTTTGGCGTGATGGTGTGTGGGCCGCTCACCATTGAAGGGCAATTCCGCGACGGCGTGCCGGCGGGATTGGTGGCGATGGAAGGACCCCGCGGCGGCTATGTCGGCCAATATCGCGATGGCCGCCGCGACGGACTGGGCGGAGATTATGCGCGTGGGCAAGCCGACGCTTATGAAGGCGATTATCGCGATGGCGCGCGTATGGGTCTTGGCATCGAACGCGACAAGGACGGCTTCTATCCCGGCCAATATGGTTTTTACACCGGGCCAGACGGCAGAAGCACCAACATGGAATTGTCGGGCACCCAGGATTTTCGCGAATCGCACTGGGCCGGTACATATGGCGCCTATGCGGGTCCGAAAATCGTTTGCAGGCTAATCAAGAGCGCTATGCTTGAAGGCAGTGTGCTCGATGGCGCCGGCGCGAAGTTCGACGCGCGCGGTCGCGCCGTCGAACAAGGCCGCTACCGGCTCGGTATTTTGGAAAATGGCAAGAGCCCGCCCTGCTGACATGCCATTTGGCGGCAACGCTTTTCACGGTTACGGCGCCGTTAGGCTTTCCACCGCAGGTTGACGACGCTTTTTGCCGCCGCCATGCTGGGCTCTCCAGTAGCGTGCGCCGGAAGCGCAAAAAGACAAAAGCGCGCCGCGCCGCGGCAGCTTTCGGGGAGCTTCTGGATTCGCATGCAGAACGGCGCCGCTCATGGCATCGGTTTCGACGATGAAGGCAATGGCCCGCCGGTGGTTTTTCTGCACGGCATGACTTGGGATCGCCGGATCTGGCAGCCCGTGATCGCCAGGCTGCGCGATCGGTTCCGCTGTGTTTGCGTGGACCTGCCGGGCCACGGCAAGTCCGACGATCTGCCCAAGACGGATGATTATCGCCTCCACGCCGTAGCGGCGCGCCTGCATCGCCTGCTCTTAGAACTGGAAGTCGAAAATCCGGCGCTGGTGGGGCACTCGCTGGGCGGCGCCATCGCCAGCTTCTATGCCGCGCATTTTCCCGTGCGCGGTGTCATCAATCTCGATCAGCTGCTTCGGCTCGGCCCCATGATGGCGGCGGTCAAAGAACGGCGCGACCTGATCTGGGGACCGGACTTTCCCGCTTTCTGGAACAGCCTGATGGAGACCTTCGGCCTGGACCAGCTTCCCGCCGGGGTGCGCGAATGGGCGGAAAGCCTTTCGCACCCGCGCCAGCAGATCGTGCTGAATTATTGGGATCAATTGTTCCACAGCGATCCCGAAGAGTTCCAGGCCTATATCGACGGCGCGCTCCGCAAGATCGGCGCGCCCTATGTGGCGCTGCATGGCAGCCTTCCCGACAGTGACTATGCCGGATGGATGCGCCAACGGATGCCGGGGGCGGAGATCATCGACCTCGCCACGCCCTGTCATTTCCCCCATTTGCTGGATCCCGACCGGTTCGCCGCCATGGTGCGCAAAATTGCGATCTGACGGTGCGAGCGGCATGATGGGGGCCGGACATTTCCCCAAGGAATTCCCATGACCAAACATCTTCTTCTTTCGGCCGCTGCGGTGGCATTGCTTTCACTCGCGGCCCGCGCCGACACCTCGCCCGGCGTGAACATGACCGCGATCGACAAATCGGTGAAGCCCGGCGACGATTTTTATCTCTACGCCAATGGCAGCTGGATGAAGCGCACCGAAATCCCCGCCGATCAGGCGCGTTGGGGCGGCTTCAACATTCTCAATCTGGAGGCCCAGACCCGCACCCGCACTCTGATCGAGGACCAGATCAAATCCAGCGCGGCCGGCAGCGAAGCGCGCAAGGTCGCAGATTTCTATTCGAGCTTCATGGATGAGGGGGCCATCGAGGCCAAGGGTGCGGCGCCGCTGAAAGCCGATCTCGCCGCCATCGCCGCCATTGCCGACAAGAAGGCGCTGGCGCGTGTCATCGGCGAAAGTCTGCGCGCCGATGTCGATCCCCTCAACAACACTAATTTCCAGACGGAGAATCTGTTCGGGGTCTGGGTCGCGCCGGGCTTCGCCGACAGCGATCATTACATGCCCTATCTGCTGCAGGGCGGCCTGGGCATTCCCAGCCGTGATTATTATCTGGGCACCGGCGACAAGATGAAGGCGGTTCAAGCCGCTTATAAGACTTATGTCGCCACGGCGCTGAAACTGGCGGGCGTCGCCGACGCCGACAAGAAAGCGGCAGCGATCTTCGATCTGGAAACCAAGATCGCCAAAGCCCAGGAAAGCATCGTCGACAGCCAGGATGTGGTGAAAGCCAACAATGTCTGGGCGCGGGGCGATTTCGCCAAGAAGGCGCCGGGTCTTGATTGGGATCAATTCTTCCAGGGCGCCAAGTTTTCGGCGAACAGCGTCATCGTCTGGCAGCCTTCCGCCTTCGCCGGCCTTTCCAAGCTGGTCGCCAGCGAGCCATTGGAGGCGTGGAAAGCCTGGCTTGCCTTCCATCGCATCAATTATTCCGCGCCGGTGCTGCCGAAAGCTTTCGTCGATGCGCGCTTCGGATTCTATGGCAAGGCGCTTTCCGGCACGCCCAAGCTGCAGGATCGCTGGAAGCGCGCCATCAACCTTACCAATGACGCGTTGGGCGATGCGGTTGGCAAGCTTTATGCCGCCAAATATTTCCCGCCCGAGGCCAAGGCGAAGGCGCAGGCCATGGTCAAGAACATCATCGCCGCCTGGTCCAAGCGCATCGACGCGCTCACCTGGATGACGCCCGCGACCAAGGCCAAGGCGAAGGAGAAGCTGCTCGCGCTTTATGTCGGCATCGGTTATCCGGAAGTGTGGCGCGATTATTCCGCCTTCTCCGTCGTGAAAGGCGATGCATTCGGCAATCTGGCGCGCGCGGATCTTTACGAATATCGCCGCAATGTCGATCGCATCGGCGAAAGCGTGGAGCGGCGCGAATGGTCGATGACGCCCCAGACCGTCAATGCCGTGAATCTGCCTCTACAGATCGGCCTGAACTTTCCGGCCGCGATCCTGGACAAGCCTTTCTTCGACGCTAAGGCCAATGACGCTTTCAATTACGGCGCTATCGGCGCGGTGATAGGTCATGAAATCAGCCACACCTTCGACGACCAAGGCGCGGCGTTTGACGTGAAGGGCCGGCTGCACAATTGGTGGACCAAGGAAGATTTCGACCATTTCCAGCAATCGGGCCAGAAACTGGTGGCGCAATATAACGCCTATAAGCCTTTCCCCGATCTGGCGGTGAACGGCCAGCAGACCTTGGGCGAGAACATCGCCGACAATGCCGGGCTGCAGGCTGCCTATGACGCCTGGCAAGTTTCGCTGGGCGGCAAGCCCGCGCCGGCCGACCGGGGGCTCAGCGGCGAGCAGCAATTTTTCCTGGCGTTCGCTCAATCCTGGCAGGCCAAGACCCGCGAAGCGGCGGCGCGCCAGCGGATCCTGACGGATGTGCACGCGCCCGACCATTACCGGGCGCTGGAAGTCCGCAACATCGACGGCTGGTATCAGGCCTTCGGTGCCAAGCCGGGCGAAACGCTTTATCTGGCGCCGGCCCAAAGGGTTCACGTCTGGTAGACGAAAGAGTTTTTTTCCTAGGAGGCAAGGGCCTGCGACAGCGCGTGCCCTTGCTCTCGGAGAATCAAGCGCATATACGCCTAAAAAGTGGCATATGCCCGCATCTCCATGCCCAGGAAGGACATCATGAAAGCTCTTGCCGCCGCCCTGTTGCTGAGTTTTGCCGCAGGCCCCGTGCTGGCCGGCCAGCCCGATAATCTGGTTTTGCCGCCGGGCTTTCATGCCAGCGTGATCGCGGAGGGACTGGGATTGGCCCGTCATCTCGCCATCCGCGACAATGGCGACATCTATGTCTCGACCCGCACCGAACGCAACGGCGATCCCGTGGGCGTCATCGCGCTCCGGCTGGACCGGGATCACAAAGTCATCGCGACCGAACATTTCGGCACCGTCGCGGGCGGGACGGGTCTGCGCATTTATAAAGACGCGCTGTATGCCGCGTCGCCGACTACGGTCTATCGCTTCGCCTTCCAGGGCCCGGCGCTTGTGCCCGCCGAAGGCGAGATCATGATCGACGGCATGCCCGGCAATGGCTTTCCCAGCCGCGGTCTCGCTTTCGACGGCAAGGGCGGCCTCTATGTCACGATCGGCGCGTCCTCGAATATCTGCCTCGACCCCGCCGCGCCCAAAAGCACGCCCCCGGTCGGCCTCAAGCCATGTCCGTCGTTAGAAACGCGCTCGGGCGTGTGGCGCTTCGATGCGGCCAAAATGAATCAGAAATTCCCCACCGATGGCGAGCAGATCGCAACGGGCCTGCGCGACATGATGGCGGTGGACTGGTCGGCCGACCTCAAAGGCTTCTATGGCGTGATGCAAGCCCGTAACGACCATATCGACACGATAGCGGAGGAATTGCATCGCGTGGAGAAGGGCGCCAATCTGGGCTGGCCCTATACCTATTACGACAACGCGCTCAACACGCGCGTGACGGCCTCCGAATATGGCGGTGACGGCAAGGCTGTCGCCGAAGGCAATTACGACGTGCCGCTCGCCGGTCTGCCGGCGCATCAGTCGCCGCTGGACCTGGTGTTTTATGACGGCAAGCAATTCCCCAAATCCTATCGGGGCGGCGCGTTCGTGGTGTATCACGGCGGCGCGGGCGCGCTCCTGGAGCAGGGGCATCGCGGCTATGATGTGGTGTTTCTGCCTTTCGACCGCAGCGGCAAGCCCGGCGCGCCACAAGCCTTCATCGAAGGCTTCGCTGGGCCTAATCCTGGCGACCGCAATCCGGCCAAGGCCATGTACCGCCCCACTGGCGCGGCAGTCGCCCCTGACGGATCGCTTTACATCGTAGAGGGCGAGAAAGGCCGTCTCTGGCGCGTCAGTTACGGCGGCAAGAGCTGAATTAGCCTATCCCAAAGCGCTAGACATTGCCGAAATGCAATGAAGTGCGACGCTTTGGCTTATCCTTGGGCGATATGGTCAATACTATAGCATGGGCCCTACCGGTTGCTCTTTTGGCTCAACCCAACTCAAAGCTCAGGGACTGAAATGCGAAACACGCTGAAACTCACCATCGCCGCCATGACCGTGGCCGCCGCTTCGCTGGCCGGCGCCGGCATCGCCAACGCCTTCCAGGAAAGCGATGTCTCCATTGCCTTTGCCGACGGCTATATGGGCACCGACAATCAGTTCCATGCCTGGGAGCACCGCGCCGATGCGGAGGAATATCGCGCCAAGCATGGCGACAATTATCGCGCCTGGCGCCATGACGATCCGCGTCATAAAGACAGCCACTAATCAAACGGATCATGAATTGGGCTCGCTTCCGGAAACGGAGGCGGGCCCATCTTTTTAATGCGGCATGGCAGCGAGTTCACTCCAGCCGCTCCACAGAATCTGGATGCCGATGCAGACCAGAATGAAGGCCGACAGCCGGACCACCACATGGGTGCCTCTAGGCCCCAGAATGCCGATCAACTTCTGGGCGAAGCGATAACAAAGATAGATGGTGATCACGATCGCCAGCACCCCGGCCAGCGCCGCGCCGCCCAGCTGCACCAGCGCCGCCAGATTTTCGCTTTTGGGCCGCTGGCTGCCCAGGCTGATGGCGATGGCGATGGAGCCAGGCCCGACGGTCAGCGGCATGGTGAGGGGATAAAAGGGATCGGGCACCGGTTTGGTCGAGCTGGTCTCGGCGCGCGCGCCGTCCGGCGTTTCGGAATTGAGCAGCTTCCAGCCGAATGCCGTCACGATCAGCCCGCCGCCGATCCGCACAACCGGCAGGCTGATGCCGAAAAACTCCAGCACATGCGAGCCGATGAACATCGAGCCAAGCAGTAGGAACAGGCTGTTCAGTGCCACCCGCATGGCCAAGGCATTGCGTTGCGGGGTGGTGGCGAATGCGGTGAGCCCCAGGAACAAAGGCGCGCTGCCGATCGGATTGATGATCGGAAACAGCGCGGCATAGACAAGAAGAAAAGCGTTGGCGAAATTGTTCATGGACCGGACCGGTGAACAGTATAGGCGCGATGCTTCAAACCGTAAGCCGGCTAATCGTGGCGGAACCGGAACAGGGTCGTCTCATGCAGCGGCTTTCCGGGCCGGACAATGGTGGACGGGTTCGCCGGAAAGCTGGGATGATTGATGGCGTCCAGGTAATTCTGGGTCTCCAGGCTCATGGCATAGAAGCTGCGATAGATCTTGCCACCCTTGCCGATTGTCGTGCGATCCCCAATGCCGTCGCTGTAAAGCTGCATGCAGGGCTCGGTGGTCGCAACCTCCATGGTGATGCCGGTGCCCGGATCATGCATCATCGCTGCGGGGCGCAAGGTGCCGGGCTTGCCTTCGATCACGAAATTCATGTCCAACCCGCCGCGCATGGCGATCTGCGGGAAACTGGAATGCAGTATATCGCCGATCCGCACGGGTTTTCGAAAATCGAACGGGGTGCGGTCCACCGGCAGGATCTCGCCCGTCTCCAGATTGTCGGCATCGGCGGGGGTGTATTTGTCGGCGAAGACTTGCAGCGTCTGGTTTGAGATGTCGCCGTTGCCTTCGCCCTGCAGTGCGAAATAAGCATGGTTGGTGAGATTGGCGATGGTGGGGCCACCCTCCGCACGATAATCGATCTTAAGCCCGTCATCCTTTGTCATTGTATAAGTGACGGTGACGGACAGCGCGCCGGGAAAGCCGCCATCGCCATCGGGGCTTTCAAGCGTCAGGACCAGGCTCGGCTCCGCGCCGTCCTTCATGCGGGCTTGCCACAGCTTATTGGAGAAAGCGCCGGTGCCGCCATGGATCACGAATTTGGCGTCGGGGCTGGTCCTCTCCAGCTGGTAGGTCTTGCCGTCCAAGGTGAAGCTGCCGCCATGGCTGATGCGCCCGACATGGCGGCCGACCAATCCGCCATAAATATTGTCCTTCTTGAAATAGGACGCGAAGTCGTCGAAGCCCAGTTGGACATCGGTCTTGCCGCCATGAGCGTTTGGCACCAGCAGCGAAACGATGCGGCCGCCGAAATTGGTGATGCGCGCTTCCAGGCCGCCGGCGCCCTTGAGCGTATAAAGGAAGGCCGGCTCGCCCTTGTCTGCCTTGCCCCATTCCTCGCTGATGATGTTGGCCGCCATCGCCGCACTCGGAAAGACGGCACAGAATGTCGCCAGAAGCAGCGCGCGCAGGATCATGGCAGATCTCCGTTCATTGCGGCGTCAACCGGATCACCATGCCGGCCGTCGAGTCCGACAAGAGAAGCCCGGTGCCGCCGCCGGTGGGATTCTGAATCAAGACATATAGGAGCCCATCCGGTCCCTGAATCACGTCGCGCACCCGGCCATATTCTTTGAACAGGGTTTCTTGCGCGGCGATGCGGCGGCCCTCGGTCTCGATCCTCAGCAATTCCTGCCCGGCCAGCGCGGAGACGAACAGATTGTTCTTCCATCCCGGATAACGATTGCCGGTATAGAAAGTGATACCGCTGGGCGCGATGGCCGGCGTGTAAGAGGTGATCGGTGGATCGATGTTGGGCGCGTTCTGGCGGAAGATCCCGGGCTCAAGCCCCATGGAGGCAAGGCCCCAGCCGTAATTGTGACCCTTGTCGATCACATTGATCTCATCGCCGCCAGCCGGTCCATGTTCGGACTCCCACAGGTCGCCAGTGAGAGGATTGAACGACAGGCCCTCGGGATTGCGGTGGCCAAGGCTCCAGATCGAAGGCACCGCATCGGCAAGCTTCACGAAAGGGTTGTCGGCCGGAATGGATCCATCCTCATTGACGCGGTGGATCTTGCCCAAGGGCGTGGCCAGGCTCTGGGCATTGACCATGTTGTGCCGCTCGCCGATCGAGAAAAAGAGATGGCCCTTATTGTCGAACAGGAAGCGTGAGCCGTAATGGTCGCTGGTGGTGGTGTAGAGCGTGTTGGGCGCGCGGAAGAGTTCATGGCTGTCCACCCAGCGATTGTTCTGGATGTGGCCACGCACCAAGACCGTCATAGTGGGCGGGGCGGTGACAGGCGCCTTGTCGCTGCCGGGCGCCGGCGTCACGCCGGGCTCGACCTCGGTGTAGGAAAGATAGATCCAGCCCTTATGCGCCGCCACATCCAGCATGCCGCCATCCTGGCGGACAAACACTTTCGGCGTGTCCGCAACTGGTTCGGGCAGAAGCTTGCCGTGATCGATGATACGCAGCGGCCCGGTGCGCTCTGTGACCAGCATGCGCCCGTCGGGCAGAAACGTTTCGCCCCAGGGCGTCTCAAGACCCGATGCTACGACTTCGATCTTGAAAGTCTGCTTCTGGCTCTTGATCACCTGGCCGTCGGGATTGGGCACGAAAGGCGGATTTGCCTTCAATTGTCCGGCGCGCAGATGCAGATAGGCGGTCAACTGGCTGATCTCGTCGTCGTTCAATTGCGCGAAGGACGGCATCTCGCTGCCGGGAATGCCCGTCTTGACGATCTGCTTGATCTGCAGGTCGGAGAGGCTGGAAAGAAGCGCTTCGGAGAAAAGACTTGGCCCGCGCCCGCCGCGCAAATCATTGCCATGGCAGCTTTGGCAATTGTTGGCGAAGGTCTGCATGCCCGGGAGCGGCGGCGGCTGCTGGGCGAGCGCCACGCCGCTGGCCGCGACAAAAATCCCGGCGATGAAAGCCCCTTTGCGATTCATGACCCGTCCCTTTGAATCAATACGTGCGACGATCAGCCTGGCGCCGCGCCCTGGATATTCACTCTCAGCATGTAAACCGACTGGGTCGCGGTCATGAAAATATGATCGCGCTTGGGTCCCGCGAAACAGAGATTGGCACAGCCTTCAGGCAGGCGGATGCGGCCCAGCAATTTCCCCGCCGGATTCCATACCGTGACACCGGCATAGCCCAGGGGTGCGGCCGAACTCACCCAGATATTGCTGGCGCGGTCGGCGCGCATGCCGTCCGGGCCGCAATGGATGCCGTCGACCATGCAATCGGTGAAACGTTTCAGCCCTGCGATCCGCGCGCCTTGGACCTCGCCCACATACACGCCGCCGCCACGGATGATGTAGACCTTGCTGCAATCCGGCGAGAAGCAGATGCCGTTGGGCACCAGTCCCGTTTCAAAAGGCAGCACCAGTTCCACCTTGCCGCTGGGATCGACGCGATAGACGCTGGGCGGCAACTGCTGATGCATGCTGCCCGCCGCCGCAATGCCGACGCCCGTGTTGCCGATTTTCGGATCGCGCAATCCACCCGGATTGAAGGGCCCGTCGCCGTCATCGGGATGGCCTTCCGCCAAGACGCCGCCATAGATGGGATCGGTAAACCAGACGCTGCCATCCTTGTGCGGGGCGAGATCGTTGGGTGCATTGAGCGGCTTGCCGTCGTAACTGTCCGCCAGGATCGTCATCGAGCCGTCCACTTCCCAGCGGATCACACGGCGGAAGAAATCCTGGCAGCTCAGTTGGCGGCCCTGATAGTCGAAACTGTTGCCGTTGGTGCTGAAGGAGGGCTTGCGGAAAGCGGTGACATCGCCGCTCTCCCAGATATAGCGATAGAGCGTGTCGTTCTTGACGTCGCTGAAGATCGCGTATTGGCCTTCGCTACTCCAGGCCGGACCCTCCAGGAAATGGAATCCGGTGGCGATGCGGCGGATCGCTTCCTGGGAAATCAGAAGATTTTCGAAGCCGGGATCGATGCGCAGCACATCCGGGTCGGGCGTGTAGCTGGGTTGGGCGCGCGGCCCGAACTCGCGCGGCGGATCGCTGATCACTGAGCGTGGCGCGCCGAGCGCCGGTTTGAGCGTGCCTTGCGCCATCGCCAAGTCCGGAAACAGAATGACACCAGCCGCGATCACGTTGCGGCGCGAGAGCCCATTCGTCATGTGTTCCGCCCCCTTTTGAGTCTTTTGCCGATACTGACGTGGATCGGTTTGGAATTTAAGGGGTCAATGTCGGCGCGCCAGCTTGGCC
>DATNGI010000128.1:0-7159 GCA_035605955.1 Rhizomicrobium sp.
AGCAGCGCCGGCTTCAAGTCGGCATAAAGCCGGTCGCGGATGGCGGGAATGGAGGTTTCGCCCCGCTCCAGGCAGGCGGCGATCTGCGCCTCGCGCATGCGCCGATGGGTGAGATAGGCGCGCAGCAAGCTTCGGGGCTCGGTAATGGGTGAGCCATGGGTGGGATAGAGAATCGCGTCATCGCGGGCGATCAGTTTTTCCAGGCTGCGCATATAGTCGCCCATATTGCCGTCTGGCGGGGCGATGACGCTGGTGGACCAGCCCATCACATGATCGCCGGTGAAGAGCGCTTTCTCGTCCGCAAGCGCATAACACATGTGATTGGAAGTGTGTCCGGGGGTGAAGATGCATTGGAAGGTGTAACCATCGCCCGCGATCACATCGCCGTCCCTGACCGCGACATCAGGAGCGAAATCGCGGTCGCCACCTTCCTCGATGACTCTGTCCACACTCACAGGCCCGCCTCCCTCGCGCGCGTCAGCGCTGGCGGGGGAGGTGGCCGTAGCAGCGCTTGCGATGCGAAGGCCGGAGGGGGAATAAAAAGCATGCGGACCGAAGCCGTAGGTTTTCGCGCCCGTCATCTGTTTCAGCGGGGCCGCAGCGGGGGAATGGTCGCGATGGGTATGGGTGACGAGGATATGGGTGACTTCGCGGCCGCCAATCGCCGCCGACAGAGCCGCAAGATGCTCCGGCTGATTGGGACCGGGATCGATCACGGCGACGCGCCTGTCATCGCCGACCAGATAGACGCCGGTGCCGCGAAAGGTGAAAGGGCTGGGATTATGCGCCAGCACACGCTCGATCTTGGGCGAGAGGCGTTCGGCGACGCCATAGACCGCCGGCAGCGATTGGTCGAAATGCAATTCGGTGCGCGTCATGAATGTTTCCGCTGCTTGAGGGAAACTGCCCTAGTAAGGCCGATTTTCCAGAAGCTGGATCAGCCCGCGGATCAGCCGGAAATAATACCAGAGGCAGGTGATCACCACGCCCAGGAAGGTTAAGCCCAAAAGCAGTATCGTGTGCGAGAGAGCGAAAAAACTTGCCGGCCAGGATTGGATCAGCGGCACAAGTACGGAGGCAAGCCCGGTGAAGAACAGCACCGCTGCGATCGCCGCCACCGCAAACCAAACCCAGAACACCAGAATAAGATTGCGATAATGGCTTTCCAGAAAAGTGCCGCGCGCGCCGTCCTTGCGCACATGCGCCAGGACCACGCCCAGAAGCGTGGTGAGGCCGGTGGTGAAAGGCGCGATCAGATAAAGACCATAGCCTGCCAGCGCCCAATTTCGTTCTTCGGTGGTCACGTCATTTCCTCCGGCTTTCCGCCGAATATCGCCGGCCCCAAAACTACAAGGTAAGGCAATCTTCATCAAATCGGCCGAAACTGCCGACTTAACCCGAGCTGACCGACATTTCGTGAGCAACGACCGCAGCACCCGTTTTCTGAGCGCGCTGGCGGAAGCTTCGACCAGCCGCGTCCTCAACCTCCGGCAGATCGCGCGCGTCAACGCGAAAGATCCGGATCACGCCGCCAAGCCGCTTTTCTCTTCTCCCGTCGTCAACAGCAGCTTCGTCCTCAAACACCGCATCCGGTCGGACGAGACATTCCTGTTCAACTCGACACGCTCGTCGGGCACCAAGCTGATCATCCCCTTCGACCAGGACGATCTGCGCGCGGGCGGCCAGGCCATCTTCTTCGATCAACGCGGCTTCAAGGAAAGCCTGCGCGCCGCCGGTCACTACACCGACGAGAAGCTTGGGCGCGACATTCTCATCCTCAAACTCCTCAATGCGGTGCCGTCGCTGGATCCCTTCCTTTTGCGCGAGCATTTGCGCAATCACGATATCGATGTGGCGCCTTGCTATTTCGCCATCTCGCCCGGCGACCAGGAAAAGATGCACGATTTCGTTTCGGCCGAATTATCCCGCCTCGTGCGGCTCGCGGCAGGCGACGACCAAGACGGCACCGGCCGCATGGTCACCGCCATGCTGTCGAGCCAGGTGGATGAGAAGCTTGAGCCGTTGCGCATGACCCTGGGCCTTTCCGGCCCCGATTTTCGCGAAGGCGCTTTCAGCTGGCGTGGCTTTCTCTATTACAAATGGGCGATGCAAAATTTCTGGCCCGACGTGATTCATATTCTGCGGGAGGTAAAGGCGATCAGGCCGGTCGGTCCGTCCGACACCGATCAGAAGGCCTATCTCACCATGGCCAGGCTCAAGATCATCGAAATGGTGCGCGATTATGGCCAGCACATCACCAAAGTGCTGAGCGTCTACGACGATTCCTTTGCCGGCCTGGTGGCCAGCCAATCCCCCAAGACCTTCCGAGACTTTCTGTTGTCAGCGCCTTTCATGTTCCTGGAACTGGGCGAGAAGATGGGTGCCATTTCCCACATCGTGAGTTTCTGGCGCTACCGCTTCCCCAAGGATCAGACGCCGTTGGTCGACTCGGAGGAACTGGCCGCCATCTTCCAAGACTTCGCCAGCGGCTTCGCCGAGCGCATGAAGGAAGAGAGCTCCGTCATTCCCCGCCCGGCTGTCATCGAAGCCTGAGCGGCCAGGCCTTTTCCATGGATCTGCCGCAAGAGGGGAACTTTTTCCCGCGCGGCCGGTTTGTTTGGGGTGCCCTCCATTTGAAGGATGCCAACCATGAAAACCCCATTTTCCACGCTGGCGGCCGCAACTGCGCTGGCCGCTGCGCTGTTCGCCCTCCCCGCCCAAGCCGCCGAAAAAGGCGAGTTGCTGCGGGACGCCAACGAAACCGTCAATCACCTGAAACATGACCCGGCCTTCGCCACGGCCGCGCGCATGATGGATAGCGCCCGGGCCGTCTATATCGTACCCAAGCTGGTCAAAGGCGGCTTCATCTTCGGCGCCGAAGGTGGCGATGGCGTCCTGGTGCGCCGCACCGGGCGTGGCTGGGGCGAGCCCAAATTCTACGGCATGGGCTCGGCCTCGTTCGGACTTCAGGCCGGACTTGAGCAGGCCGAACTGGTCTTCATCATCAACAGCGAGCGCGCTCTTTCCGGCATCGAGCATGGCAATTTCAAGCTGGGCGCCGGCGCCGGCATCACCGTCGTCAATCTGTCGTCCGGCGCGGAAGGCGCCACCACCGCTCATGGCGGCGACATCGTGGTGTGGACCTCGGGCTCGGGCGCCTATGCCGGCATCAGCTTCAACGGCTCGGTGATCGGTCCCGACAAGGACATGAATGCAACCCCCACGACCGGACCGGAAGCCCAAAGGCTGCGCGCCAATCTGGCGTCGGTCCGCTAGGATTCGGATATAGCCAGGAAGGGCGCGCGGGGTTACCGTGCGCCCTTTCCTTTTGGAGGCCCCCCAATGAAAAACAACATGAAAGCTCACCAGAAAGCTCTTGCGATCGCCAGCTTTGCCGGCGTGTCGCTCCTGATCGGCAGCGCCTTTGCCGCCGTCAGCCTGCCCGCCGAAATCTCCAACGCCCGCACCCATGCCAACAATGCCGCCAATGCGCCCACCATCGAGGCCGTGCATACCCATATGCATCACGCCATCAACTGCCTGGTGGGGCCCAAGGGTGAAGGCTATGACGCTTCGCAGATGAATCCTTGCGCCAATGCCGGCAACGGCGCGATCCCTGACCAGACCGACACCGCCAAGAAGGCCAAGCTGGAAAGTGCCAAGACCAGCCTGATGAAAGGCCTGACCGAAAATGACCTCAAGGCGGCGCAAGCCTCCGCCACCAGCGCCGTCGCGGATATCTCCGCCGCGAGCTGATCTTTGGCCCCGCGATGCTTCGGCTCTAGCCAAAACATCGCGGCAAACGCATGCATTAAAGTCGCGGCCATTCCTCGGGAGAGCGAGAATGGCCGCGACCATTGTTTGTTATATTCAGTATCAAATTGATCCGTTTCAGCGCGACGCGTTCGAGCAATATGCCCGGACCTGGCTCAGCGCGATTCCAGCTTGCGGCGGCGCGTTGATGGGCTATTTCCTGCCCCATGAAGGCAGCAACGACATCGCCCATGCCATGATCGGCTTCGACAGCCTGGCCGCCTATGAGGCCTATCGCGCCAGGCTTCGCGAACATCCCGGCGGCAAGGCCAATTTCGAATTCGCCCAGCGCCAGAAATTTATCCTGCGGGAGACCCGGGAGTCGCTGAAGCTGGTCACGCCATGATCGCGGTGATCTTCGAGGTCTGGCCGGCAGACAAAAACCGCTATCTCGACATCGCGGCCGATCTGCATCCCTTGCTGGAGAAGATCGACGGCTTCATCTCCATCGAGCGGTTCACATCGCTCACGGAGCCGGACAAGATCCTGTCGCTGTCCTTCTGGCGCGACGAAGAGGCGGTGAAGGCCTGGCGCATCCAGCCCGACCATGGCCGGGCGCAACAGGCGGGCCGCCACGGCGTATTTCGCGATTATCGCCTCCGGGTTGCTTATGTGCTCAGGGATTACGGCATGAATGATCGCGAGGAAGTGCCGGGCGACCTACAAAAAAACGGCTGAACCGCTATATTGGGGAAATGGCGCACAATAACGGCATGGTTCCCCGGTCCAGAAGCAAGGCCCGGACGGCCAAGGCATCTGAAAATGCCGCGAAATTCGTGGCGGCGGCGGGTCCCTCCCTGGCTGAGGCCGCGAACATGGACCCCGCCTATCTGGCCCCGCCCCTGGCGGCGATGACGGCCGGCGGCACCTTTGTACCGCATCGTCCGGCGCGGCCGGAAAAATCCGAAGGCGGCAAGAAGTTCAAGCTGGTGAGCGACTACGAACCCGCCGGGGACCAGCCCACCGCGATCAAGGAACTGGTCGCGGGCGTCCAAGCGCGGGAGCGCGACCAGGTGCTTTTGGGTGTCACCGGCTCGGGCAAGACTTTTACCATGGCGCAGGTGATCGAGCAGACCCAGCGTCCGGCGCTGATCCTGGCGCCGAACAAGACCTTGGCGGCGCAGCTCTATGCCGAGTTCAAGCAATTCTTTCCGGAGAACGCGGTCGAGTATTTCGTCAGTTATTACGATTACTACCAGCCGGAAGCCTATATCCCCCGCACCGACACCTATATCGAGAAGGATTCCTCGATCAACGAGGAGATCGACCGCATGCGCCATTCGGCGACGCGGGCGATTTTGGAGCGCGACGATGTGATCATCGTGGCCTCGGTCTCTTGCATCTACGGCATCGGCTCGGTGGAGACCTATTCCGGCACCGCCGTCTCGATCAATCGCGGCGACAAGGTCGATCGCAACGCCGCCATTGCCGGATTGGTGGCGCTGCAATACCGGCGCAATGACGACAATTTCACCCGCGGCGCCTTCCGGGTGCGCGGCGACACGATCGACATTTTCCCGGCCCATTATGAAGACCGCGCCTGGCGGGTGGAGCTGTTCGGCGATGTGGTGGATTCCATCACCGAATTCGATCCGCTTACCGGTCACAAGGCGGGCGAGCTGGAAGCGATCAAGGTCTATGCCAATTCGCATTATGTGACGCCGCGGCCGACCTTGCAGCAGGCGATGAAGGGCATCAAACAGGAGCTGATCCATCGCCTGGCGGAATTCCGCGCCAACGGCAAATTGCTGGAAGCCCAGCGGTTGGAACAGCGCACCCAGTTCGACCTGGAGATGATCGAGGCGACGGGAAGCTGCGCCGGGATCGAGAATTATTCCCGCTGGCTCACTGGCCGCCAGCCGGGCGAGCCGCCGCCCACCCTGTTCGAATATCTGCCGGACAATGCGCTGGTCTTCGCTGACGAAAGCCATGTCACCGTGCCCCAGATCGGCGGCATGTATCGCGGCGATTATCGCCGCAAATTCACGCTTTCCGAATATGGTTTCCGCCTCCCCTCCTGCATCGACAATAGGCCGTTGAAATTCGAGGAATGGGACGCGATGCGGCCGCAATCGGTCTATGTCTCGGCCACGCCAGGGCCATGGGAGATGGAGCGCACTGACGGCGTTTTCGCGGAGCAAGTGATCCGGCCCACTGGGCTTATTGATCCACCGGTCGAAATTAGACCGGTGGAAACACAGGTGGATGATTTAATCGCGGAATGCCGTGAAGTGGCGCAGCGCGGCTATCGCTGTCTGGTCACCACGCTGACCAAGAAGATGGCGGAAGACTTGACCGAATATATGCATGAGCAGGGCATTCGGGTCCGTTACATGCATTCGGATGTGGAGACGTTGGAGCGGATCGAGATCATCCGCGACCTGCGCCTGGGCGCCTTCGATGTGCTGATCGGCATCAATCTGTTGCGTGAGGGTTTGGACATTCCGGAGTGCGCCCTGGTCGCCATCCTCGACGCCGACAAGGAAGGCTTCCTGAGAAGCGAAACCTCGCTGATCCAGACCATCGGCCGCGCCGCCCGCAATGTGGACGGCAAAGTGATCCTTTATGCCGACAAGATTACCGGTTCGATGCAGCGCGCCATGGCGGAAACCAGCCGCCGCCGCACCAAGCAGGAAGCCTACAATAAGGAACACGGCATCACCCCGCTCAGCATCAAGAAGAACATCGCCGACATTATGGGCTCCATGTATGAGCGCGATCATGTCATGGTGGATGCGGGTGTGCTGGAAGCCGCCGACGGCGAGCGCGCCTTTGTCGGCCACAACATCAAAGCGATTATTGCCGATCTAGAAAAACAGATGCGGGCCGCCGCCGCCGATCTGGAATTCGAGACCGCGGCGCGGCTACGCGACGAATTGAAACGCCTGCAATCGGTTGCGCTCACCATCTCGGACGATCCTTTCGCCCGCCAATCGGATGTGGAGCGCGCGGCGTTCGATGCCGAGATCGCGCTATCGGATGAAAGCAAGCCGTCCAAACCATCGCGGTCCAATGGCGGCCGCAAGCGCCTGCAACGTGCCGGCCGCCCAAATGTGCCGAAGACGTTTGGGTCGAGAGCGCGATAACTCCTAATGTCATCCCCGGCGAGCGAGATGCAACGCATCGAGCGAGGGAAGGGGACCCAGGTCTTAAAGCAAACTCAGGAGAATTTTGTGTCTCGCGCTTTCGTCAAGGAATCCTCCGAATCCGCCAGACCTCCTGAAAAGATGGTGGAGGACGGCCCCAACCCGGTAACGCCGGAAGGCATGGCCCAGATCGAGGCGCATGTGACACGGATCGAAACGTCACTTCAAACTGAAGACAATGTGCTGCTGCGCGAGACGCT
>DATNGI010000129.1:0-4214 GCA_035605955.1 Rhizomicrobium sp.
CGCCGGAAGCCGTAGGCGCCGATGCGCGCCGCTCTGCAGCACAACATCCAGCGTCGCCGGCATCACCATGCGGTCGAGATTGGCCAGGGTGATGACAGCGCCCTTGGTCCAGCCGCCTTCGGCCGGTTCCGCTTTTTCGACGGCCATGTCGAGGGTCCAATTGTTCAGATACCAGCCCCGCCAGAACCAGGACAGATCTTCACCGCCGCTTGAATCCATGACGCGGAAGAAGTCGGAAGGCGTGGGATGCTTGAACGACCAGTCAGCGATGTATTTGCGGAAGGCCCAATCGAAACGTTCCGGGCCCAGGATCTGTTCACGCAGCAAGACCAGCCCCAGGGCCGATTTGAAATAGCTCGAGGGATGGCGGTATTTTTCCTTCACCTGATCGGCCCGGGTCATCAGCATGGAGGGCGCATCGGGGTCCTGCAGCAAGGGCAGGATCTCCTCCACCGGATTGCCCTTCTTGGGCGCATATTCGCCGTCGCGCTTGAGGCCGAATTCTTTGAAATCGTCGGACTCATAGATGTCAATGAAAGTGTTGAAGCCCTCATCCATCCATTGGTCGCGCCGCTCGTTGGAACCAACCACCATGGGAAACCAAGTGTGACCGATCTCATGCGCCGTGATCCAGAAAAGCGCCGGGCCCTTATCCTTGTAGCTGTCGAAGGCGACGGAGGGATATTCCATGCCGTCAATCGGGCCGCCCAGGCTGGACGCCACCGGCCAGGGATAGACAGACCAACGGCGCGAGAAATTCTCCACCGCATGCTTGAGATATTCGGTGGAACGGCCCCAGCCACCAGGAACCGCGCCTTCCACTGGATACAGTGATTGCGCCAGCCCTGTCTTGCCACCCGGCAGGTTCAAGCGGGCAGCATCCCAGATGAAAGCCTTGCTGGCGCTAACGGCGACATCGCGGGTGTTCGACATATGGAAGCGCCAGGTCAGGGTGCCGCTCTGCTTGGGGCGGCTCATGGGATCGTTGATTTCCTCCGCGGTGCGGATCATCACCGTCTTGTCGCTCAAGCGCGCTTGCGCCATGCGGGCCTTTTCGGTCGCGGTCAGAACCTCGTCTGGATTGGTCAATTCGCCCGATCCCGCCACCAGCATGTCCCAGGGCACGGTGAGGGCGTAATCGACATCGCCATATTCGAGATAAAATTCCGCCGCCAGGTAAGGCAGCGTATCCCAGCCGCGCAGATCGTCGAACACCGCCATGCGCGGATACCATTGGGCGAGGTCGAATATCTCGCCATTCTTGGTGGGTTCATGCCCGGTACGCCCGCTGCTGCCGGCCGGCACTCTGTAATGATAGCGGATATGCAGCTTCAGCTGGCCGCCATGGCCTTTGAGAGGGATCGCCAGCCTGACCTGCATGCGTGTGTCGGAAACGACATAGCCCGCCTTCTGCGCCTGGCTGCCTTCGCCGATCTCCACCGCATCCAGCACAAAGCCGTCGGTGGCCTGTTCCACAGATCTGCGGCGCCGGCCTTCGCCGGCCGCGAACCGGGAGCGCGCGTCTTTCTCATAAGTGTTTTCGTCCAACAGGACCCAGAGCGCATCCAGGGTCGATGGGCTGTTGTTGACATAGGTAATGGTTTCATCGCCGCTAAGATCGGCGCTGGCCGGATCGAGCGTGGCTGCGATCTTGTAGTCGGCGCGGTTCTGCCAATAGTCCGGTCCCGGCGTGCCGTCGCCGGAGCGATAGGCATTGACGGGTGTGGGCAGCGTCAGCGGCGCGAAAGTTTCGCGCGGGTTATAAACGCTCTGTAATGCCGCGGTCTGCGGTTCGCCTGTCTGTTTCTTGCAACCAGCCAGCATCAAGACCGGCACAATGACAGCGCTTAGAACAAGAGCGTGCATCCTCGACATGGTTATGCCCCAAACATCCATTCTCGCCGAAGAGATGTGACATTTTTTGGAGCCGGGTGAAAGCGCTGGAATCTAAGGCCTGATCCAGTCTCCCAGCGGGACAAAATGGCTTTGGCGCAATTCACAGACAAAGCCCGCGCGTTGGGCATGGTGATCGGTCTTGGAAAATGTCACCGCCGGAAGAATGCCGCCCGAATCCCAGTCCTTGATCGTCTCCATGGCGTCGATGAAGGATTCCCGCGTGACATTGGGTCCGGCGCGGCGCAGTCCCTCCGCTACCATCTGACCGAAGGCATAACCATAAAGGGAGTAACGATTGAGCTTTTCCTCCGGGAAATATTTCGCCATCAAACGACGATAAGCGGCGACACCGGGCGCATCGGAATTGTTAGGATCCGGATAATAGCAAAGCCCCAGCGTGCCTTCGGCGGCGCCGCCCGGCACGTTGAGATATTCCTCATCGGTCAAGGGACCGGTCGAGACCATGCGCACATCCTGCCAGGCGAGGCGCGCCTTGGCTTCCATCACCCGCTTGGCCTGCGGCGGATAGAGCGCCATGACGATCGCGTCGGGTTTGGTTGTGCGCAACCGTTCCATCTCGTCCGTCAGGTCGGTGGGAAGCGTTTGCTTCACCGGCTCTTCACCCGCCACGACATAACCGTTCTCGGCCGCGAGCGCGCGCAACCGGTCGCGGAAATACTGACCATAGGCGTTGGGATCGTAGAGAATGGCGATGCGCTTGAGGCCGCGCTCGCGCGCAAGATAGCGGTACATCATCTGGGTCTCGCCGCCATAATGCGGAAAAGACGTGAACACATAGCGTGCGTCATCCATGTCCACCAAGCCGGTGTGCGGGAACATGTAAGGCACGCGATGCGCCATGGCGTAAGGGGCGATTTGAAGCGAGACCGTGCCGCCATGATTCCACAAGAGAAGCACCTTATCCTGCTCGGTCAGGCGCGCGACATTGGCAAGGACTTCGGCATCCCCTGGGGCACCCGTTTGGGTGCGGCCATAGCTGCGTTCGGCAAGCTTGCGGCCATGGATGCCGCCGGCATCGTTCAGGGCACGAATGACCAGCCGCATGCCGAGATTCTCGGCCGCGCCGGAAGGCGACAGCGCGGATGGCGCCTCGATGCCGATCAGGATATCGCTGGGCGCAGCTTGGGCGGTCGAGATCGCCAGCGCGAAAACCAGCGGGAGAAGAATGGTTCGCATGGTGGCTATAGTGCCGGAGCCGCACCGGCAATCAAGCCGGACGCTAGCGGACGATTTCCAAGGGCAGCGTGATCTCGACCAATGTCCCCTGGCCGATTTCGCTGTGGAGCGCCATGCGCCCGCCTGACTGGCGGATGAAACCGGCGCAATTGCTCAAACCCCAGCCCGCCTTGATGCCATGGGGGCGGGTGGTGAAAAGCGGCTCCATCGCGCGCGCCGCCACCTGTTGGGACATGCCCTTGCCATTGTCGCGGATGCGCAGGAGCGCCTGAGCGTGGCGGCCTTCGAGCTCAAGGCGCGATGTCTCCACGGTGAGACAGCCACCGACCGGCGGCATCGCAGCATGCGCATTCTTGACCAGTTCGGCGATGGTATCGGACAGTTTCTGCTCGTCGGCATAGACAATGAATTCCGCCTCGGCCAGCGCGATCTTCACGCTGGTTGTGGGCAAAGACGGGCGCAGCGCCCGCATGGTGCGAAGCACGATGGCGTTCAATTCGACATTCTGCCGGTTCAGGCGCTGGCGACCTGCGAAAGCCTGGAGCTTGGACGTCAGGTCGATGCCCCGCTCGGCCGCCCGCACAATGTCGCGCAGGGTCGATGCGTGGTTCGCCGAGCCGGTCGCCTCCGGATCCAGTAAGGACAAATTGCCGGTGACCGCTGTGAAGATATTGTTCAGCTCATGGGCCACGGTGCCGGCGAGTTGAACCAGCGCGGTCATTTTTTCGGAGGTTTCGGTCATGAGGCGCGGGGGTTTTTCTCGATAAAGCAGTATCCCGCGGCAGGTATTTATTTCGGCATACTTCGTCGCCTGTACTGACGAATAAAGCGCCCCATACAGAAGGCTGTGGCGCATTCACGCATGGGTTGCATATCAGGCGAAGCCGGCTTTCGACGCTAGCATCGCGGCTTCCGTACGACTTCGCACGCCGATTTTCCGGAAAATCGTGCTCAAATGCAACTTGATCGTAACCTCCGCGAGATCGAGCTCGCGCGCGATCTCTTTGTTCGACAAGCCGCGTGCGGCGGCGCGCAACACATCGGTTTCCCTGGGCGTCAATGTGGCCAGCCATGGCGCTTCGCCGGACGCGGCTCCGTTCAATAGCAGGTCGGCAGGGACG
>DATNGI010000130.1:0-10266 GCA_035605955.1 Rhizomicrobium sp.
TCACCGCGCCGATGCGGACGACCGTCGCGCTCAGAACGACGGCGAACCGAAATAAATCCGACTTGATCCGCCAACGCCCCGCGCATCGGCGGGGCGTTTGCTATCGGTGCGTCGCACATCCCTCGAGCCGGGCTTGATCTCCCGTTCCGCGAAATAGCGCCGAAGCTCCTGGGCGGACGGTCGCGCGCTCACCAGCGCGATATACGTGTCGGGCCGGGTGAGATAGAGCGCATCCCGCTTCAGGCCCGCTTTCGCATGGGCGGGCGTGAAGGCGAACACATGCAGCTTCACATCATTGTCGCGGCACCAGGCGGCAATCTTCGCGTCCGCCGCGCCATAGACATGCACCTGCCAGCCGATCTCGGCCAGCGGCGCATGATTGCCTTGGACGTCGCCAATGACATCGCCAATGCCGTCGCCAGCGCCGCCGCCGACCCAAGGCAGCCGGTCGCCCCCTAGCACCTGGCCCGCGCCCCCTTCGCTCAACGCCTGGCCCCGGTAATTCACCGCGATCTGCGACACCGAGCGGAAGCGCCATTCGCGGAAGGGGCGGATGCTCGCCAGCGCCGGCAGCACATAGGGCAGCAGCCAGACGCGCACAATCTCCGCCAGCTTTCCCGTGCTGGTCATGAATCCGAACATGCGGTCGGTGGTGACCAGAAGCTGGCGCGCGAAGCCGATGCGTTCGGCTTCATAAGTGTCGAGCAGCCGCGCGTCCGCCGCGCCCGTGAGCACCGCCGCAATCTTCCAGGCCAAATTGACGGCGTCGCCGATGCCGGTGTTCATGCCCTGGCCGCCCGCCGGCGAATGGATGTGAGCGGCATCGCCCAGAAGAAAGGCGCGGCCCTTGCGGAAATGCTCCGCCACCCGCTTGTGCACGCGATAGACCGAGAACCAGTTCACCCGCTCCACCGTAATCTGCATGTGACGGGTGGCGCGCCCTGCGACGTCGGCAAAGCTCAAACTTTCGATCCCTTCGCGATCCGCCACCGTGCCGATCAGCCGCGCATGGCCTTTGCCGCCGAGCGGCCTACGCAACGGAAACACGCCCAAGGGATCGGTCCAATCGATGTCGGCGTGCAGTTCGCCATCCATCGCCGGGCCCGAACCCTCCACATCGGCGACATAGAAGACTTGATCGTACGTCCCGCCGGGGAAGCCGACGCCCATGATCCGGCGCACCGAAGAGCGCGCGCCATCCGCGCCCATCAGATAGGCGCCGCGCCATTCTTCCTCGCCGTTCGGCGTGGCAAGCCGCGCCACGACCTCATCGCCCTCCTCCCGGTAATCCAGCAATTCCACATTGCGCTCGACCGTCACGCCCAGCGCCGCCAGCCGGTCGATCAAAAGCCGCTCATGCTCGTCCTGGGGAAAGATCTGGAGGCGCGCATAAGGCGTAAGGTCCTCGCCGGTTTTCTTCGGCACAATGCGGCGGATTTTCCGGCCCGCAACCCACAATGTGGCGGCGGACACATGATGCCCACGCGCCACCACCTCCTCCGCCAGGTCGAGCTGGCGGTAAAGCTCCAACGTGCGGGCATGTAGCGCCAGCGCGCGTGAAGATGTGCCAGACTGTCCCGCCTTGTCGATGATGCGGACGTTGACGCCCATCGCCGTCAGCCACAGCGCCAAAACCAGCCCGGTCGGCCCCGCGCCCACGATCAACACGGGCGCCGGAACGGCGAAGCGGTGGGCGGGTTCGGGAAAAATGCGATTCATGCGGCCTAGCTTGCTGCAACCAGCGACGGATCGGCGCGCCGTGCGGTCCCATCGCGGTAACGCCGCCAGAGATAAAGGAACACCAGCGCGAGGACGGGATACATCAGAAGGCTAGCTTCCGTGCCCAGCACGCTGCCCGTCAGCCACCAAGGCCCGTCGAAATGCGAATCGAGCAGGCGACCCACGGGAAATTGCCCGCCGTTCGGCGTTCCGATCACGAAAAGCTGCATGTAATCGAACGCCGCGTGAAAGCCGACCGCCCACCACAAGGTGCCGGTCTGCCGCACCGAGTAACAGCACAGAAGGCTGAACGACATCAGGGTGATCACGTCCCAGATATTCTCGCCGGGCTTGTAGAAATAATGATCGGCGGTGAAGGGCAGCGACACCAAAATGGCGGCGGGCCAGAAACCGAGCGCCTGCCACAGGGTCTTGAGCAGATAGCCGCGATAGAACATCTCCTCGGCAAGGCCAATCAGGATATTCACCGCCAGCCAGATCAGCGCAAAGCGCCACGCGCCGCCCCCGGGCGAAAGCCCGTTCACCTGCATGCCGCCCAAGGTGAGCATGCCGAGCGCGACTACCCCGGCCAGCACGGCACCTAGGATCGCGCCTTCCAGCGTCGGCAAGCGGAGGGCCCGCGCCAGCGGAAGCCCGTAATCGCCGATGGCGCGATGCTCGTAAGCCGCGAAAGCCCAAGTCAGTAGCAGCGCCAGCGCAAGCGTGCCCGCCTCCGACAGCGCGATATTGCCCGCATTGAAATTGGGCGCGATGTGAAAGGCCCGCGCGATGGCGGCGGATGGCGCGTCCAACAGCGGCGACAGCACCCAGCGGGCCAACAGATAGAACAGGAGCGCGCGCCAAAAGGGGGAGAGCAGCCTGCCGTCCGGGCCGAGAAAAATCCGCTGCCATTGCGTTGCCATCATAAGCACCCGGCGTATCCACGCGGTCAAAATGTCGGCCCGGATCGCGAAAAATGCAAGGCGGCTTCGGCGCCCCGCATGGTATGCTCCGGCTTGAGGGCTAAGGGGCTTGGCAAAAAATGCGCTGGCTGAAGATTGTCCTGGGTGCCTTGGCGGCGCTGGTCATTCTGGCCGTGGCGCTGTTCACGTATGCCTATGAGCGCGACCAGGCGAATTTCAAGGCCGCGAAAAATCAATGCGAAATCGGCTGCATCCAGGATTCCGGCGGCATCGATCAATGCCGCGTCACCTGCAAGGATCATCCGGGGCACTATCCGTAGCGATCAGAACCGGCTTTTCTTTCAAGAGGCTGGATTGAACCAGCGAACCATTCTCCTGGCGTCCTGCTTAGCGGTTTCAAGATCAGGGTAGAGTCCGCTTAGAGCTTCCGAATACCATGCGAAATATTCCTGTCCCATTGTCTCCAGCCGTCTCAATTCCTGGACAAAGAACCGCACTGTGCCGCCGGGAGCATGCACAAAATGAAGACGCGACACTCCGTCTCCGCTGACAATGGTTTCGATTGGGGGATTACCCCGCACTTCCCAAGGCCAATGCTCGATAGCCTCCATCAGATCTCCTGGACTGAACCGCCTACTTCCCCGGCGGCCTCGCGCCCGTCTCCATCAAAAGCCGCGTGAAGAGATAGACGCGCGGCTCCAGCGTGTTCAGATCGATCCACTCATGGTCGGTGTGGAAATCGCCGCCCACCGCGCCCAGCCCGTCCAGCGCCGGCGTGCCCACCGATTGCGCCACGGCCGATTCAGACGCCCCGCCATTGCCGCCATGGCCGATCTTTTTGCCCAGCTCGGCATAGATCGCATCGGTGCGCAGGGCCAGCGCGTGGGTCTGCGCATTTTCCACCAGCGGCGGGAAACTGCCGCTGGCGGTCACCGTCACCTTGGTGTCCGGGACCGCCGTCTTGGCCGCGTTCGCCTTCACCCTGGCGATGACCTGCTGCAACTCGTCGGGCTTTCTAAAGCGCACATCCAGCGTTGCTTCGGCGCTGTCGGGAATGATGTTGGCACGGCTTCCCGCCTTCATCAGTGTGAGGTTGGCGGTCACGCCATCGCCGGAGGTGGGAAACGCGTTCCCCAGCGCATTGATCTGATGCGTCAACTCCATCGCGGCATTGCGCCCGTTCTGCGGCACCATGCCGGCATGAGCGGCACGGCCCTCGACATGGATGACGATATCGCCCGCGCCCTTGCGCCACACCGTCAGCACATCGGGCGCGTCGCCGGGCTCCATGTTGAATTCCACGTCGTTCTCAGCCGCCAATTTCTTGATGAGATTGGCGCAGCTGGGCGAGCCGCGCTCCTCGCTGGCATCCAACAGCACGGTGATCGAGGCGTAATCCTTGAAGTTCAGATCGTGCAGGATCTTGAGCGCGGTCAGCGCCACCACATCGCCCGCCTTCTCGTCGCCCACGCCGGGGCCATGCGCGCGATTGTTGGCGTCGATGCTGAAAGGCCGCCCTTTGACCGTGCCCGGGCCAAACACGGTGTCGAAATGGGCGATGACCAGGATCTTGCCCTTGCCGGTGCCATGGAACACCGCCACGACATTGTCGGGCAGATCGGGCGCCTCGCTTTTTTCGTTGCGGACCTCGGCGCCCAGCGCCTTCAGCCGCGCCGACAGAATGCCCGCCACCTTGGCGCCGCCCGCCACATCGCCGGTGCCGGAATCGACATTGACGATCTGTTTCAGGAGATCGACGGCGCCTGCCTTGTTCGCAGTCACCGCGGCATAGACTTTCTCGTCCCGCTGCGGCGCCGCGTGCGCGCCTGCAACCATCGCCGCCAGCGCGGCGCCCGCCATCCATGCTGTTTTCATGATCTGTCCCCTGATGCCGACGCAAGCTTAGGGGCAGTTTGACGTTTTGGCGATCACTCTTCACGCGCGACCGGCGAGCAGGCCCGGACGGATCCAGGCCTGCTCTCCGAGGGCGCTCGCAAGTCACCCCAAATCGCCCGCGCCAATCGGCGCGAGTTGGACTAGCGAGGCGTCGTGCCCGCGCCGACGACAGCGCCCGTCCCGCCACCCACGGCCGCACCGACCGCGGCGCCGGGCGCGCATCCAGCCGGCAGCGTCACGACACAGCCGATTGCCGCGCCAAGGCCGGCACCTGTCGCCCCGCCCGCCACGGCGCGCGCGCCGGGATCCGCGTGCCAACGTCCTTCGACATAATAGCCGCGATCATCGTCAGGGTCGGCGAGCCAGTGAACATGCTCATCCCTCTGATGCGCTTCGTACCAATCGCCATTGTGGTAGATGATCGGCCTGTCTGCCCCATAGGCATACATCTTATGCACCCGCCAGCAATCGCCGCTCTGATTGCAGGCGACATAGCTACTTTCGACGGTATCGGCGCTGGAGACCGTGGGCACCAGCAGGGTTGCGCAGGCAGTAACGAGAAACGAACCCAATCCAAGCGCGGTGTGAAACTTTCTCATGTGGCACCTTTCTTTGCGCCCACGTCCGACAGCTTCTCCCGCCCGCAATAAACGAGGCGCGCAGATGAATGTTCCAGGGGAACCCACTGGACGACGGCCCTTTGGCGCGCACATGATAGGACCAGACGATAAGGGGGGAACCCATGAAGCAATTTGTAGAAAGCGCCACACGAAATCTGGCTATTGGTCTCAGCCTATTTTTGTGGGCGGCGGCGGCTCACGCCCAAGGCGCCGCTGAAGACAAACCAGGCATCCGCGCCGTGACCGCTTTCGTCGCACTCGACAAGGACAATTATGCCGCGCGCATGGACGAAACGGCGAAATTCCTCGCCGCCGCCAAGACGGCGCTGAACCAGGCCGGATTTCCCGGCGCGGGCGGGCGCGTCACCACGGAGCCCTTCCCGCAATATATCAAAGGCATGAGCCGCGAAGAGGCGTTGGCCCTGATCGGCGCCATCAAGAAAGCCGCGGCCAACGATCATGTGGGCCTGAATGTCGGCCCCGCCATGATGAACGACGATGACGACACCGCAGCCGCCGATCTGCTCCCGCAAATCCTGGCCGATGGCGGCGCCAACGCCAATATCATCGTGGCCGACGACAAGGGCCTGCACTGGCGCGCCATCGCCACCGCCGCCCACGCGATCCACGAGATCGCCGCGCACAGCCCCAACGGCAACGGCAATTTCGGCTTCGCGGCCATCGCCATGATGAAACCCTATGGCCCCTACTATCCGGGCTCCTGGCACACTGGGCCGGGCAAGCATTTCGCCATCGCCATGGAGACGGCGAATGTGGTCAATCATGTGTTTGCGAAATATCACGATCCGGTGCAGGCGCAGGCGCATCTGACCGAGGAGTTGTCGCAATACACCAAGGAGGTCGAAGCGGTGGCGATGAAAGTCGCTGCCGCCACCGGCTGGACCTATGAAGGGATCGATGCCACGCCGGCGCCGGGGCGTGCCTCCATCGCCACGGCCTTCGACGCCTTTTTGGGCGCGCCCATCGGCGCCTCCGGCTCGATGACGGCGGCGGGCATCATCACCCGCGCGGTGCAGGCAACGCCCGTCAAGCGCACCGGCTATTCCGGGCTGATGATCCCGGTGATGGAAGACAAGGTGCTGGCTCAGCATTGGGCGGAAAACACCTTCTCCTTGGACTCGATCCTGGCCTGGTCGGCGGTGTGCGCCGGCGGGGTCGACACCGTGCCGCTGGCAGGCGCGACCAGCGAAAAAGAAATCGCCAGCATCATCGGCGATGTCTCCTGGCTGGCTTTCCGGTGGAGCAAACCGTTGGGCGCGCGCCTGATGGTTTCCCCGGGCAAGGCGAAGGGAGACATGACGGCCTTCACCGCGCCTGCGCTGGTGAACACGAAGATACATTGAGGGCGAGACCGGATGGGCAGACGGTCCAGTGGACCGTTTGCCCGGTCGAGCGCCGCAGCATCGTGCGATCAAGCACGATGCGAGGCCGGGACGGACCTGCAAGCGACTCTAAAAAGCCACCGCTTTTAAGGAGCGGTGGCCTCTATCCCCCTTATATGCCGAGCATTGTGTTCAGCTGGGCGATCACGCTGGGTGTCAGCGGTTTGTTGGTCTCGGAGGCGAGCGTGTTTTGCGCCGACACGATGGTGGCCTGCGCCGAACTCAGCGACGCCTGATCCGAACTCAGCTGCGTGTTCGCGGCGTTGAGCGCGGTCTGCGCATTGTTCACCGCGGTTTGCGCATCCGCCAATTGCTGCGGCGTCGCGGTGGTCGAGGCCTTGAGCGCCGTCAGCGCATTTTGCGCATTCGTCAAATTGACCTGGTCGGCGGTCACGGTGCCGTCATCCGCTTTCACCAGGGCCGTGAATTTGGTCACCGCCGCCTGGGCCGTGACCGTGGTGCTCTTATAGGTGGCGATCGCGCCCACGATCGATTTGGACGAAGCATGCTCCAACGCCGTCGGCGAGGCATGCGCGGCATTCAGCTTGCCCAACTCGGCAGCCGCCTTGGCGACGGTGGGATCATTCTCGCCCGCCGTCGAGGCGCTGGCGGAGCCGCCGGCATCGCCATGACCGCCGGCGCTGGCCGAAGCCGTGGCCGAGGCATTGGCGCTATTGCTGTTGGCCGCGCCTTGACTGCTCATGTGGCTTGAAGACATGCCGCCCATGGTGACGGGCGCGTGGCCGCTGAGCGAGGCCGAGCCAACGCCGCCAAAGCCGCCCCCAAATCCACCGCCGCCGCCAGCGGCATGCCCGCCGCCCATGCCGCCGCCCATCCCGCCGCCATGTCCACCACCACCGCCGCCGCCCGGTCCGGCATTCGCCGCGATTGCGCAGGCGCCCAACAGAGCCAATGCACATGCCGTATAGCGAAGCATTTTCATGACGCTCTCCTTCACAAGACGTGACGATGACTTGGCGATTCCGGGCGCAAATTAACCGCCGGGAATATGGCAAGCCGGAGGCGAACAAGGCGCCTGCCGCATCATCCCTATGCGTCCCTACCTGGCGCTAAAGATTTAGGGATTACCCACCTTCGGATCAGCCATCCATCGCAGCTTCACGGGCGTTAACCTCATTTCCTTGAGCGCCGGAAGCCGCGCGGGACGGCTGATCGCACTACCCGAAGTTATTTCGGACAGTCGCTTTCCGTCAGGCAATGGAGCCGGACGTAACTTTCAGTTCGGATCAACCAAGCGCCGCCGCGCTTTATCCAGCCTGCCTGGTAGAGGCCGCTGTTGCCGGCGATGGTTCCGTCCGCTTGGCGAAAGCGCCCGCGCCAATGCCCCCGTTCCACGGCGGAACGGCCATTGTCGCTGATATCGACGCTATCCGGCAAACGCTCATACACAATGAAATTTGGATCGCGGAATTCGTGGGCAGCATAGGTCTGAAGCACCGCGTCGCGGCCGATAGCCGTCTCTCCGTTGCTGCTGAGCTGGACCATATCGTCAGCAAGAAAGCCGCGCATGTGATCTGGGCGGCGCGCCTCAATGGCGGCGCTGTACGCCAGGCGGCGTTCCCGAATTTGGTCGCCATCCTTGCTGATCGGCGCCGCGCCACCAAGAAGACCTAAGGGAATGACAAGGAAGGCGATCGACAAGGCTTTCACACCCCGCGCCCACTTCATTGTCCATTCCCGCGCAGCAGCCACCACAGGAAAGGCGGCTCGAAATTGCACGGCAGGACGATGCCATAGGGCGCAAACAAGACGTGTGAACAAAAAGCAGGTCCTTTGGGCGGCGGCGGCAGTTTCGAATAAAGCGTGTAGGTATTTGTCTTGATGACATTGTTGAGAAGGGCTTCGGTCCAGAAAAATCCGCCTCCCCAAATCATGAATAGGCACCATCCCCCAACGACAATCGCGACAATCCGCTGATAGATCACGCCTGTCCCCCGATGCCCGCACCAGCTTAGGGCCAATCTGCGGCTTTTGCGAGTTTTGCGCGTTTAAGGGCGGCGCAACGAGAGAGACATCCCATGGCACACGATATCGCGGTCATCATCGGCAGTCTGAGGAAAGAATCCTGGACGCGGAAAATCACCCAGGCCGCGATGGCGCTTGCGCCCGCCACCCTCTCCTGCCGCCTGGTGGAGATCGCCGATCTGGCGCTCTACAATGAAGACCTGGATACCGGCAACCCGCCCGCGCCCTGGAGCCAATTCCGCCGCGAGATCGCAAAGGCCGAGGGCATCCTGTTCGCCACCCCGGAATATAACCGCTCCATTTCCGGCTGTTTGAAGAACGCGATTGATGTGGGCTCGCGCCCGGCGGGCAAGAACCATTGGGATGGAAAGCCGGCGGCGGTCATCAGCGTCACGCCGTACAAGCTGGGCGCGTTCGGAGCCAATCTTGCGCTTCGCCAATGCCTGATCTTCACCAATCTGCCGGTGATGCAGCAGCCCGAAGCCTATATCGGCGAGGCGGCAAAGCTTCTGGACGACAGCGGCAAGCTCACCAATGAGGAGACAAAGAAATTCCTCACCAACTTCATGGCCCGTTTCGCGGATTGGGTGGGGATGATTAATGGTGGGGCGGGGTGATCCAGCCCGACGTCGCTGCTCGCCCTTCGACAAGCTCAGGGTTAGGACATAAACAAAACTCCTCATGCTGAGCTTGTCGAAGCATGAGCCTGTCGAAGCATGAGCGCACGCGCTCCTACGGCGTCGCGGTGTAAGGACTGGGCCGGTATTCCAGGCGATATTCCGCAAGCCCGCCCGGCTGCAACGATTGCACATACAACAGGCCGGAGAGCGACGCGGTAATCTGCATTTCGATGAAACTGGGCGGAGGCTCCTCCGGCCCGCCTTGTATGGTCGCGGGATGCGTAGGCTTCACCAGTGTGGTGTGCGCTTCGGCGGCATATTGCACCTTCAGCGCCCGGAACGGCTCCAGCACTGGCAGATCCGCGCGCCCGGTGGTGGTAACGGTGCAGACCTCATTCTTGTCGCCCGGCAGCAAGGCGATATCGCCGGGCTTGAGGCCTTGGCTGTGCAAGAGAACATATTTGCCGGCCTTGCCATTGATCGCCCATCCGTCGCCGGTCTTATCGGGAACGGCGCGCGCAAAATCGTCGGGCGAAAGCTTCGCAGCACGAAGACCGGCCGCGAAGCCGTCCAGCGACGGCATGGCATGCAGACAACCGCGATTGAAGATGTCCAGAAGCTCGGTCACTTGTGCGGCCTGCGCGGCCTCTTCAGCCTCAGCACCGGGCGCACAAGCAAGCGCCCCAAAGCCAAGCATCATGACGGCCGACAGCAGGGCGAATTTCGCGTTCATGACATCCCCTCCAACCTATAAGCAGGTTTGAACCAACACGCCTCAAGGGCCGATCACCAAAACTTCCCACGATCCGGGCAACCTTGCCGGACGGCCATTGGGCTGCATATGGGCCATGTCGGGCTTGGATGCCATCACATAAAGCCGCCCGGTGCCCGGATCGATTGTCCCGGTTCGCGAACCCTGCTCGGTCTTCAGTTGCTGGACCAAAGCAATTTTTGTGGGATCGCCCATCGCGATGACGTCGAGAACGCCGTCGCGCCCGCATGGCACGAACGCCATTTTCCGCTTGGGATCGTAAATGACGGCGTCCGGCCCATGGCCGATGGGAACGCTGGCCACTTCGCTGCCGTCGCCGGCCTTGAC
>DATNGI010000131.1:0-36637 GCA_035605955.1 Rhizomicrobium sp.
ATGATGTTGCCTTCCGCCCATTCATTCCAAGCTTTCAGAAACAAGATGCGTTCCTCCTTTGGGTGATCTCGTAGACGTGAGATCGCTAGATCCATATGAATTTTGAACAGTTCCGGCGTAAATCCCTCATAAACCCATCCACGGCGCGACGATCGAGGTGTGTTATCCCAGCCAGATAAAACGGATGGCAGATATCGGGCGCCCTGGGGCATATCATCATATGCTTGGGCAAGAACGTCAGAATACGAAACTCTGTTGGGGCCAGTACGTATCTTGGGCCGCAACGCCTTGATTCGCTGGGGTATCAGTCCTTTTATTTTGGTAACTAACGGCCGAGTAACAGCGCGATGATGCCTGGCAAGGTAATCGTGAGGGCCTAGCAGTGTAACTGCGTCGAATGGATCGAGATACGGAGCATGATAGCGCTCGCCAGGTGGTTCGAAGCTGTCCCAAATACCGACAAAATAGATTCCGGGATAGCCAGCCCTGTGAGCAAGCTCCCGCCAATGTTCAATAAAATTTCTTGTTGATGGCAAGTTACTGGGGGAAAGGACCACAAAGACGGGCTTGCCATAGACCTTACTATACCTGGGATCCTCGAACGCTCTCTGAGCCCACCGGAAATGAGCTTCTTCGTCGGCCTTTCCTGGATAAGTCTGCTCGACAAGTGTTTTACCGGAAAGCCCGTGCCAAACTCCCGTCCATGAAACGTTCGCCCATGCTAGACAGAATGGAAAATCTGGCTTTCCGCTCGCCAATACTTCCTCAAAGGGCCGCTCCAATATTCGACGCCCGTTTCCGAACCAATAATGCCAGTAGCAAAATGATTCAATGCCTGCCTTCCGCGCCAGGCCGGCCTGTAGCTCACGCACTTCGGGCACTCTCAGGTCATAGAAGCCAAGATCGGCCGGCAATCTGGGCTGAACATGTCCGGCATAAAGAGGTTTCGCCTTGGCAACATTCGTCCACTCCGTGAAGCCAGCACCCCACCATTCATCGTTTTCAGGAATGGGATGAAACTGCGGAAGATAAAACGCCAAAACTCTGGCGCGCGCCACGTTTGTAGCTCCAGAAGAAGCCGCCGTCAGATCAATCTGCAAGAATTAGACATCCTATATTCAGCTAGGCGTGCCGGCACCGAATCCTAATGCGCGGTAAAAGCTAACTACCCCCGCATTGAAGTCAACTTGAAAGGCTCTATCACAGTTTTCAGCTCCAAGGTGCACCTTGATCGACTTTTGTGTTTGAGACTAGGGATTAAGAACCGAGGCGCATTGGTTTTGCCACGACCGCGAGCTGAAAAAAGGGCATCCAGTAGAAGAAGCCGGGCGCCATTGCGAAAACTGCGCGATAAAACCATTTTGGTCGCATCGGGTTTATTCCGACCACTCGCTCCACCTTGAAGCCGTTTTGTTCAAGAAGCCTCACCGCGCTTTTTGCAGTGTAGAAACGAAAGTGCGTACGATCCAAAATTCCGGAATCCTGATATTCCCACTCGTTCCTCTTAACGAGATCAAGAACATTAAGAAGAAATTGCACATTTGGAAGCGAAACAATGAGCACCCCTTCGTCGCTAAGGATTCGCCTAACAGCGGTTAGCGCCGTGGTCGGCCAAGCAATGTGTTCCAAGACATCATTCATCGTTACTACATCAAAATGGGCGATAGGAAGTTCGCTCGAATCTTCCAACGAAGAGCAGAGCACGTAATCATTTCGCAAAGCCGCTCTTTCAGCCACAGCCGCGACCGGCTCAATTCCCCATGTCTCGCAAGCCGGAAAACGTTTCTTAACTGCCTCGCCGAAAAATCCTTCCCCGCATCCGATATCGATCAAACGCGTGGGACTCGTTGGGAGAAAACGCAACATCTCCAGACGATCATTCTTGTAGTACTTTGAAGCTTGAGCTGCTGCCTGCGCTTCTGCCGGACGCCGCACTCTCGCGTCCCTTAGAACCTGCATGCTCATGCGATCGGGTAGTGAATGTTTCAACAATGGGATTCACCGAATATGTAAATTCTCTCCAGGAGAGAAAGCCGGGTCGAGCTTGGCAGTTCCATGGATCCGAAATTAGCCAGCATTTAATGAAATGAGTTGCGGCAAAACTGCCTTATGTTGGGATACTCAATTTCTGGGGAACCATTCGGTTGCTGCCAAGCCAAAATTTTTGCAAATTTTGCCTAGAGTGTGGACTCAATGGCACGGGCGGAATATTCTGCGTGCCCCACTCTGTTTAACTTTCGTCGTGGACCCTAATCCTTCCGGCTCCGATAGTTTATATCCTATTGCCGAAGCTGCAGCCGGCCGGTAAGTTATTGATTTTAAGAGAATTGCGACACAAACCATGCGAAGCGCTCCTCTACCAAAGGGCGGAATGCGGGCAATCTTTGCAGATATTCACATCGTGCCGTCTGCTTCGCAGTGGAAAGTTGCACGCGTCTAATGGCGAAGGATGCCTTGGATTACGATAAAGAAATTCAGAGAAGAAGACTGACCTGGCCAGAAATTATCGGCATAGGAGTGGCGATACTGTTGGTAATTTTTCTATTCGCCATTCCTATGCTCTTCGGCTGGGATGCGCCAAATACCTGATAGCAAAGACATAGAGTGGTCGCACCGGATTTCGCGCGGAATTGCGAATGTTGCAAGTGGTTTGCGCTTGAGTCACGGTTATTGCGGGACACTTTCAACGCTCAATGCTGCCAGTATCGACGGGACAATTATCTGCGCTATCACAGCGGGTAGCGGATGGGCCCCATCTGGAATTAGTCGACGTATGTCGGCGGCGCTGAACCTACGCCATTTGGGGCGGTGATCAATGAAGCCAACATTGAGTTCTCTAGCAATGATTTCTTGCTGGTTGTAGTAGCGCTCTAGCTGCGGACGTATCAGCGATCGGCGTCCCCAAAAAGGGCTCATGGCCATTAGAAAGATAATGGCCCCAGGCAAGGCGTTCTGAATTCGGGTAACTAATTCTACAGTATTTTGCTCGCTTTCGCGCAATGATATCAAATGCAGGATGGATGCGTCGTTGACGGTGAACTCAATCAGAACCAGATCCGGTGACCGTGCGATAACTCTATCAACGTTAGCTAGGGCCCATCGGGAATCTCGACCTGCCTCGGCGACAGTTTCGACCTCTACATGGTGTCCATAAGCATTAGCGAGCGACAATGATAAGGCATTTTGCCAGCCACCGAGTGCGGTGAGACTTGTACCGAACGTCACCAAACGCCGAATGTCGGCAACTCGGATACGGGATTGAATCCCTTTATGACCCCCGCTTGCCATGGACAAAATATAGCACAACGGATGCCGCAAATAGGGCAAGTCCGACGGCTAATACGCCATCATAGGTAAGGCCCAACGCGCGGGTGACATAAATCGTCCCTTGTTGTTGAATTGCATAAATCCGCCCGCTCGCAGGGTCCGGGCGAAGACTTGCTGTCCAGCGGCAGACAGGCCATAGACCAAACTCCGCAGCAAAGGCTAATCCCGCCGCATAACCCAGATAAATCCAGCCTTGATTTTGTATCACCCTTTCCATCGAGCAATAATCAACTGATACAGTTCATGCTGGAAAACTTCGCCTGGTCGTGAGCATTTGACGTCGCCGGGTATCCTTGTTGCACGCTATTTCCTGGACCATGCCTATAACGCGGAAAATTTCTTCTGTATCCGCACGCCCCGCGCCATGGGCGGGTCGACAAGGTTTTTTTGATCGCGGGCGAAAATTTGCTGATATTGGGCGTAAAGTTCCCTGGTCGAAATGCGCTGTTCGGGCCTGTCTCCGGATATCGTCTCTGCAAGGGGCAGAAATCCAGCGCCTTCGAGCACAGACCGGCGGAGAATTCAGGCCCGGCTTTAAAAAAAGTCCCTGAAAGAGAGGGTGGGCGCGTTTTCTGGGTTATCACCGCCCACCGCGTTGGCCGAAGGCCCGCGGGGCTAGGCAGCCGGGATGCGTACTCACGCCATCGATTATGAGTAGCGGTGTTGGACTCGAACCTACGCTTTACGACCCTTGCCATGTTGGCTACGCTCCACAAAGTTGGCCCACCAACACATCATCTTTCTTCGGCCGGCTAACCATTGGGCGGCATTGTAAATGCCGCGAATGCTCCCATCAGAATGGGGCCAGCTGAACTTCTATCCAATCCCTGTTGAACTGAGCTTCGTTCAGAACCGTTGAGGCAGTCGACCGGAATCCATGCGCCGTCGCCCGACTATGGTAACCCATCCTGTATATAGCGTAGATCAAAGTGTTTTCTGAGATGACCCCCGAAATCGTGTTTGCCGGAAACAGGAGTGGGCCTTTGCCTGTTGCTCTGTATAAAGCCTTAAGGAGCTTAACGACCTGAGGCGCTAGAGGAACCAGGTGGTCGCGGCGCATCTTCATTCTCTCAGCTGGAATACGCCACAATGGCGCTCGCCCATCCAGATCTTCGAATTCGGACCAACGCGCGAGACGGACTTCTGAGGTCCTCACGAACGTCAATATCACCAACTTCATCGCAGTTTTTGTGAGGATACTGCCTTCATAGTTCTCGAGGTCGTTTAGAAATCCTGGAAGTTCTTTTGCGGCAAGTGAACTTCTGTGCTTCACATTTTGGGAGGGCTTTAGGGCGCTGCGCAAGTCCGCACTTATGTCTCGTTCACAACGGCCTGTTGCTACCCCATAGCGGAACACGCACCCTGCCATTTGCAGCACTCGCTTTGCGGTCTCGACCGCTCCGCGCTTCTCGATGGCTCTAATAGCAGCTAATAAGTCGAGGGCAGTTATCCCGGATATGTCCCGAGTACCTAGTCGCGCGACGAGATCTTCTTCCAGTCGGCTCTTTAGACGAGTGGCGTACGAAGGGACCCATCGGGTAGCGCAGTTGTCGAACCATTCGCGGGCCACACCCGCAAAGCTTTTATCTTTGGGGCTTTTAGCCCACCTAATAGTTTCGGATGCCGACGTACTCCGGTTAATTGTTCGATTCAGAGAAAAGAGATCTTGGCGTGCGCTATCGAGAGCTAAAGCACGAGTTTTGGCGAGCAAATGATAGCCGGGGCGCCACAACTTTGAATCGGTTGGCGGCATCAAAATGTAACAACCCCCTCGTTGCTGGGCGATATCTGTCAATTCGTTTGCGACAAGATTTTTAATTTTGGCTCGGGAAATATGCTGTGCCATGGCGATTGTGGCGCTCCTCAGATCAGCCGACGGACGCTCCATTCCTTGCCAATGTCCAGTCTGAATCGATGTCGCGGTGCGACATGCCTATCATTGCGGCTATAGCAGGGCCCTACTTGCCTCAGCGCCCGGAATTTCAGCGATTCTACGGCTTAGGTTGCCAGCACAGTTGGGTTGATATCCGCTCGGGATGCGGCGGAATGACCGACCATTCCTTTGGGCCCAGGTGACCGAGCTTTCATGGTCTTCATCGGTCCCTGTTACGCCAGGAATTTTCCCTGTTATTGCCAGTTTTTTCCCTGTTAGGTCTGATTACTTTCCCTGATATTTCGGATACTTCGGAACGCACAATGCCCGAATTATGCCGATATTCATTGAATTTTACGTTCTGCGTGGCCGCCGAACGTCCTTCAAAATAGAATTATCCCTGTATTTTTCCCTGTTATTCCGCGATTTTTGGGTGGCCGATTGGGACTCGAACCTGCGTCACTCTTTGAGAGTGGTGGGTGATGCAGGAATCGAACCTGCGACCCGCTGATTAAGAGTCAGCTGCTCTACCAACTGAGCTAATCACCCACGCCCGCCGGCTCTTACGGGGCCAGCAAGGAGGGGCCTCATACCAGAGGGGTACCCCCCTGTCCAGAAAAGCTCTTTGCCCGTCCACATGCTCGGGAAAGCGAGAATTTTCGCTGGAAACCCACGCCGTCAGGGCAGAGCACCTTGGTTCAGGCCCGCCTCCCCTGCGCGCGCGTAGCGCGCTGGCGGGGAGCTGCCCGACCATAGCGGCAGCGTAGGTACGGCCTCGGGCCGGCGAAGGCCGAGGGGCTTTAGATAATTCCACCACTATGGCGGGGAATCTCGACTTGCCGGTGCACATGCACGCTCATCAGCAGGCCGAACCCGAACATCACGGTCAGCATGGCGGTTCCGCCATAAGACAGAAGCGGCATGGGAATACCCACTACGGGGATCAACCCCATCACCATCAGCCCATTGATCATGATGTAGAAGAAGAAATTGAGCGTGATGCCCATGGCCAGCAAGCGGGAAAACTGGCTCCTGGCGCTCAGCGAAATCTGCAGCCCGTAGAAGATCACCACCGCGAACAGGATCAGCAGCGCCACGCTGCCGACAAAGCCGAATTCCTCGCCGAAATTGGTGAAGATGAAATCGGTCTGCTTTTCCGGCAGAAAGTTGAGCCGGCTCTGGGTGCCGTTGAGGAACCCCTTCCCCGACAGCCCGCCCGAGCCGATGGCGATCTTGGCCTGCGTGATGTTCCAGCCGGCGCCCAGCGCATCGGCCTCGGGATCGAGGAAAGTCATTACCCGCGCCTTCTGATAGTCATGCAGCACAAAGCGCCAGGCCAGCGGCACGGCGGTGGCGACCGCGGCCAGCGCCGGCGCGATCCAATACCAGGAAAGCCCCGCCAGGAAGAGCAACGAGCAGCCATCGGCCAGAATGATCAGGGTGGTGCCCAGATTGGGTTCCACCACCACAAAAAAAGCGGGAAGCCCGATCATGGCCAGCGCAATGCCCAGATTGAGCGGCTTGGAAATATCCTCAACGCTCTTGCCGTGCAGGAAGCGGGCAAGCGCCAGCACCAGCGAAATCTTCATCAGCTCAGACGGCTGAAGTTCCAGCGGCCCCAGCATGATCCAACGTTGCGCGCCCAGCCCGACATGGCCCGCCACGTCCACCGCGATCAGAAGCACCATGGCAAGCGCGTAAGCCGGATAGGCCAAGCTCATCCACACCCTGACATCGATCGAGGCAGCGATCACCATGATCACCAGCCCCACCAGGAATTTGGAAAGCTGCGACAGCGCCCAAGGGTGAAAATGCCCGCCTGCCACCGAATAAAGCATGGCGACGCCGCCCCCAGCGATCAGGGTGATCAGCAGCACCAGCCCCCAATTCACGTCTAGAAGCTTTTCGCCGATGCCCAAGGTTCGCTTGGCGGCGGCATAAGGGCGGGAGATCACAGCGAGCCCCCATCATATGTGCGGGAGATCATCTGACCACCTGCCCCGGCAAGGATGCCGCCTTGATGGGATAGGCCGTGGGCATGTTCAGCGGATCGCGCTTCTGGGTGAACAGAAGAATGTCACGCGCCATCAACACTTGGGGATGGCCGTCGGATCCATGTTCGACGATACAGGCGCAGGCATATTTGGGCTGGCCGACCGGGGCAAAGGCGATGAACAAGCCATGGTCGCGCAGCTTCCAGTCCAGGGCGGAATTCTTGGTCACGCCATGGAGATGTTCTTCGGCGCTGTAGGCGCGCACCTGGGCGGTGCCGGTCTTGCCCGCCATCTCGAAACCCGGTTCGGGGATGCGGAAGGCATAGGCCGTGCCGCCCGGCACATTGGCCACCTGGTTCATGCCTTCGCGCACTCGCGCTAGCCCTTCCGGGGACAGATCGAGCGGGGGCGCCTCCTCGCGATGGTTCATGGCGTTGCCCACCATATGCACCAGGCGCGGGCTCACCTTCTTGCCCGATGCGATGCGGGTGACCTCGAGCGCCAACTGCAGTGGTGTGGCGGTGACATAGCCCTGGCCGATGCCGCACGACAGCGTGTCGCCCTGTTGCCAGGCGACGCCATAACGTTTTTGCTTCCAGGCGCGGCTGGGAATGAAGCCGGATTTCTCGCCCGGCAATTCGATGCCGGTCGGCGCGCCCAGCCCCAGCTTCAGCGCCACTTCCTGGATCTTGTCGATGCCCAGCCGCCGCGCCGTCTCATAGAAGAACACGTCGCAGCTGTTCTTGATGCCACCTTCCAGATCCAGCGAGCCATGGCCGCCTTTTTTCCAGCAATGGAAAGTGTGATTGCCCAGCGTCAACTGGCCGTTGCAGGAGACGCGATAATCCGGCGTCGCAAGGCCAGCTTCCACCGCCGCCATCGCCACCACCGGCTTGAAGGTCGAGCCCGGCGGATAGACGCCGTCCATAACCTTGTTCAAAAGCGGCTTGTGATCGTCCTCGGTCAGGCCGCGCCATTGGTCGGGCGAAATGCCGACATTGAACAGATTGGGGTCGTAACCCGGCGTCGAGGCCATGGCGATGATGTCGCCCGTCTCGACATCGGTGACGATGCAGGCGGCGCTTTCATTGCCCAGCCGCTGAGAGACATATTGCTGCACTTCGCGGTCGATGGTGAGCCAGATGTCCTGCCCGGGCGTGCCCGCTTCATGGCCCAATTCGCGGATGACGCGGCCATAGGCATTGACTTCCACCCGCGAAGCGCCCGCCGAACCGCGCAGCACCGCATCATATTGCCGTTCGATGCCCCGCTTGCCGATGCGATAGCCGGGAATATCGAGCAGCGTGTCCTCGTCGCCCTTCTTGTCCTCGGGCGACACGGCGGCGACATAGCCCAGGATATGCACCAGCTCGTCATTGAAGGGATAATCGCGGGTCTCGCCCACATCCGGCTGCACGCCCGGCAGATAAGGCAGATGCATATTGATCCGAGAAAATTCTTCCCAAGAGAGATTCTCCACCACCGGCACCGGCACGAATTTCTTGTTCTGGGCCAAGGTCACCATCACGCGCTTCTTTTGAGCGTCGGTGAGCGCGATCACTTTGCCGATCGTGTCCAGCGCTTCCTGCACGCCTTGGGTGGCCTGCTCCGCCACCAGCAGCACGCGGTAATTGCGCCGGTTGTTGGCCAACTCCACCCGGAAACGGTCGAAGATGCGGCCGCGCGGCGGGGCAAGAAGCCGCTCATTGATGCGGTTGTCTTCCGCTTCGGTCATATACTGGTCGCCGTCGCGGATCTGAAGCTGATAGAGCCGTCCCGTCAGGATGGCGAACACCAGGGTCATGCCACCGCCCATCCCCAGCGAGCGGCGGGTGAAAGTGGCGTAGCGGGATTTGTCCTTCTTATCGAACAGCGGCATCAGGGTTCGCTCCGAAGCGGACCGACCAGGCGCCGGTGGATGATGCCGATGAGATAAACACCAGGGATGTAGAACAACACGGTCATGGCAAGTTCCGCCACGATGGTGCCGATGGGCGGAAAGCTGTAGAGCGCGGCTGTAATGGCATAGGCGACGACGCAGGTGATCAAGGCCGCCGTGGCAAAGCCCAATACCGCGCCCAACCCCGCCAGGCCCGCGAAAGAGTCACGCTGGCGATCGATCACGCCATAGGTGACCACAAAGGCAAGCGTCCACACGCCGGGAGGCCCGCCCGCCATCATGTCTTCCACGATCCCAATGACGAACACGGCCGCCGGCGTCATCAGGTCCGGTCGGACCAGACACCAGAAATAGACCGGCACCAGGCCCAAGAGCGGCGCCGGCACCAAGCCATTGGTGAGCGACAGCGGCAGGTTGGAAATCAGCACGGCCAGGAGGCCACACAACAGCGGCAGGAGCCCGGAGAGAATTCGCCCACTCATCATCAGTCCTGCGCGCTCGGCGGTGCCCATGATGGCCTCATCGCTCATCATCGGCATCATCCGCCGGCGGGCTGGTGGGCTGGGCGGGCGCGGCGGCCGGCTTTTGAACCGGCGTCACCGGCTTCGATTGGGCAGGCGCCTGGGCCGTCTGGGGGCCAGGCTGAGCCGCAGGCGGCGCGGCGGTGGCGGGCGGAAGGCCGGCCGCAACGGCGGGAAGTTCCGGGGTCGCCGGCGGCTGTTCCGGCGGCTGGCGAAAGGCCAGGACCTCCACATCCTCGCTGGAACCGGCATCGGCCAGAAGCGCCACCCGATAGCGGCCACCCTGCTCCACCACGGTTCCAATCGGCAGGCCGGGCGGCAGAAGACCGCCATCGCCGGACGACACGACTTGGTCTCCCGCTTTCAGCGTCACGATCTGGGACAGGGTGTCCAGGGACGGCATCGGCGTATTGTCGCCCACCAAAATTGCCTGACGGTTACCAGGCGCGATGGTGACCGGGATGCGGCTGTTGAGGTCGGTCAAGAGGATCACCCAACTGGTCCGGTTTCCGGCCAGATAGATGCGCCCGATCATGCCGCGCGCGTCCACCACCGCTTGGCCGGGCTTGACGTCATGAGAAGCGCCCGCACCCAGGATCATGGTCTCCAGGAAAGGCCGATTGGCGCGCCCGATCACCCGGGCCAGCACCGAATGAAGACCTGGATCGGGCACCGCGTGCAGCAGCGCCTGATAGCGGTTGACCCGGTCCTGCATCACCACTGCCACATTGCGCCATTGGCGCAGGCGGGCATTCTCGTCCTTCAGCCGCAGATTTTCCTGATAGACGGTGAATAGCTCGTCGAAGGAGCCGACAAAGCGGTTGAAACGCACGATGGGCTCATGCGCCGCCGCCAGGACCGGGCGCATACCGTCGGTCATGGCCATGCGAGCACGATCGAACAGAGCGGGCTCCGCCTTGCCCAGAAGCACCAGGACAAGCGCCAGCGCGGTGACGATGATCAGGGGAAGCTGAGCATTGCCGCGCCGTGCGATCTTCCAGGTGACGTTGGCCATGGCGGCGGGCCCCTTCTAGCCCCTGTGTTCAGAATGCGGTCGAGAGGACGTGACGCATGCCTTTGGTGTTTTCCAAAACCCGGCCGGTGCCCAAGGCGACGCAGGACAAGGGATCGTCGGCAATGGAAACCGGAAGGCCGGTTTCGTTGCGCAGCACCGAATCCAGGTTGGCCAGCAGCGAACCGCCGCCGGTCAAGACAATGCCCTTGTCCACGATGTCGGCGGCCAATTCGGGCGGGGTGGCTTCCAGAGCCACCTTCACGGCCTCGACGATCGCGCCAACCGGTTCGGCCAAGGCTTCGGCGACATGACGCTGGGTGATGGTAATTTCCTTTGGCACCCCGTTCAGTAGATCGCGGCCCTTGATTTCCATGGTGATGCCGCTGCCGCCTTCGGGCGCCGCGGCCGAGCCGATCTCTTTCTTGATGCGTTCCGACGAGGCTTCGCCGATCAGCAGGTTTTGGTGGCGGCGGATATAGGCGATGATCGCCTCATCCATCTTGTCGCCGCCCACCCGCACCGAGCGGGAATAGACAATGCCGCCCAGCGACAACACCGCCACTTCGGTGGTGCCGCCGCCGATATCGACCACCATCGAGCCGGTGGGTTCGGAAACCGGAAGCCCCGCGCCGATCGCCGCCGCCATCGGTTCTTCGATCAAAAAGACGCGCCGCGCGCCAGCCGACAGAGCTGATTCCTGAATGGCGCGGCGTTCCACCGCCGTCGAGCCGGACGGCACGCAGACGATAATCATGGGATTGGCGAAGGAGCGGCGGTTATGCACCTTGCGGATGAAGTGCTTGATCATCTCTTCCGCCACTTCGAAATCGGCGATCACGCCATCGCGCATGGGGCGGATGGCTTCGATATTGCCGGGGGTTCGCCCCAGCATCATCTTGGCGTCGTTGCCCACCGCGCGGACCGACTTCTTGCCGCCCCGCGTGGTGATGGTGGCGACCACAGAGGGCTCGTTGAGCACGATGCCGCGGCCCTTGACATAGACAAGCGTGTTCGCCGTCCCAAGATCGATGGCCATGTCGCTCGATAGAGCGCCAAGAAGACTGCCGAACATCAATTACCTGCCCGTTTCTGACCTAAGCGACACATGCCCCTTGCAAATCCCCTTTTGCCGATGAAGCCCCGGCCCTGGCGGCCGGGACTTGCCTCATCGTGCCACGGTCAGTGCTTCCGGCGCCTGCTTTTCGCGTTTCACCAACAATTTGTTCAGCGCATTGACATAGGCGTAAGCCGCCGCCACCAGCGTGTCGGTGTCGGAAGCCTTGCCTGTGACCGTGCGCCCATTTTCTTCCAGCCGCACATTGACCGTGGCCTGGGCATCGGTGCCTTCGGTCACGGCATTGATCTGGAACAGCTGTAACGTCGCGGCATGGGGATAGAGTTCTCGGATGGCGCGAAACACCGCGTCCACCGGACCATCACCATGGATCGCGGTATTTCTGTCTTCGTCATGCACCGACAAGGTCATGGTGGCGTGCGGCTTGATGCCCGTGCCTGTTTCCACCCGCACATATTTGACTTTGATGGCGTCCTGGCCGCGCACGATGCCGTCATCGACCAAGGCTGCGATGTCCTCGTCGAAGACATGCTTTTTCTTGTCGGCCAGTTCCTTGAAGCGGCGGAAAGCGTCTTCGAAAGCAGCGTCTTCCATCTGATAGCCCATACTGTCCAGCTTGTCGCGGAAGGCGTGGCGTCCCGACAGCTTGCCCAGCATCAGGGAGGTGGAATTCACACCCACATCCTCGGGCCGCATGATCTCATAGGTCTCGACATTCTTGAGCATGCCGTCCTGGTGGATGCCGCTTTCATGGCTGAAAGCGTTCTTGCCCACGATGGCCTTGTTGTACTGGACCGGGAAGCCGGTGACGTTGGAGACCAGCTTGGAGGCCTTGGCCAATAATGTGGTGTTGATGTTGGTGCCGAAAGGCATGATGTCCTTCCTCACCTTCAGCGCCATCACGATCTCTTCCAGCGCGGCATTGCCGGCGCGTTCGCCGATGCCGTTGATGGTGCATTCCACCTGGCCCGCACCCGCCAGCACACCGGCCAGTGAATTGGCCACCGCCAGGCCCAGATCATTGTGGCAATGGGTGGAGAAGATCACTTTGTCGGCATTGGGCACGCGGTTGCGCAGCATGGTGACGATATCGAAATATTCCTGCGGCGTGGTGTAGCCCACCGTGTCGGGAATATTGATGGTGGTGGCGCCGGAATGGATCGCCACTTCCACGCAGCGGCAGAGAAAATCCGGCACGGTGCGGGTCGCGTCTTCCGCCGACCATTGTACATCCGACGTGAAATTGCGGGCCCGCGTCACCGAGGCGCCCACCGCTTCCAGCACAGCATTTTCGCCCATATTGAGCTTGTGCTTCATATGCACGGGACTGGTGGAGATGAAGGTATGGATGCGCGGGCGTTGCGCGCCCTTCAGCGCTTCGCCGGCGCGGTCGATATCCTTGAAGCCGGCGCGCGCCAACCCGCACACGGATGCGCGCTTGACGATCTTGGTGATCTCGCTCACCGCTTTGAAATCGCCGGGCGAGGAAATCGGAAAGCCCGCTTCGATGACGTCGACACCCATCTCGTCGAGCAATTCGGCGATGCGCAGCTTTTCTTCATGAGTCATCGCCGCGCCGGGCGATTGTTCGCCGTCGCGCAGGGTGGTGTCGAAAATCTTGATCTTTTTCAGTTCGGTCTGGCTGGTCTGGTTGGTCATGACATAAGTCCTTCTGTTCGCCGTCTGGCGCTTCTTTTTCTGCTCCGCGGTGATCCCCTAAACACCCGCGCGCGACCATTCGCGCGCCAGAAGGCGCCTAGGGGCAGCTAAGAAGAAGAAGCGCGTACGAAGAACCGAGGGAAGGACGGGCTTTCGAATGGGAGCGCACGGCCGCGCAGGGCGAAAACACCCCTGACGCCTTTCTGCCGTGTAAGCCCTTCGTCATGAACCGTCAGCCGTTCCGCCCGCCGCTTTCGCAGTTTTAACCACGAGGGCTTAAGCGGCGGTAAAATCACCGTTTTTTTCCCTCGTTGCGGCGGTTTTACGCTGAATTTGCGCGGGAGAGCAAGGGCGCGCAGGATGGGCGTCCCCAAAAAAGCACGCCAGTTCCTTGATAGAAATCGTTAATCTTTCCAAGGCCTATGCCGGCTCCGGGGCGCAAGCCATCCAAGGCTTGAGCCTGTCGGTGGCCCAGGGCGAATTCCTGGTCCTGATTGGCCCCTCCGGCTCGGGCAAGACCACGACCCTCAATATGGTCAACCGCTTGGTCGAGCCGGACGGCGGCGAGATCCGCATCGATGGCCGCAATATCCTGGATGGCGATCCGGTCCAGCTGCGCCGGGGCATCGGCTATGTCTTTCAGGAAGCTGGGCTTTTTCCCCACATGACGGTGGCGGAGAATATCGCCATCACCCCCCGGCTGCTGGGCTGGGAGAAGACCCGGATCGAGGCCCGAATCCATGAACTTCTGGCCCTGGTGCGGCTGGAGCAAGGCGCTTTCGGCCCACGCCTGCCCGCGGAATTGTCCGGTGGCCAACGCCAGCGGGTGGCGTTGGCCCGGGCCTTGGCGGCCAAGCCCAAGATCCTGCTTTTGGACGAGCCGTTCGGGGCGCTCGATCCCGTCACCCGCGAAGCCGTAGCTGCCGATGTGCGCGACATTCATCAGCGCTTAAGCCTCACCACCCTGATGGTGACCCATGACATGACCGAGGCGCTGCTCCTGGCCGACCGAATTGCGGTGATGCGGGCCGGTCATCTGGTTCAAGTGGCGAGCCCCCGCGAATTGGTGGCGCATCCCGCCGACGCTTTCGTGGCCGAGCTGATAGAAACCCCGCGCCGTCAGGCCCGCGCCTTGGCTGGAGCCCTAAGTACATGACTAGCGCATGAACAGCAGCTTCACGGAAGCCTGGGTGCTTCTTCCCGATTATCTCGGCCAGCATGTGATCTTGAGCGTCTCCGCCCTCGTCCTGGGCGTGGCGATCAGCCTGCCCTTGGGAATTCTCGCCGCCCGCAATGGCCGCTTCGGCGCGCCGCTCTTGGCGGTGGTGAGCGTGGTCCAGACTATTCCCGGCCTCGCACTCTTGGCGCTGTTCTATCCGCTGCTTCTGGCGCTCTCGGCGCTGAGCCAAGACTTGTTCGGCCTATCGTTCCGGGCGCTGGGCTTTTTGCCAGCGCTCTGCGCACTGACGCTTTACGCCATGCTGCCGATCCTCAGGAACGTGGTGACGGCGCTGCAGGGTCTGGATGCGGCGGTGCTGATGGCGGCCAAGGGCGTGGGCATGACACCGCGCCAGTCTTTGTTCCAGGTGGAACTGCCGCTGGCGGCGCCGACCATCCTGGCGGGCATCCGCACCGCCACGGTCTGGGTGGTGGGCATCACCACGCTCTCAACGCCCATCGGTCAGACCAGCCTGGGCAATTATATCTTCACCGGGCTTCAGATCGAGAATTGGGTCTTTGTGCTGTTCGGCTGCGTGGCGGCGGCGGCGCTGGCGATGGTGCTGGATCTGCTTTGGGCCATGGTCGGCGCGGGCCTTGCGGTGCACTCGCGCCCGCGCCTGGTGTTGGCCGCGCTGGGTCTGATCGCGGTGATCGGCGCGGCGCTGGCGCCCGAACTCATCTCATCGCCCCGCCATGGTGTGGTGATCGGCGCCAAGAATTTCGACGAACAATATATCCTGGCCAAGCTGATGGGATCGCGCCTGACCGGCGCAGGTTTCAGCGTCGACGAAAAGGACGATCTGGGTTCGACCATCGCATTCCGCGCCCTGACCGCGGGCGACATCGACGCCTATGTCGATTATTCGGGCACGCTGTGGGGCAGCATCCTGCATCGCACCGACATGCCAGGCCGCGACGCCATGCAGAAAACACTTTCGGCCTGGATGCGCGAGCATTACGGAATTTCAACCCTGGGCTCGCTGGGCTTCGAGAATGCTTACATCTTCGCCATGCGGCCGGACCGGGCGCGCGCGCTTCACATCCAGAGCCTGGCCGATCTGGCGGCCCATCCCGAACTCACCATTGGCGGCGATTTCGAGATCTTCTCGCGGCCGGAATGGCGGGCGGTGGCCGCCGCCTATGGCCTGTCGGAGCTGAAGCGTCGGCAATACCAGCCCGATTTTCTTTATCGCGCCGTGGTCAGCGGCGATGCCGATGTGGTCTCGGCCTTTTCCAGCGACGGCCGTCTGGCGCGCTATGGCTTGGTCATATTGGCCGATCCCAAACAGGCCTTGCCGCCCTATGACGCGCTTCTTCTTATCGGGCCCCGGCATGCAGGCGATGCGCGTTTCATGGCGGCGCTGAAGCCACTGATCGGAGGCATTTCCTTAACCCTGATGCAGCAAGCCAATCTGATGGTCGATCGCGATCAGGACAAACAGACCCCGGCCCAGGCGGCGGCCTGGCTGGACCAGCGTCTTGCGCATTGACTTGCGGATTGACTTAGGCGCTTCGCGCGACAATAGAACACCAGGGATTGTCACACGGCCTTCACGCGCACGCGTGATGTGCTGGTTTCGACCCAATCGCTGAGACCATTCGCTTTTCGTTTTAGGGCTGCCCGGCATGAAAATATTGCCGCCCGTTTCAATCGAGGCACGCCGCCTCCTGCCCAGCCGCTGGGACATGCTGGCCGCCATCCTGGTGGTCGGCTTCCTGGTCGCGTTCGCCGATGTCAGCCGCTTCCTGGTGCATCCCTTAAGTTCGATCTCCGGCGATTATCTGAAACTGAATCCCGCGGACTTGCCCGGCTTTGCGCTTCGCACCGGCCTTCGCATGCTGATCGCCATGGCGGTGTCGCTGGTCTTCACTTTCACCTATGCCACCTGGGCCGCTAAGAATCCCCGCGCCGGCAACCTTCTGGTGCCGTTGCTGGATATTCTTCAGTCGGTGCCGATTCTGTCCTTTCTTTCTCTCACCATTGTCTGGTTCCTGTCGCTATCGCCGGGCCGCGTCCTGGGCGCCGAACTGGCCTGCGTCTTCGTGATCTTCACCGGCCAGGCCTGGAACATGGCCTTCAGCTTTTATCAGTCGCTGCGCACCGTGCCGCCGGAACTCGAGGAGGCCGGCCGCATGTTCGGGCTGAATGGCTGGGCGCGCTTCTGGCGCATCGAAGCGCCCTTCGCCATGCCATCGCTCATCTGGAACATGATGATGAGCATGTCAGGCGGCTGGTTCTTTGTCACCGCGTCAGAAGCCATCAGCGTGGGCAAGACCAATATCGCACTGCCCGGCGTGGGCTCCTGGATCGCGGTCGCTATCGCGCAGAAAAATCTGCCCGCCATCTTTGAGGCCATTTTAGCGATGTTGGTGGTGATCCTGATCTATGACCAGCTTCTGTTCCGGCCCCTGGTGGCCTGGGCCGATCGTTTCCGCGTCTCCAGCGAGCCTTCGGAGGAGGCCCCCCAATCCTGGGCGCTCACCGTTTACCGCCGTTCCAGATTGCTGGATCTGATGACCACGCCTTTCGAGCAGATGATGCGCTGGTCCTATCACTGGCAGCCGCCCAGCTTCGGCATCAAAGCCGCAGTACCCGAAGTCGATACCAGGACTTCCAATATTATCTGGTACGCGTTCTTGGCGTTGCTTGGTGCTTTTGCCGCCTGGCGCATCGCAATCTTCTTCGCACAGGCCAATTTCAGCTGGAACGATGTTGGGATCGCCATCAGCTATGGCTTCATCACGCTCGGGCGAGTGATGGTGCTGATTGCGTTGGCAAGCCTGGTGTGGACCCCGATCGGGATCTATGTGGGCCTCAGGCCAAAGCTCACCGCCATCGTGCAGCCAGTGGCGCAATTCCTGGCGGCCTTCCCTCAGAATTTACTATACCCGTTGGTCGTGTCGCTGATCTTGTTCTGGAATGTCAGCCCCGACATCTGGCTGTCGCCGCTGATCATCTTGGGCACCCAATGGTACATTCTGTTTAACGTGATCGCCGGAGCTAGCACTGTGCCGCAAGAATTGCGTGACGCTGCTGAAAATTTCGGCGTCAGGGGCTGGTTGTGGTGGACCAAGGTCACCCTGCCCGCCGTGTTTCCCTTCTATGTCACCGGCGCCATTACCGCATCGGGTGGCGCCTGGAATGCCAGCGTCCTGGCCGAGGTGGCCAGTTGGGGTAAGACCACCCTGCGTGCCCATGGTTTGGGTGCCTATATTTCCGATGCCATGACAGCGGGCGATTTCCACCATGTGTTGCTGGGCACCATCGTGATGAGCTTCTTTGTGGTGGTGGTGAACCGCATCCTTTGGCGGCCTCTCTATTGGTACGCCGAAAGAAAGTTCAGACTTACGTGAGGTGACGGCCATGGCAGAGCTTCTGAACGTCGAACATGTCCGCCGGACCTTTCCGCGCGGCGGCGGCGAGGAATTACTGGTGCTGGACGACGTCAATCTCGCCCTGAAGCAGGGCGAGATTGTTGGGCTGCTGGGCCGCTCGGGTTCCGGCAAATCCACACTGCTGCGCCTGATCGCGGGCCTGTCGCAGCCGCAGGGCGGTCAGCTGTCTTATATGGGCTCACCCATACATGGGCCTGTGCAGGGTGTGGCGATGGTGTTCCAGAGCTTCGCGCTGTTTCCCTGGCTCACGGTGCTGGAGAATGTGCAGTTGGGTCTTGAGGCTTTGAACCTGCCGCCCAAGGAGATGCGCGAGCGCGCACTGGCCGCGATCGATCTCATCGGCCTTGACGGCTATGAGAGCGCTTATCCCCGCGAATTGTCCGGCGGCATGCGCCAGCGCGTGGGTTTTGCCCGCGCCGTGGTGGTGCATCCCAACATTCTTCTGATGGACGAACCCTTCAGCGCTCTCGACGTGTTGACGGCGGAAAATCTGCGCACCGACCTGGTCGAGCTGTGGGGCAATGGCAAGCTGCCGATCAAAGGCATCATCCTGGTGACCCACAATATCGAGGAGGCGGTCTTGATGTGCGACCGCGTGCTGCTGTTCTCGTCCAATCCCGGCCGCGTCAGTTCGGAGATCAAGATCGATCTGCCGCAGCCGCGCAACCGCACCTCGCCCCAGTTCGAGCATTATGTCGATCAGATTTATGTCGAAATGACCGCACGGCGGGTCGAGCGCATGCGTCAGCAGCAAACGCAGGGGCCGACGATCGAAATGCCGCTGCATCATGTCTCGCCCAACCAGATCTCCGGCCTGATCGAGGCGCTGGCGGCAGCGCCCTATGAAGGCAAGGCCGACCTGCCCGACATCGCCTATGAGCAGGAACTGGAAGTGGACGAGCTGTTTCCCGTGGCCGAGGCGATGCAGCTGCTGCGCCTGGCCGACGTCGAAGGCGGTGACATCAAGCTCACCCATATGGGCAAGCGCTTCGCCGATGCGGATCTCAACGAGCGCAAGGAAATCTTCTCCCGCGCTTTGATGACCAATGTCCCGCTGGCCGCCCACATCAAGAAGGTTCTGGACGAACGCGCCAGCCATTCGGCGCCCAGGACCCGCTTCCTGGACGAGTTGGAGGATCACATGGCCGAGGACGCGGCGGAGGATTCGCTTAAGACGGTGATCAGTTGGGCGCGGTTTGGAGAGCTGTTTTCCTACGACGACGATGCAGCGTCCTTCAGCTTGGAAAATCCAACCTGACGCCATCCAGCCGCTCGCTCGTGCTCGCGGCGTTTTGGGCCTCTCGCATGTCCCCCCGGACATGCTCGCGCGCTTCGCGCCGGCCCAAAACCCCACGACGACGACGCAGCATCCTTTAGCTTAGAAAACCCGACTTGATGCCCTCCGGCCGCTCGCTTGTGCTCGCGCGAAAGAGGCGGAGGGGGTGAAAATAGCTACTTCGTTCTTGTGCAGGTGGTGACCCGCTTGGTCGCGGTCTCGCGCACAGTGCAGCTTTCGTCGGCCTGTGCCACCCGGTTGGAATGATGACGGCGGCTGGCAGAGCGATTCCAGGCCGGCTCGCCGAAATTGATCGTATCGGAGCTGGTGAGGATGCCGATGGCTGCGCCGCCCAGGCCGCCGATCAAGGCGCCCGTGCCGGCCGAACCGGCCATCGCGCCGATGGCGGCACCTGTGCCCGCTCCCAGCAGCCCGCCCGAAAGGCCGCGATCGCCCGGCGTGGTGCCGCATCCCGCCAGCGCCAGGCTCAAGACTGTCACCGGCACAAAGATCAGAGTGTGTGCACGCATTTTACCGATCCTTCTCCCGAATCCGGCGAAAGCTTGGGAGCGGAATCCGGCCGCAATGTGCGGGAAAAAAGGCGTCAATGGGGCGGTAAGCTGTGTCGTTTCAGATCGCCGCCGTCATCTGGCGTTGTGCCACGCAGGAAGCCGGAAACACCAGCCGCGCCGTGGTCCCCAGATTGAGAGCGCTCTCGAGCTGAAGTTCTCCGCCGTGGCTTTCCATTAGGGCTTTCGCTAGCGAAAGGCCCAGCCCTGTGCCTTCCGCATTGCGAGCGAAGGGCGAGGAAATCTGACGGAAGGGCTCCAGCGCCACCTGGATCATGTCGGCGGCGATGCCGATGCCGGTATCCGATACCGCGATCAGCGTTCGGCCCAACCCATCTCTTTCGACGCTGACACGGATCGCGCCGCCGGGCGGGGTGAATTTGATCGCATTGGAAAGAAGATTGAGCAGGATCTGCTTCAGGCGCAGCCGGTCAACCAGAAGATGGGGCACGGTGTCGTTGGCGTCTTGGGTCAGGGTAAGCTTGGCGGCGACTGCGCGGCCCCGCATCAGTTTCAGGCATTCCGCGATCAATTCGCCTGGCACGACCTCTTCGCAATGGAGATCGAACTTGCCGGCCTCGGCCTTGGACAGATCCAGAATATCGTTGATCAACGCCAGCAGGTGGCGGCCGGCGCCATGAATGTCGTGCGCATATTCGCGATAGCGGGGGCTCCCCAAGGCACCGAACATCTCCTCTCCCAGCACTTCTGAAAAGCCGATGATGGCGTTGAGCGGCGTGCGCAATTCGTGGCTCATCAAGGCGAGAAAGTTGCTCTTGGCGCGGCTGGCCTCGTTGGCGGCGGCAAGCGCGCGGCTCAGCTCGGCTTCGCGCGCCTGCAGCAACACCAACTTGCAGCGCAGCAATGCTTCGCCGGTAACGATGCCCCGGTAACGGCCGCGCGAGGTCACCACAAAACATTCGATCAGCGCGTCGGGATTCTCCACCAGGAGCGTGGCGCCCAGATCGGCGAACTGGACATGCTCGTCGATGAGGAGCGGAGTGAGCGTGGCGAGCTTGAGAATGGATTTGCGGCTATAAAGCTCTGGCGCATATTGCCTGGCATAGCGCGCCAGGAAGATCAGCCGGTTCACCAGTCCGGCGACGCGGCGTTCCTTGTCCAGAATCGCGACGGCCGGCACGGTGGGGTGTTCCAGAAGCCAAGTGAAGACCTCGCCGCAGGTCACGGTCTGCGGCAGCGCTTCGGCGGGGTCGGCCAGCGCGCCCGCAGTCTGCGGCCCGGCCACAAGGGTCTTTGTCTGGCTGTTGCTCATGGCGCGGCGTTGTGTTTGCACGGCCGGAATCCTAGCGAGCGCCGGTTTTTTGCCGGTTAATCGGGTTCCGAAAGCGTTGACGCTTTTGTGAAGTTCTTGTGACAGCCCGCGACTTCGGATCGCGTAAAGACAAACGCCGCCATCGGTGAAGACGGCGGCGTCTGTCGATCCAGATTAATTGGCGATCAGTTTTTCGCAGTATCCACGAGCTTGTTTTTGGCTATCCACGGCATCATGCCGCGCAACTTCTTGCCCACCTCTTCGATAGGATGGGCGTCGCCACGGGCGCGGGTGGCCTTGAACGATGTCTGGCCAGCCTTGTTCTCCAGCACCCAGTCGCGGGCGAATTTACCGGCCTGAATGTCGTTCAGCACCCGCTTCATCTCGGCCTTGGTCTCAGACGTGATGATGCGCGGGCCGGTGACATACTCGCCATACTCGGCCGTGTTGGAGATGGAGTAGTTCATGTTGGCGATGCCGCCTTCATAGATCAGATCCACGATTAGCTTCACTTCGTGCAGGCATTCGAAATAGGCCATTTCGGGCGCGTAGCCGGCTTCCACCAGGGTTTCGAAGCCGCCCCGGATCAATTCCACCAGACCGCCGCAGAGGACCACCTGTTCGCCGAACAGGTCGGTCTCGCATTCCTCGCGGAAATTGGTCTCGATTATGCCTGCGCGGCCGCCGCCGATGGCCGAGGCATAAGACAGGCCCAGATCCTGGGCATTGCCGGACGCGTCCTGATGCACCGCGATCAGGCAGGGCACGCCGCCGCCCTTCAGATATTCGCCACGCACGGTATGGCCGGGGCCTTTGGGCGCTACCATCAGCACGTCCAGATCGGCGCGCGGTTCGATCAGCTTGAAATGAACATTGAAGCCATGGGCGAACATCAGGGCGGCGCCCTGCTTCATGTTCTTTTCCAGCTCGTTCTTCCAGATGTCGGCCTGGAGTTCGTCTGGCGTCACCATCATCATCACATCCGCCCATTTGGCGGCGTCGGCGACGTTCATCACCTTGAAGCCGGCGGCCTCCGCCTTCTTGGCGCTGGCGCCGGGACGGGCCGCGATCACCACATCCTTGACACCGCTGTCGCGCATATTCTGCGCATGGGCATGGCCCTGGGAGCCGAAGCCGATGACGGCGACCTTTTTATTCTTGATGAGATTGAGATCGGCGTCGCGATCGTAATAAACCCGCATTTTTTCTGTTCCCTCTAAGCCCGCGCCTTTTATCCAGCCCGGCGGGGCAATTGACGTTGGCTTTTTGTCACATGACGAAGATCAGGCGGTATCCCGGCTTATGGCGGCGACACCGGTGCGCGAGACGTCGATCAGGCCCAGCGGCCGCATTGCCTCGATGAAGCCCGAGATCCGGGCCGGCGCGTCGGTTAATTCGAACACGGTCGCCTGCCCCCGGTCGTCCAGGACGCGGGCGCCGAATTTCTCCGCCGCCGCCTTGGCCGCCGCGCGGTCCGCCCCCGCTGCCTTCACCAGCGCCATTTCCCGCTCGATCCCATCCGTGGCGGACGTCCAGTTGGTGACGGCATGGACCGGCACCAGCCGCTTCAATTGCGCCTCGATCTGTTCGATTACTTGAGGTGGTCCCGAAGTGACGATGGTGATGCGCGAGGTGCCCTCGGTGGCGTCGACCTCGCCCACCGTCAGGCTTTCGATGTTATAGCCGCGGCCCGAAAACAGGCCGACCACCCGGGCCAGCACGCCCGCCTCATTGTCGACCAGGGCGGTCAAAGTGTGACGTTCATTCGCCATCAGACGAGCATCTTTCCTTCATCGCTCACCGAAGCTTCGGAAAGCTTGGAGAGGATCATGTCGTTATGCGCCGCGCCTGACGGAATCATGGGGAAGCAATTCTCGGTGGGATCGACGCGGCAATCGAACAGCACCGGCTTCTTGCTGTCGATCATCTGTTTGATCTTGTCATCCAGTTCGTCGGGCTTGGTGGCGCGCAGGCCCAGGCAGCCGAACGCTTCCGCCATCTTGACGAAGTCGGGCAGCGCTTCCGAATAGGAATGGGAATAGCGCCCGCCATGCAGCAATTGCTGCCATTGCCGCACCATGCCCATATATTCATTGTTCAGGATGAAGATCTTGATCGGCAAATTATACTGCATCGCTGTCGACATTTCTTGCATCGTCATCTGCACAGAAGCTTCGCCCGCGATGTCGATCACCAAAGCGCCGGGATGGGCCATCTGCACGCCCACCGCCGCCGGCAGGCCATAGCCCATGGTGCCCAGCCCGCCCGACGTCATCCAGCGGTTCGGCTCTTCGAGCTTGAAACGCTGCGCCGCCCACATCTGGTGCTGGCCCACTTCCGTGGTGATGTAGACATCGCGTCCGCGCGTCAGCTCATAGAGCCGGTCGATGGCATATTGCGGCTTGATCAGGGCGTCCGACGCCTCGTAAGCCAGCGAACGCTTGGCGCGCCAGCGCTCGATTTGCGCCCACCATTGTTTCAACGCGGTGGAATCGGCCTGCTCTCCTTTGGCTTTCCACTGCTCCACCATCTTGGCGATGGTGATGCCGGCGTCCGCCACGATGCCCAGATCGACCCGCACCACCTTGTTGATCTGGGACGCGTCAATATCGAGATGGACCTTCTTGGAACCCGGCGAGAAGGCATCGATGCGGCCAGTGCAGCGGTCGTCGAAGCGCGCGCCCAGGCACAGCATCAGATCGCAATCATGCATGGCGTTGTTGGCTTCGTAGGTGCCGTGCATGCCCAGCATGCCCAGCCATTGCGGCGATGAGGCCGGAAAGGCGCCCAGCCCCATCAGGGTCGAAGTAACGGGAAAGCCCGTCAGCGCCACCAGCTCACGCAACGCCTGGCTCGCCTTGGGCCCGGAATTGATGATGCCGCCGCCGGTATAGAAGATCGGCCGCTTGGCTTCGGCCATCATTTCCACGGCACGCGCGATGGAGGTTGCTTCCGGCTCGGTCTTGGGCCGCCAGCTGCGATGACGCACATCGTCCGGCGTCAGATACTGGCCGGTCTTGAATTGCACATCCTTGGGAATGTCCACCACCACCGGACCCGGACGGCCACTGGTGGCGATCTGGAAGGCTTCGTGCAGCACGCGGGACAGTTCGTTCGCATCCTTCACCAGCCAATTATGCTTGGTGCAGGCGCGCGTGATGCCCACCGTATCGGCTTCCTGGAAAGCATCGGTACCGATAAGATGCGTCGCCACCTGGCCCGTCAGGACCACCAACGGAATGGAATCCATCAGGGCGTCGGTCAGGCCGGTCGCCGCATTGGTGTCGCCGGGGCCGGACGTCACCAGCACAACGCCCGGCTTGCCGGTGGAGCGGGCATAGCCTTCCGCCGCATGTGTGGCTCCCTGTTCGTGGCGCACCAGCACATGGGTGATGCCATTGTCGGCAAAGAGCGCGTCATAAATTGGCAGCACCGCGCCGCCGGGATAGCCGAAGATGTGGGTGACGCCCTGGTCCTTGAGAGCACGCACGACCATCTCCGCTCCAGTCATCGACACCGTTTCGCGGACAGATTTCGCGGCAGATTTCGCCGCCGTCATTGCTTCACTACTCATAGGCCCCTCGACTTCCTCATCCCTTCGAACGCTTTGCACCCGGCACCAAAGATAAAGGGGCGTTTCCGCCCCTTGATCACACGCCGCCGACCGGTATTACGAGGTTTATCCTCGCCCGGGCAGCAGCGTCCGAATAAGTACGACCGACATTTTCATGGCGACGGACGTTAAGGGGCCAACGCCTCTGCCGTCAAGCAATTTCAGGCCAGGAATGGCTCATATGCAGTAATAATATTGCGCTCGCTTGGGCTAAACCAGACATAATCCGCCATTCGGTTGCGAAACCAGGTCATCTGGCGCTTGGCGAATTGCCGCGTGGCGGTCACCGCCTCGCCGGTCGCGGCCTTTTGATCCAGCTCGCCGCGGGCATGCGCGATCAGCGGGCGAAGGCCCAAAAGCTTGGCGGCCGGCAGCGCGGAGTCGAGATCGGCTAGCGCCAGCGCCTCTTCCAAGCCGCCCTGGCCGACCATCATCTCGAAGCGTTGCGCGATATGTTCGCGCAACCAGGGACGCGGTGGATCGAGCACGAAGCGCGCCAAGCGCAAACCCTCCAGTACCGGCTGTTGCGTCTCGCGCTGCCATGCGATCAAGGGCCGGCCCGTGGCATCGAACACTTCATAGGCACGCAGATTGCGCTGCGGATCACTGGGACGCAGGGCCGCCGCTGTTTCCGGATCGCGCACCTTGAGCCGCTGGTGCAACGCCTCGACCCCAATCTCGACCAGCAACGCGCGCGCTTTGTCGCGGACTGCGGTGGGGATGGGCGGGATCCGTGCCAGGCCTTCCGTCAGGGCGGAAAAGTAGAGACCCGTACCACCGACAAAGATCGGAACCTTGCCGCAGGCGCGCGCTTCGGCCAACGCGCGGCGCGCATCTTCCTCATAGCGTCCCACCGAATAAAGCTCTCGCGCCGATACGTGACCATAGAGGCGGTGCGGCGCCTGCGCCTGCGCCTGCTTGTCCGGTTGCGCCGTCAAGATCGGCGCTTCGCGATAGACCTGCATGGAATCGGCATTGATCACCATGCCGCCGATATGCTCGGCCAGCGCCAGCGCCTGGGCCGACTTGCCGCTCGCGGTGGGGCCTGCAATAAGCACGGCGTCTATTGTCATCGGATGAGAATGTCTGGCTTCGTTCTGAATGTCATCGGTGACGGCGCAACGCCTGAGCTTTTTCGGCCCCTGGCGCTGGGCGAGGCAAAAATCCTGTCGCCGGATCGCGCCTTCGAATGGCCCATGGACGCAGACGATCCGGCGCTACTTCTGGCCGAGGCGCGCGTGGTGGCGGAAGGCCTTAAGCTCGACATCAACCTGGTCGCCACTGCGCATCGCCGTAAAAAACTTCTGATCGCCGACATGGATTCCACCATCATCAATGTGGAATGCCTGGACGAATTGGCGGACATGGCGGGCCTCAAGCCCAAGATCGCTGCCATCACCGAGCGCGCCATGCGCGGCGAACTGGAATTCGAGGCGGCGTTGCGCGAGCGCGTGGGCATGCTGAAAGGCCTGCCGCTATCGGCGCTGGAGCGCACCTATGTGGAGCGGGTGCGCCTTAATCCCGGCGCCAAGAACCTCCTCGCCACCATGCGCCAGCACGGCGCCCACACCATGCTGGTGTCCGGCGGCTTCGGCTTTTTCACCAGGCGGGTGGCGAAAGCGGCCGGCTTTCACGCCGAGCGCGGCAACACACTGCTGGATGATGGCGCGGCGCTGACGGGCGAGGTGGGCACGCCCATTCTGGGTCGCGAAGCCAAGCTCAAGGCTTTGGAAGAAGCGGCCACCCATCTTCATCTCGATTTCGCAGAGACCCTGGCGGTGGGAGACGGCGCCAACGACCTGGCGATGATCAAGCGGGCGGGCCTGGGCGTCGCTTACCACGCGAAACCGGTGGTGGCGGAAGCGGCGGGCGCCGCCATCAGCCACAATGACCTCACTTCGCTGTTGTATCTGCAAGGCTATACGGACGAAGAGATCGTCAAAGCGGCGTGAAATGTGCGAATTCGCGCTGCGCTTCGCTGAGCGAGGCCATCGGCACGAACTCCATCGCCGCCGCCATCGCTTTCCAATGCGCGCCGATTTCGGGAATGGACGGCGCGCTCACGGATTTCTCCCGCGAATCCCATTCGAAAATTTCCACCAACGTGCCGTCCTTGCCTTCGCCCTGCACCACCGCGCGGTCCGTTACCAGATCATGCTTGCGCAGCAGCGGCACATGCGCCGCCATCAGCTCACGGGCTTCGTCTTCATGGCCCGGGCGCGGCTTGTAGGAGCAGATGACCAGGATGCCCATTCCGGTCACTCCAGCCGCAATCCCACATAAGTCAAATCGCCATTGCGGTTGACCAGCATCAGTTCGACTTTCTTGCCGGCCTTGGCGTCGGCATCGACGCGCGCTTCGGCATCGGCGGGCGATTTCACCGGCTGGCTCTGCACTTCCACGATCACATCGCCGGGGCGAAAATTCTTGTCGGCGGCAGGGCTGGCGGGATCGACCGCGCTCACCACCACGCCCTGGACATTCTCCGCCAATTTGTATTTGGCGCGGGCATTCTCATCCAAGGCCACCACGGTCAGTCCCAACTGCGACAGTTTGGATTTGGGCTTGGCCGTGGGCGGCGGCAATTTCTTGCCCGGTTTGTCGGGCGGGCCTTCGTCGAGCTTGGCGATCACGATGTGATAGCTCTGCTTCTTGCCCTTGCGCAGGACATCGATATTGACGTTTTTGCCGATCGGCGTCGCCGCCACCACGCGGGGCAATTCGCGGGAATCGCCGATCGGCCTGTTGTCGAAACTGGTCACCACATCGCCCAGCATGAGGCCCGCTTTCTGCGCCGGGCCGCCGCCGGTCACATCCGCCACCAGCGCGCCATGGGTGCCGGGCAGGCCCATGCCCTGGGCGATTTCCTCCGTCACCGGTTGGATGCGCACCCCGATCCAGCCGCGGCGCGCGAGGCCGAATTGTTTCAGCTGCGCCACCACATCCTTGGCCAGATTGGCGGGAATGGCGAAGCCGATGCCGACGCTGCCGCCCGAAGGCGAGAAGATCGCCGAATTGATGCCGATGACATTGCCGTCCATGTCGAACAAGGGTCCGCCCGAATTGCCGCGATTTATCGGCGCATCGGTCTGGATGAAATCGTCATAGGGCCCGGCATTGATGTCGCGGTTGCGCGCCGAGACGATGCCCGCCGTCACCGTCGAGCCCAGCCCGAAAGGATCGCCGATCGCCATCACCCAATCGCCGATGCGCGCCTTGTCGCTGTCGCCAAAATGCGTGGCAGGGAGAGGTTTCTTGGGCACGACTTTAAGCAGAGCCAGATCGGTCTTGGTGTCGCGCCCTACGATCTTGGCCTGTAAGCTGGAGCCGTCATAAAGCGTGACCGTGACCTGGTCGCTGTCCTCGATCACATGATTGTTGGTGACGATGAAACCCTGGGCATCGATGATAAAGCCCGAACCCAGCGACGTGACATGGCGCGGCTTCTCGCCGTCCGGTCCCAGAAAATTCTTGAACAGATCCTCCAGCGGCGAACCCGGCGGCACATTGGGCATGGCGGCGCGGGGCGGCGCTTTCAGCGTCTGGGAGGTGGCAATATTGACTACGCTGGGCAGAAGCTTGGAGGCAAGGTCGGCGAAGGAGTCAGGCGCAGGGCGCGCCGCCGCGGGAACCACGCCCAGCGCCAGAAGGGCAGAAATCGCCAATACGAGCCGCATCTTGATCGTCCCAAATATATATACCGTCTGAAAACGGATTCGGCGCCCAGCATACCAGTCTAGACGCCCCGAGGCAGGATATTGAACGCGGTTCGGGGCGTTTTGGCGGCGGCTCGCTACCTTCCGGCCAGCCTCTGGCCCGCGACTTCGCGAACCCGTATAGGAACCGCCATGACCGCCAGCCGCGATGACATCCTCAGCGCCCTCGACCAGGTGATTGATCCCATTTCGGGCCGATCCGTCGTTCAAGAGAACATGATCTCCGGCCTGGTGCTGCGCGATGGCCATGTGGGATTCGCGGTGGAAGTGCCACCGGAGCGGGGACCGGGCGCCGAGCCCCTGCGCGCCGCGGCCGAAGCGGCGGTTGCGAAGGTGGCGGGCATCCTGTCTGTCACCGCGGTCCTGACCGCGCATAAAGGCCCACTGCCCGCCCAGCGCGCGCCGCAGACGCCGCCGGCGCAGGGTATCCCCGGTGTTGCCAGCATCATCGCGGTGGCCAGCGGCAAAGGCGGGGTGGGGAAATCCACCGTCGCGGTCAATCTGGCGCTGGGCCTGTCGAAACTTGGCTTCAAAACTGGCTTGCTGGATGCCGACGTTTATGGCCCCAGCCTGCCGCGCCTGCTGGATATCCGCAGCAAGCCCGAGACCGACGGCAAGAAGATCAAACCGATCGAGAAACTCGGCCTCAAGACCATGTCCATTGGCTTTCTGGTGAAGGAAGACGAAGCCATGATCTGGCGCGGCCCGATGGTGCAATCGGCGCTGACCCAGATGCTGAACGATGTCTCCTGGGCGCCGCTGGACGTACTGGTGCTGGACATGCCGCCTGGCACGGGCGACGCGCAATTGACCATCGCGCAACGCGCGCCGCTCAAAGGCGCGGTGATCGTGTCCACGCCGCAGGACATCGCCTTGATCGATGCCAAGAAAGGCATCGCCATGTTCAAGAAGACCCAGGTGCCGATCTTGGGCGTGGTCGAAAATATGAGCGTCTTCATTTGCCCCGATTGCGGGCATGCGCATCACATTTTCGGTCATGGCGGCGCACGCGAGACAGCACAGAAAGTCGGCGCTCCCTTCCTGGGTGAGATTCCTCTGGTACCCAGAATTCGCGAGACTTCCGATGCCGGCACGCCGGTGGTGGCGGCGGCACCCGACAGCCTGGAAGCAAAAGCGTTTCTGGCGGTGGCGGAGAAGGTGGCAGAGAGCCTAAAGACGGCGGACCGACCTGCACCGAAGATCATCTTCGAGTAGTGCAGCCGAGGATTAGGCTCTGACCAGAGTTACATAGCTATAGGCGAGACCATCGGGTGCTGTGTGATCTTCGCGCGCGATCTCCCGCCAGACCGCGCGGTCGAAGGTGAAAAGCGCATCACCTTCGAAATCGCGATGCACTTCGGTCAATTCGATACGATCCGCACGCGCCAAAGCTTCGCGATAGACTTCGCCGCCACCGATCACGCTTGCGTCACCGACTTGGCTCAGCGCTTCATCCAGGGAACGGGCCGCAATCGCGCCCTCTGCGGACCATCCCGGCTGCCGTGTCACCACGATATTGTCGCGGCCCGGCAAAGGCTTTCGGGGAAGCGAGTCCCAAGTCTTGCGGCCCATGATGACCGGCTTGCGTAGGGTCAGTTGCTTGAAGCGCTTGAGATCGTCGGCGATGCGCCAGGGGATCGCGCCATCCTTTCCAATCACGCCATTTCTTGCCATGGCCAGCACTAGCGTGATCATCGGAATCGCTCCTTGCGCCACGCACCTTAGCAGCGCAACAGGGCCCATAAATGGAACTTTTGCCGCGCCTTTGTGTTTAGGGTCCGGGATATCCGGGAGGTGGCCTCATGCGCACATTCCTTATTCCACTTACAATCATCGGCCTGATGGCCGGCGCGAGTTTCGCCCTGGCGCAAGATCACGACCGCGGCGGTCCTCGTGGCGGCGAACAACATGGCGGCCCTCGCGGCGGTGAGCCGCGTGGCGGTGAACAGCGTGGCGGCCCGGCCATGTCAGGTCCGCGTGAACATCGCGACGCGCCCGCCATGCGCGCCGCGCCTCCCGCAAATGCGATGCGCAGCAACGACAATGATCGCCGCGACAATCGCGCGATAGGCGGTCCTGACAACAGCAGGATGCGCGGCCCCGATCGTAATGACATGCGCGGTCCCGGCAACGCCCCGAGGCCAGATTTCAATCGGCCGGACAACAGGCCCAACAACGCCATGCGCGGCGGCCCACGCCGCGACTTCAGCAACGTGCGCAATTTCCACCAGAATTTTCGTGCGACGCGCCGCTTCCATGCGCCGGCCTATCGCCGTCCACCAGGCTGGTATGCCCGCCGCTGGGGATGGGGCGAGATTCTGCCCATCGCCTTCTGGCCTCGCAATTACTGGATCACGGATTTCTATATCTATGATCTGCCGCCGCCGCCCTTCGGCGCCGTCTGGGTGCGTGTGGGCGACGACGCGCTCCTGATCGATCAGGATACCGGCGAAATCATCGAAGTCGATTACGGGATATTCTACTAAAAACGAGAGCACAGGCTTTCTTCCCGTGAGGCCGATCAGCAAAAGCTCCAGTGGAGCTTTTGCCGGCCGAACGCAAAGCCGCTGGCGGGGGGAAGATGTCTCTGAGCGCTTGCGCGAAAGAGACAGATGGGGGCCAAGAAATGGGGGTAAGACAAAACGCCCCTACCGTCGTCTCCAACCATGCTATAAATGGTCACCGTGCCGCGGCCGTCCTGGCCCTGCGCTGATAATCATCCAGGTACGGTATAAGCCATGACCAATGTAACCGTGATCGGCGCCCAATGGGGCGACGAAGGCAAAGGCAAGATCATCGACTGGCTGTCCAACCGGGCCCAGATGGTGGTCAGGTTCCAGGGCGGCAACAATGCCGGTCACACCATTGTGGTGGGCGACAAGACCTACAAATTGTCACTGCTGCCGTCGGGCGTGGTGCAAGGCAAGCGCTCCATCATCGGCAACGGCGTGGTGGTCGATCCCTGGTCGCTGCTGGACGAGATCGCGCGCGTCGGCGAGGCAGGGCTCAAGATCACGCCCGATATTCTGGTGCTGGCGGAAAACGCCGTGCTGGTCTTGCCATTGCATCGCGAGTTGGACGCCATGCGCGAGGCCGCCGCCAGCCAGAAGATCGGCACCACCAAGCGCGGCATCGGTCCGGCCTATGAAGACAAGGTCGGCCGCCGGGCGCTGCGCGCCATCGACCTTACCGATCTGACCGCCTTGCCGCCCAAGATCGAGCGGCTGTTGGCGCATCACAATGTGTTGCGCCGGGGTTTTGGCGAGAGGGAAGCCGACGCGACCGCGCTGCTCCAAGCGCTACGCGAGATCGCGCCCAAAATCACGCCCTTCATCGGCTCGTCCTGGCGCGAGCTGAACGCGGCTCGCAAGGCGGGCAAGCGTGTGCTGTTCGAAGGCGCGCAAGCCGTGCTGCTGGACATCGATCATGGCACCTACCCCTTCGTCACTTCCTCCAACACGGTGGCGGGACAGGCGGCGGCCGGCGCCGGCGTGGGTCCGCGCGAGATCGGTACTGTGCTGGGCATCGTCAAGAGCTACACCACGCGGGTTGGCGAAGGTCCCTTTCCCACGGAGTTGAAGGACGCCACCGGCGAGAAGCTGGGCGAACGCGGGCATGAATTCGGCACCGTGACGGGAAGAAAGCGCCGCTGCGGCTGGTTCGACGCCGTGCTGGTGCGCCAGACGGTGATCACTGGCGGCGTGGACGGCATCGCGCTCACCAAGCTGGATGTGCTGGACGGTTTCGACGCCATCAAAGTCTGCACCGGTTACGCGCTGGATGGAAAAATTCTGGATCACTTGCCCGCCGCGGCCAACGACCAGACGCGTCTGACCCCGGTCTATGAGACGCTGGAAGGCTGGAGCGAATCCACCCGCGGCGCGCGCAGTTGGGCCGAGCTTCCGGCGAACGCGATCAAATATGTGCGCCGGGTGGAAGAATTGATCGGCGCACCGGTGGCGCTTCTCTCCACCAGTCCGGATCGTGACGACACGATCATGGTGCAGGATCCATTTGTTGGTAGGTGACCCCCTCCGTCTCTTTCGCGCAAGCGCTCAGAGACACCTCCCCCCTCCAGCGCGCTTCGCGCGCGAGGGGAGGCGGGCCTGCGCCAAGCTTCAAGAGTCCTTGCGCCGACAGATGGGGTCAAAATAAGGCAGGCGGAACGGGCATAAGCCGCAACCGTTTTCTCTTCGAACAGATTTCGGAGAGTTCCTATGCGTGTTCCTATTGCGATTTTGTTCGCCGCCCTGACCTTGGCGGCATGCGGCAGCACGGAAAAGAAAACTGTTGTGGTGGCGCCGGAAGGCAGCACCACAGTGGTCGACAAGAATGGCGATGCGCACGTGATCACCCACGACGACGACCGCCAATAACGCCTAGCCGCTAGAGATTGAGCGGTCCGTGACCGCGCCCCAATCCAGGCGCCGTCCGGATCGCGCTCTGGACGAATTCATGTGCTTCGCGGACTGCATCTTCCATCGGTTTCCCCAGTATGAGACCGCAGGCGATGGCAGTCGCAAGAACGCATCCGGTGCCATGGGTGTGGCGCGTATCCTGGCGCGGTGATGCGAAGGACACGGGCTTTTTCCCCGCCTGCAGAAGCGTATCGCGCACCGTCGCACCGGCGCCATGTCCGCCCTTGATGAGAACATTGGCGACGCCCAGCGAAGCAAAAGCCTCCACCGCCTTGTGAAGACCGCCGTCGTCCAGCGGCCGAAGACCGATCAAGACTTCGCATTCGTCCAGATTGGGCGTCACCAGATCGGCACGCTGCAAGAGGCGGCTTTTCAAGATCTCGATTCCGGCACGGTCCAGCAATGTCCGGCCACTGGACGAGACCAGCACAGGATCGAGCACCAGGGGCGCTTTGCTGTTCGACAAAGCCTCAGCGACCGCGACCGCGACGCCCGCGTTGGCCAGCATGCCGATCTTGACGGCGTCGGCGCCGATATCCTCAAGCGCTGCCTTGATCTGCGCCCGCACCAAGTCGGGCGGTAGCGCCTGGACGGCTTCGACGCCTTCGGTGGTTTGCGCCGTCACCGCCGTCACCGCCGTCTGGGCGTAGACACCGAAGCGGTGCGCCGTCTTGAGATCGGCCTGCAGCCCAGCGCCCGCCGAAGAATCGGAGCCGGCAATCACAAGCAGGCGGCCAGTCACTAAGCCGCCACTTCCTCGATGACGCCCGCGATAGCGCGCACCGCGGCGCGCACCACCTTCTCGTCCTCGCCTTCCGCCATCACCCGGATCAAGGGTTCGGTGCCGGATTTGCGCACCAGGACGCGGCCATTGGCGCCCAAGGTGGCGCGGGCCGCGTCGATGGAGGATTTCACCCGCGCATCGTCCAACGGCGCGCCTTTCTTGAAGCGCACATTCTCCATCACCTGCGGCAAAGGCTCGTAGAGATGGGCGGCGGCGGACGCCACCTTTTCCTCATGCGCGATCACCGCCAGGACCTGCAGCGCCGCTACCAGACCGTCGCCGGTGGTGGAGAAATCCGACAGGATCACATGACCCGACTGTTCGCCGCCGACATTGAAGCCGCCCTTGTGCATCTCTTCCAGCACATACCGGTCGCCCACCGCAGCACGCGCCAGCTTGAGACCAAGCCCGCTCAGATAGCGGTCGAGCCCGGCATTCGACATCACCGTGCCGACCACGCCACCGCCCTTGAGCTGTTCGCTTTTGCACCAGCTTTTGGCGATCAGCGCCAGGATCTGGTCGCCGTCGATGATGTCGCCTTTTTCGTCGGCCATCACCACGCGATCCGCGTCGCCGTCCAGCGCGATGCCGAAATCGGCGCGTACTTCGCGCACCTTGGCGCACATCGCCTGGGGCGCGGTCGAGCCGCAATCCAGGTTGATATTGAGGCCGTCCGGCGCAACACCCAGGGTCACGATGTCGGCGCCCAGTTCCCATAACACTTCCGGCGCGACCTTGTAGGCGGCACCATTGGCGCAATCGATCACGATGCGCAACCCGTCGAGCCTGAGATTGCGGGGGAAGGTGCGCTTGGCGAATTCGATGTAACGCGCCTGGCTATCATCCACGCGCTTGGCGCGGCCGATGCCGGTGCCGGTGGTAAGGCCCGCTTCCAGGCCGCCATCCATCAGATGCTCGATCTCGAGCTCGACCGCGTCCGACAATTTCTGTCCGTCGGGGCCGAAGAATTTGATGCCATTGTCCTGATAAGGATTGTGCGAGGCGGTGATCATCACACCCAGATCGGCGCGCAGCGACCGCGTCAGCATGGCCACAGCCGGCGTGGGCAAAGGTCCGAACTGAAACACGTCCATGCCCACGGCGGTGAAGCCCGACACCAGCGCACTTTCGATCATATAGCCCGACAAGCGGGTATCCTTGCCGATCACGACACGATGTCGATGCGCGCCACGGGTGAAGATGCGTCCCGCCGCCATGCCCGCCTTCATGGCGATTTCCGGCGTGAGCACGGAGGCGTTGGTGCGGCCGCGGATGCCGTCGGTGCCGAAATATTTGCGCGTCATGGGGAAGTCCTGAGGTCCAAGGGGAATTTACCACAATCCCATTGCCGGAAGTTAACGGCCATTGCCTATGGCTTTCAACACCTTAAGCCCATCCCGGAGCGGGCCCGGCGCGTGGGTGCGGATATAGTCGGCGCCATTGGCCCCAGCGAACAATTCCGCCGCCAGGCTGGCCGCGCCCGCTTCACCCGGGGCACGGCCCACGAGTTTGCGCAAAAAGGATTTGCGCGAAACCGAGACCAGCAATGGCAAGCCGAAGCGCCTTTTCAATTCTGGCAGGCGGCGAAGCAAGGTGAGCGAATTCTCTGGATCGCTGCCCACGAAGAAGCCCATGCCGGGATCCAGGATCAGCCTTTCGCGGGCGATGCCTGCTTCCGTCAAAGCGGTTATCCGCTGCTCAAAAAAAGAAACCGCGCGGCGGAGGATTTCTCCGGCAGGAATATCGTCCCGCGTGGCGATGCCGCGCGCCAATATGGCGTGCATGACAATGAGCTTGGCGTCGGCGCGGGCCAGCTCGGGATAAAGCGCCGGTTCGGCAAAACCATGGATGTCATTGAGATAATCGACGCCCTGGTGGAGCGCCCAGCGCTGAATCTCGGGAACGAAGCTGTCGATCGAAAGAGCCGCGCCTTCCGCCTTCAGCGCCGGCACCACGGCTTGCAGCCGCGCAATCTCCGTTTCCACCGGAACCGGTTTGGAATCCGGATTGGAAGAGGCCGCGCCGATATCGAGAATGTCGGCGCCATCTTTCAAAAGGGCGCGGCCCTGCGCCAGCGCCGCGTCCGGCGCGAGGAACTTCCCGCCGTCGGAAAAACTATCTTCGGTAATGTTGAGAATGCCGAGAATTTTCATGCGGCTGACCGGAAAGAAAAGGGCGGCCTTTCGACCGCCCAATCATGATACTTGGCGCGAGGGATTTTGGCCGATGGCCAGGAGCATCGCGCGGAGCGGGCGTATAGCCCGTGAGCACGTGCGACGCCGCCAGCGGGCAAAAGGCCCGCGCCGTTTATTCCGCTCAATGACCGGGCTGCGGCTCGGGGGAGATGATCGGTCCCGGACCCTGGGGCGCCCGCGGCTTGCCCGCCGCCGGCACCGAGGTGCCTTCGCCGCGCGACGGCAGGACGGGATCCTCGTAAGGCGTGCGCACCGGCGGAATGCCTTTGAGCAGCGCGATGATCTCGTCGCCTGTCAGGGTCTCATATTCCAGCAGCCCACGCGCCAACAGATTCAAATCTTCCTGACGGCTGGTGAGAATGTCCTTCGCCTTGGCATAGCATTCGTCGATGATGCGATGAATTTCCGCGTCGATCTTCTGTGCCGTGGCTTCGGAAATATTCTGGGTGCGCGAGACGCTGTGGCCTAGGAACACTTCTTCCTGATTCTCGGCATAAGCGATAGGGCCCAAACTGTCAGACATGCCGAAGCGGGTCACCATGGCGCGCGCCATGCGGGTGGCCTGCTCGATGTCGCTTTGGGCGCCGGTGGTCACCTTCTCGTGACCGAACACCAATTCCTCGGCGATGCGGCCGCCAAAGGCGACGCAGAGATCGGCCAGCATCTTCTGGCGGGTCAGCGACAGCTGATCGCGTTCCGGCAGACGCATCACCATGCCCAGCGCGCGGCCGCGCGGAATGATGGTGGCCTTGTGGATGGGGTCGGAGCCCAACACATTCAGGGCGACGATGGCGTGGCCGCCCTCGTGATAG
>DATNGI010000132.1:0-9788 GCA_035605955.1 Rhizomicrobium sp.
ATAAAAGCGCAGGCTAACGCTCCAGACACATGGCGATGCCCATGCCGCCGCCGATGCAAAGCGTGGTAAGGCCTTTCTTGGCGCCGCGCTTACCCATCTCATGCAGCAAGGTCACCAGCACCCGCGCGCCCGACGCGCCGATCGGATGGCCGATGGCGATGGCGCCGCCATTGACGTTTACCTTGGCGCTATCCCAGCCCATGTCTTTGTTGACGGCGCAGGCCTGGGCCGCGAAGGCCTCATTGGCCTCGACCAGATCCAGATCGGCCGCCTGCCAGCCCGCCTTTTCCAGCGCCTTGCGCGAAGCGGGAATAGGACCGGAACCCATCACCTTGGGATCGACGCCGGCCTGCGCCCAGCTGGCGATGCGAGCGAGCGGGGTGAGGCCGCGGGCGGCGGCGTCTTTCGCGCTCATCAAGACCAGCGCGGCGGCGCCGTCATTGATGCCGCTGGCATTGCCCGCCGTCACCGTGCCGTCCTTGGCGAAAGCGGGACGCAAGCCCGCCAACGCCTCATAGGTGGCGCAATCGCGAATATATTCGTCCGTGTCCACCACGGTGTCGCCCTTGCGGCCCTTGACCGTCACCGGCGCGATCTCGTCCTTGAAGCGGCCCGCCTTCTTGGCGGCTTCCGCCTTGTTCTGAGAGGCGACAGCGAATTTGTCCTGCTGCTCGCGGGTGATCTGCCACTCGCGCGCCACATTCTCGGCCGTGGTGCCCATGTGGTAGCCGTTGAAGGCGTCCCACAACCCGTCCTTGATCATGGTGTCGATGAAATTGAGATCGCCCATCTTCTGCCCGGCCCGCAGATAGGCGGCGTGAGTGGATTGGCTCATGGATTCTTGACCGCCCGCCACCACGATGCGGCTGTCGCCATTCTTGATTGCCTGCGCCGCCAGCGCCACCGCGCGCAAGCCCGAGCCGCACACCATGTTGATACCCCAGGCGGGCACCGCGATGGGAATGCCGGCGGCGATCGACGCCTGGCGCGCGGGGTTCTGACCCTGCGCCGCCGTCAGAACTTGTCCCAGGATCACTTCACTGATTTCGCCCGGCTCGACCTTGGCGCGGGCGAGCGCGGCTTCGATCGCCACTTTGCCCAATTGATGCGCCGGCACGGTCGCGAATGCCCCACTGAACGCGCCCACGGCTGTGCGCGCGCCCGATACAATCACCACTTCTTCCACGGCTTCCTCCGGACGGATTAACTGTCGTCCGCAAAATGCCGCGAATGCGAGGCTCGGTAAACTGCGTTGAATTCACATGTAGAAACAAGGCATTACCGGCCATTTCAACCGGCGGTCCATATTGCGTTTGCTAAAATGGCGCTGGACGGGCCCCGCGGCATGATGTTGTCTTTGCGCCAACGCTTGACGACAGAGATAGTGGGGAACGCGTGTCGGAAGAGAAAGCCAAGGCTGAGCCGGTTGTCATCAAGAAATATGCGAACCGCCGCCTCTACAATACCCAGACCTCCAGCTATGTGACGCTCGATCATCTGGCGGGGATGGTGAAGGACGGCGTCGAATTCGAAGTCCAGGACGCGCGCACCGGCGAAGACATCACCCGCTCGGTCTTGACCCAGATCATCTTCGAGGAAGAAGCCAAAGGGCAGAATCTGCTGCCGATCAAATTCCTGCGCCAATTGATCCGCTTTTACGGCGACAGTCTGCAGGCTTTCGTGCCCGGCTATCTCGACATGAGCATGGACAGTTTCACCAAGAACCAAGGCGCCATGCGCGACCGCATCGCCGAAGCGATGGGTGGCGGCAACACCATGATCGAGAATATGACGCGGCAAAATCTGGCGATCTTCGAACGCGCCATGCAGGTGTTCTCGCCCTTCGCGGCACCCGGCCAGAGCCGCCGTGCGGAGGAGCCGGCGGAGGAGAAATCCTCTTCCAGCGACGTAGACGCGCTGAAACGCGAAATGGAAGCGATGCGCAGACAGATCTCGGAATTGAGCCAGCGCAAATAGGCGCAAAGCTCCCTGGCCAAGGTCAGGGTAAAAATCGGTTCAGCAAGAAGATGCAGGCGCCGCCCTCTTTTGGCGGGTGCTTGCGATGGAACTTGCAAAGAATTTTAGGTAAACAAGCATCAATCACGCCCCGCTTTTGAATTGAAGCGGATCGAAGCCCGCCATTCCGCATTGTCTTCGTGCGGAGGAAGCCAGCGGGCGGCGCGTGTTAGTTTCAAATTTAACGAAAGATTTCAGCGTGGGGCAAAGACTGGGCCTCATTGTGCATGCGTTGTCGAAACACATGGCGTGCTCATGATTTTCCGGGCCATATTCTGGATAGGTCTCGTGTCGCTTCTCATGCCGCACGGTCCTGCTTTCTGGTCCGGACACCCTGGCGCCGGCACAGGCCTTTCCCTTCACGCGAACTCGTGGGCCGTTTCTGGTCTCTCGCGCCCGGATCGGGTTTGCGCGGATCAGGCGGAGGCCTGTGCCGGCGGCCTCCCGCTGTTGGAGAATTTCCAAGGGCAGGCGCTCAGAGGTTTGGCCGCGGTGAAGGCAGACATCGACGCTGATCGCAAGGCGCGCGCCCAGCGCGGCGTCTAGAGCGGCTATTACTCCAGATCGAGAACGACCTTGGTTTTCTTGGGTATGAGCTTGCGGCGGTCTTGACCGCGCCATGGCCGCTCCTTGGCGCGGCGGTCCGGCCCGAAAAATTCCGGCGCGGCGATGAAGGAGCGCGGCGCGGCCAATGCCGTGCGCAGCTTGTCGCCGACCGTTTTGGGGCTCATCGGGCGGCAGATCACATCGGTGACGCCATCGTCGCGCGAGCGTTCGACATCGCGCCGCCTGGCGCCGCCATAGACGACGAAAATCGGGATCATAGGATTGATCAGGCTGGGGCTGCGCCGCGCTGCCTGGGCGAAAGGCAACTCGTCAAGTTCAGTGCCGCCCTCGACAAAAACCGCGGCAAACCGTTCGCTGCAGAGCAGGTCCAGCGCGCGGCGTGGTTCGTCCATCATGACGATGCGGCTCACGCCCGCGGCCGTCAGCACGGTGCGCAACACCGGACCGGCATGGCCCTTGGCGCCCACGACCAGAATGCGCGCGGTGGCGAGATCGAGCTTTGTCATGGCCCCTCGAAAGAGGCACTATCCTTAAGCTTTTGCGCCTTAAAGGCGGGTAAAGTCCCGTAACCCGGGATCGTGAGCCAAAGGTCATTCATGCGCGCGTTTCGCCTGTCTTTTCCCGTGATTGCCCTGCTTTCAGCCTTGCCGCTGCTGAGCTGCGAAAGCGCCCAGGACCGGGCGCTCCGGAAATCACCGGATTTCAAAGCGGGCTATTCCGATGGCTGCGCCAGCGCGGGCACGCAAGGCGCCAATCCCCGCGACACCAGTTTTGACCGCGACGAAGAGGCTTATCGCAGCAACAAAGCCTATCGCGCCGGCTGGGGCACGGGCTTCAATGCCTGCCGCACCTATCAGCCGTCGGCCAACATGCCGCCACCGCCCGGACAGGGCCCAATCCCCGATCCCATGTCGCGGCCTTTTTAGTTTGGTCGCGGTCCCGGACGGAGTTGCCTAGCGGCAGCGTGGCGGCAACGGCATCCACTTTTCCGGGGGGCCGCTCCGGGCGTCGCGAAAGCTTCACCCAAAGCTTAATGACCTCTTAACCATTGCGGCGCAGGCTCGCCACAATCGTCCGTGTACGGTTCTTTGGCTGGAGCTCCCGCATGTTGGGCCATCTGGTTTCCAATGCAGGTTCTGTCGGCGTCGCCCGCGCGCCCAAACCCACGCCCAAACTGCTCTTGAGCCTGTGGGCGCTGCTGTTCGGCAAGCGCGGCTAGCTTTTGACCGCGAAGGGCCGCACCGGCCGGCCTTGCAGCGCTTCCTGTTCGAAGAATTGCGGCCAGGGCGTTCTGGGTTTTCCGTCCAGCGCCGCATCGATATCGCGGATGCCGTCGCGCAACTGGCGTAGCGCCTGGTCGATGTCCAGCTTCTGCTGCTCCAAAATCACGATCCGCTCTTCGAATTTCCTGCGGGCATGCACCATTTGCGCATGCTCGCCATCCTTGCTGTCATACATGTCCAGCACTTCGCGGATCTCCGCCAAGCTGAAGCCCAGACGGCGACCACGCAGAATCAGGATGATGCGAGCGCGGTCGCGCGCGCTGTAGAGACGGGTCTGGCCGCGCCGTCCCGGCGCGATCAGATGTTCGTCCTCATAGAAGCGCAAGGTGCGCGCGGTGACGCCAAACTCCTTGGTCAATTGACGGATCGTGTAGATGTGGCTGCTCATCGCGCGCCTGCGTCCATGGACACACGCAACGATGCCGCCTCCTTCCGTTGACGTCAACGGTCACAGGAAAAGAACGAAACCGTGAGACTGCGCGCTTTTCCAGGCGATCCGCGGTTTTTCGTTCGCCTATTCCGCGGCGGCGCGCACCGCCTCATTTTCCCGCGCCATATTTTCGGCCGCATAATCCCAGTTCAGGATCTTGGCCAGCACGGCTTCAAGATATTTGGGCCGCGCATTCTGATAGTCCAGGTAATAGGCATGCTCCCATACATCGACGGTCAAGAGGCAATTGACGCCGTCGGCCATGGGCGTCATCGCGTTTGCCGTCTTGGTCACTGACAGCCTGCCATTCTTGGAAACGAGCCAGGCCCAACCCGAGCCGAACTGGCTCTTGCCAGCTTCGGTGAGTTCGGAAATCAATTCCGAGACCGAGCCGAAATCACGCGAGATCGCACTGGCGAGATGGCCGGACGGCTCGGTCTTGGCCGGCGAAAGGCTTCGCCAATAAAAATCATGGTTCCACACCTGGCCAGCATTGTTGAAAATCTTCTTCTCCTTGTCGTCTTGAGATTTGGCGGTGGCCCGGACGATCTGCTCCAGCTTCATGTCGGCAAATTTGGTTTTCTCCACCAGGGTATTCAGCGTGTCCACATAAGTCTGATGATGCTTATAGTAATGAAACGAGATCGTGCGCGACGAGATAACGGGCTCAAGCGCCGCGTCGCCATAGGGCAAAGGCGCAAGTTTGAACGGACCAGACATGTGAAACCTCCGGGGTGCGAAAAAGCCTGCGGTCTAAAAGCCCACGGCCATCCCGTGAACGCGCAGGCAGCGCGAACGATCCACGGGCAACTGCCCAAATTTATTGTTGGTATCGCGACCGCGAAAATTCCGAACTTTGAGAAATTTCGTGATTTTGATGAACGCGATTGTCACTCGACTTTCGCGTTCCCGTCGCGCAAACAAGAAACAGGCGGGGTAAGCAACGTCAAATCCTGGAGACAGCGATGCCCGCTTACGAAATCTGTTATTTGGACGGCGAAGGCGCCCTCACCTACAAATTTCTCGCCAATTGCGAAGATGACGGCCGCGCCAAGGTTCTGGCCCATGCCATGAAGCTGCCCAGCGCCAAAAGACTGGAAGTGTGGAGCGGCGAAGCCCTGATCTATGCCCGGCCGTCCGCCCTGGGTCAGGACGCGCTGCTGAGAGCGAGCTAGGAGCGACCGTCAGGAAAAGTGTGAAGGGGCCGGGAACGGTATTCCGAGCGGCGCCGGAGGCGCCAAAAAAAGCGGCGCGCACCCGGGACTGCGCGAGCAGATCAAAGCAGCTTCTCTTTCTTCGCCCAGGCCGCGGTCGCGTCCAGGGTGCGAGTCAGGCGATCGAACAATTCGTCGATCTCGGCTTCGCTGATGATCAGTGGCGGACAAAGCGCCAGCCGGTCCACCGGCAGCGGCCGCACGATCAGGCCATTGTCCTCGGCGAAATTGGTGGCGGCCTGGTTGACCTGGCGCGCCGGATCGAAGCGCGCTTTGGTCTTCTTGTCGGCGACCAGTTCGATGCCGGCGATCAGGCCGACGCCCCGCGCTTCGCCTACCAGCGGATGATCCTCCAGAGCCTTGAGGCGCGCCAGAAAGCGGGGCGCGACATGGCGGACATGACCGACAATGTCGCGGCGCTGATAGATCTCGATGGTCTTGAGCGCCACCGCCGTGGTCACGGGGTGGCCGCCATAGGTGAGGCCGTGCCCCAGCACATTGAGGCGTTTGGCTTCCCGGTCGATCAACTCGGTCATTTCCGGGGACACCAGCACAGCGGAGACAGGCAGATAGGCGCTGGAGAGCGCCTTGGCGATGGACGCGCTGTCGGGCTCAAAACCGTATTTGGCGCAGCCGAACCACTCGCCGGTGCGGCCGAAGCCGGTGATGATCTCGTCGCTGATGAGGGGAATGCCGTGGTGCATTAAGACTTGCGTGATGGCGTCGAAATAGCCTTCCGGCGGCACGATGGCGCCGCCCGCGCCCATCACCGGCTCCGCGATCATGGCGGCGATGGTGTCGGGGCCTTCGCTTTCGATCAGCGCATTGAGATTGGCGGCGAGGCGCTTGGAATAATCGCGCTCGCTCTCGCCCTCCTCGGCGCCGCGATAATAATGCGGCATCTCGGCATGGCGCACGAAATCGAACGGCGCGTCGAAGCCTTTGTGGATGGAGGGAATGCCGGTCAGGCTGGTCGCCGCCAAGGTCACGCCGTGATAACCCATGGTGCGGGAGATGATTTTTTTGCGCTTCGTCTCGCCCCGCGCATTGGCGGCATACCAAGCGAACTTGACCTGGGTGTCATTGGCTTCCGAGCCCGAGCAGGCGAAGAACACTTTGCCCACGGGAAAGGGCGCGACCTCTTTCAGCTTTTCCGCCAGCGCCGCGCCAGGCTCATGGCTCTTGCCGCCGAAGAGATGGCCGTAAGACAGCTTGCGCATCTGCTCGGCCGCAGTCTCGACCAGCTCCTCATCGCCCCAACCTAGTGCGGTGCACCAAAGCCCTGACATCGCTTCGATGTAATCCCGGCCTCTTGTGTCATAGACGCGCACGCCCTGGCCCCGCTCGAGAATAAGCGGCCCCCGCTCCGCCAGGGCCTTGAGATTGCTCAAGGGGTGGAACAGGGCGTTGATATCCCGGGTCTGGGCGTTGGAGAGGGGCATGGCAGACCTTTCAAAAGCGGCGGGACTTTAGCCTTTTGCGCGGATCGCGCCACGTTTCTATGATGGGCGGGAAATGGGAGGCTGGTATGCGCGGATTGATGCAGGATTGGCCGCTAAGGGTTCACCGTTTCCTCGACCATGCCGCGCTTTACCACCAAGACGCCCGCATCGTCAGCCGCACGGTGGAAGGCGACATTCATCGCACCTCCTATCCCGAAATCCGCCGCCGCGCCCGTGCGCTTTCGGGCGCGCTGCAACGCCGGGGCGTCAAGCGCGGGGATCGGGTGGCGACGCTGGCTTGGAACACGCACCGGCATATGGAAGCCTGGTATGGCATCGCGGGCGCCGGCGCGGTCTATCACACCCTCAACCCGCGCCTGTTCCCCGAGCAGATCGCCTGGATCGCCAATCATGGCGGCGCGCGCCTTTTGATGTTCGACATCTGCTTCGCGCCCATCCTGGAATCTATCGCGTCGCGGCTGAAACATATCGCCACCTATGTGGCGATGACCGACAAGGCGCACCTGCCCAAGCTCAAGCTGTCGGGAAAACTGATCGCCTATGAGGAATTGATCGCGGGCAAGGAAACCGATTGGGCCGAGGTGGACGAGAACGACGCTTGCGGGCTTTGCTACACCTCGGGCACCACGGGCGATCCCAAAGGCGTGCTCTATTCCCATCGCTCCAATGTGCTGCATTCGCTTTTGACGGGACAGAGTCCGGGCCTGGGACTTGGGGCCGGCGATGTGATGCTGCCCATCGTGCCCCTGTTCCATGCCAATGGCTGGGGCATCCCCTTCACCGCGCCGATGGCGGGCGCCAGCCTGGTAATGCCGGGACAGAAGCTGGACGGCGCCTCGCTCTATGAATTGCTGGAAAGCGAGAAAGTCACCTGCTCCGCCGGCGTGCCCACCGTGTGGCTGGGCCTGCTGCAATATCTGGAAGCGAACAGACTCACGCTTCATCATCTGAAGCGCATGGTGATCGGCGGCGCCGCCTGTCCGCGCGCCGTGATCGAAGCCTTTGGCGCGCGCGGCATCACGGTCAATCATGCCTGGGGCATGACGGAGATGAGCCCGTCGGGCACCATGAGCGCGATCAAGCCGCCGTTGGATTCCTGGCCGCACGAGGCGCAGGTCGAAGCCTTGTGCAAGCAGGGCTATCCCCTGTTCGGGGTGGAGATGAAGATCACCGACGATAAGGGCAAGGAGAAACCGCGCGACGGCAAAGGCGTCGGCCGGTTGAAAGTGAAAGGACCCGCCATCGCCAAGGGTTATTTCCGGGGCGCGGGCAAAGAGGGTTTCGACCGCGACAATTGGTTCGATACCGGCGATGTCGCGTCCATCGACCCCCACGGCTTCATGCACATCACCGACCGTTCCAAGGACGTGATCAAATCGGGCGGCGAATGGATCTCCAGCATCGAGATCGAGAATCTCGCGGTGGGACACCCGCATGTGGCTGAGGCGGCAGTGATCGGCGTGCCCCATCCCAAATGGAGCGAAAGGCCGCTTCTGATCGTGGTGGCTAAGCCGGGACAAAAGCCGTCGGCGGACGCGCTCTTGAACCATCTGCGCGGCAAGATCGCCAGATGGTGGCTGCCCGACGCCGTAGTTCTGGTGGATGAAATCCCACACACTGCCACCGGAAAAATCCTGAAAACGGAATTGCGTCGGCGGTTCGCGGATTTTAGGTTGGACGCATAACCCTTCTCCAGGTTGTTCATGCGTTTTCCCCTGCTTGCCGCCCGCCTGGCGTTTGCCGCCACGCTGATCGCTGCCGCCACCGCGCTTCTGGCGATCCTTGTGGTGCGCGCCAGGGCAGCATCCTTTGCCACCGGGCTTCAGATCATGGGCGTTTCCGTTGCGCTGGGCCTGATCGCGCTGGTTTTGGCATTGATCTGGCTGGTGGATGCGCTGAGGCACAATCGTGGCGACGGCAAGCGCGCCGGCATGACGGCGTTTCTGGGCGCGCTGATCCTGGTCTTTGTGCCGCTGCACACGGTCTATCAGGGTATCAAGGCGCCCCCGGTCCATGACGTGACCACCGATCCTGACGATCCGCCCCGCTTTGTGGCGCTGGCCGGCAATGGCGCGCATTTCGATGCGGCGGCGATGATCGATTATCGCGGCGAACACAATAGCGTGAGCTATATGCTGCACGAATATTATTCCGGCCTCACCAAGCCGCTGATGCCGATCCTGCCGTGTTCGCCCAAGCCGGGAGTAGCGTGCCCTTCGCCCGCCTCGAAGATGATCTGGCGCTGCTTCAACCGGGCCAAGGACATGGGCTGGCGCATCGTGGACTTCAACGAGAAAGAAGGCCGCATCGAAGCCGTGGCCACCAGTTTCTGGTTCGCCCAGCCGTCCGACATCGTGGTCCGGGTGCGGCCTGCCGGCACCATGGGCGCGCGTTTCGACGTGCGGGTTGCAAGCGAGAAGGACGCGCCCGACTTCGGGCACAATTTGGATTTGATCAAGGCCTATCGCGTCGCGCTCAATTCATAGCGGCCATCCGGCAGCGCCCGGATCCGCTTGTCTTCCACCATGTGCCTGAGATGCGCTTCGACCGTCAGCGCGGCGGCGCGATTGAGCGCAGGTTTCAAGCCGGCGTAAAGGGTGGCCACCAGTTCCGGCACGGTGTCCTTGCCGCGTCCCAAGGCGCGCGCAATCTGGCTTTCGCGCATGCGCCGGTGCGCCAGATAAGCCCGCAGGAAGGATCTGGGTTTCACGATGGGCGAACCATGGGTGGGATAAAGAATGCGGTCGTGGCGCGCAATCAGCTTTTCCAGGCTTTGCATGTAAGCGCCCATGTCGCCGTCGGGCGGCGCCACCAC
>DATNGI010000133.1:0-4448 GCA_035605955.1 Rhizomicrobium sp.
GAAGGCCCCCGTCGCGTCCGAAATCGCTAAACTCCAACTCAATCAAATCCGACCAGGTGGGACTGGGATAGGCAATCGTAACGACTTTCCCGCGCCGGGAACGCGCGATGCGCCCCGCGGCAACTCTGTCGAAACTATGATGGCCATGACTCCAAGACGCCATAATGTCCTCGATCGCTCAGATAGATAACGTTTCGCCGATGGTGAGGTTCGCGCAAGTTCCGAGGCTGTTCCATAGTCAGCGATTGCGCATTGACAAGCGGCGAAAGCCGAATCTCCGGCGAAAGAGGCGGGCCGTTACGACCCGCCTTTTCCAACTTCTTCTTTACTTCTTCGCGGCGATGAATTCGATTTCCAACTGCGCGCCGGGCGCCGCCAGTGCCTGCACATGAAACGCGGCGCGGGCCGGGCGGTTGGGCTGGGCGGCGGTGCCGAATTCGGTCTGCCAGACTTTATTCATCGCCTGGAAATCGAGATCGGGGCCCATGAAGGCGGTGGCCTTGACCACATCGCCGAAGGTGAGGCCGGCTTTCGCCATGCTGGCCTTGAGATTGTTCATCACCGACTGGGTCTGCTGGGTGCTGTCGCCCCAATTGGCGGGCTGCCCGTTCGCGGGCGGCGTCACCGGCGTGGGCAGCGCTCCGGAGACAAAATAGAGCGTATAGCCGGGCGGCACCGCCACGACCGAGGAAAACAGGGCATTGGGCGATGCCACCACCCGGTTGATCTCCTGTGCCTGGGCCGCCGAAGCCAGCCCCGCAAAAGCCATTACCGATGTCAAAATCCATGTCTTGAGGTGCATGAGAATCTCCTTTGAAGGTCGGCCCGCGGCGGACCATCCGCCGCGCGCTTGAATGCGTGATCTGTCGTCATTCCCCCTTGCGCGGCCCGCAAGTTGCGGGCGCGCCGGAACGGCAATAGCCTCTGACGGAAAAGTCTGTCTGACCAGCGGCAAAATCGTGCGGAGCACCCAAGTTTTTCGATGGACATTCTCACGCACCGCCTGGCAGCCGCCTCCGACATGGGGGCATTGACAGGCCTGATGAACGCGGCAATCCGCGATCTCCTGCCCCAATTCCTTCCCCAGGAGCAGGTTGAAGCCTCGTTCGCCGTGATGGGGCTGGACACCATCCTGATCGCCGACGGCACCTATTTCGTCATCGAGCTTCAGGGCCAATTGGCGGGGTGCGGCGGCTGGAGCCGGCGGGCGACCCTGTTCGGCGGCAATCACACCGAAGGCCGCGATGCGCGCTTGCTCGACCCCAAGACCGAGCCTGCGCGGGTGCGCGCCATGTACACGTCCCCCAACTTCACCCGCCGCGGCGTCGGGCGCAAAGTGCTCTCGCTATGCGAGGAAGCGGCGCGCAAGGAAGGATTCTCGCGCGTGGAACTGGCGGCCACGATGGGCGGCAAGCCCTTGTACCTGGCCTGCGGGTATCAACCGATCGAGGCGATGCTGGTGGCAACGCCAAGCGGCATAAAAGTGCCGCTGCTCAGGATGGGCAAGGCGCTTTAGCCGGGGACATGTCCGGTCGATTATGGACCCGTATCTCCTAAGGGTTGCGCGGCCTCGGTTCCAGATGAAACCGGAGCGATCATCCACGCAAACGCGGCGCGTACGAGGCGCGGGGGCGTCCAGGGAACCAGCGGTTGCGCTTCCATCCGCATGAACTGCCGTGCAGGCACATTCTCAATAGTTTCGATCGAGTGCGTCGGTAACATTGGTTATATCTGTTGGGATGGGTTACCAAATTCGAACGCCCGGTAAATAGGGTTGGTGCCGCGCGCGCGAAAGAGGAAAGCGAATATCTTTTTTCCGCCGCACTCTGGCCATGAAAAGAAAAAATTGCGCTTCAATTTTGCGCGCGGGAATTCAGCAAGCAAATATTTCCGCGGGGGACGGCGGGAGCGCTTACACGCGCGTCACGTGTAATGATGAATCCCTCGTCACGATCGGCGGCGAAACGATACATAGAGGAAATTCTGATTCGCGCCCGCCGGCGTGCGATGGGTTTCGTGCGCCTCTCCTGCAAGCGTGAATTTCTTTCCCAGACACCTGGCCAAGCCTTCGGCGCTATGACGCCATACCGGCAAGCCGCTGCAGCGTTGCGGGCCATCGGGCGCGAAACCGGCGATCAGCACCGTCGCACCCGGCGCCGTGGCGCGGCGAAGCGCCGAGACATAAGCCCATTGCGCATACTCTTCGACCAGGAAATGAAACATGGCGCGGTCATGCCAGACCATCCACTGGCGCTCAGGCTTCCATGTGGTCACGTCCGCGGTGATCCACGAAATCTTCGCAGCCTTGGCACCCAGCCTCTCCTGGGATCGCGCCAGTGCGGCCACTGAGACGTCCAGTACACTGAGGTCCGAATAACCTTTCGCCAGCAATGCATCCATGAGCCGCGAAGCCCCGCCACCCACGTCCAGGATCGGCGCGTCTTTGGCCAAGCCTGCCGCCTCGATCAGGGCGAGAGAACGCGACGGAATCTGCTGAAACCAACTGACCTGGCCGTCGGGTTTGGCGCGATAGGCATCATCCCAATGACGCTGAGTGCTCATGCCGTCAATCGGCGCTCTTGGCGCAGCTATACTGCAGGCTGATGGTTTTGAAACTGCCGTCCGGCATGCGGTCGCGATCTGTTTCGGTCAGCGTATTGGCGGCGCGGTCCAGCACGTAGTCGATCTTGTCCCCGGCAGGATCGGACATGCTGAAAGAGATTTTCGAACTGCCGAACCCCACACGGAACAACGTTCCTTCCATGGTGATCGCGCCGGCGGCGGTATCGAGATGGAGAGGCACGCTGACAATGCCGTTGTTGCAATTGAGGTCCATGGTCTCGGCTGAGACCGGGAGGCTTGACAAGGCGATGGCCACGGCAACGGCCAATCCGAAAAGCCCCGCGATGATTCTCATAGCGCCCCTCGCCGGCTGATTCTATTGCGATTTCCGCAGCGTGCCGGCGGCGATGGGGCGGAATTCGCTTTGTCCCGGGGGGGCCATGCCGAAACTCACCGCCATCACGCCGGGCGCCTGGAGTTCATAGCGTAAGCGAAATACCGGGCCTTGTCCCGGGGCGCTGGAAAAGGTGACGGATTTGTTCGGGGCAATTTCGGCGGAAACGTAATGAATGGCATGACCTTCGCCGTCCACATAATCGGCGTGGACCGCGCCATCGTCGGGATAGATCACCATGGTCTGGTGAAAGCCGCCGGCCGGTTTGCCGTTCCTGTCGAACAGCTCGGTATGGTCCTGGCGCAACAGCGCCCAGCCATCGGATTGGGCGCTCACCATCGAGCCGCCTTTGGAGGTGCCGCCGGTCTCGGCGACTTTGCCGTCATCGCTTTTCCAATTGCCCAGGAGAAATCCCAAAGGCGCCAGCGGCGGCTTCAAGGCGGTCTGGGCCAAGGCAGGTGACGTAAGACCAAGCAACGCTGAGATGACGAACCATTTCATGGGAGTGTCCCCGGCTATTTCATGGGGCGCATTCTATCACCGCTGCGCCTTCACGTCCGCCGGTGTCACCTTGTCTTTGTAATTGTTGCCGAAATGGGTGCGGACATAATTCACCACGTCCGCGATCTGCTGGTCGTTGAGCAGGCCGCCAAAAGCCGGCATCGCCTTCTGGCCATGGACGATCACGGCAACCGGATAGCCCGCCACTTCCAGCTTCGCGTTCCTGGCCAGCGCCGGATACGCGCCCGCGCCTACCGCGCCTTGTGCGTTGGCCATGTGGCAGCCTTGGCAGATATTCTTGAATACCGCTTCGCCACCCTGGAAATTGTAGGGCGGGCTGCGGTTCATGGCGCCCGCGCCCATGTCCTGGGCCGTATCCGCCCGCGCGCCGGCCACCGCGGCTACGCTGATGATCGCCGCCGCGGCGGCCAATGGCGTCCTCATGCAATCCCCCTCATTTCCAAAATTCAGGCGCCGACCACGCGCTGATGTAGCCGCGTAATCGCGTCCGTGGCCGAGGTTACGGCACCTTCCTGCCACGCCGGCAGCCGCGACGCGTGTTCGCCCGCCAAGACGATGCGCCCATCCAGCGCGCAAAGATCGTCGTAATGGGCGGCGCGATTCTCCTCGCTCCATTGCCCGGAGCAGCCCAAGGTCCATGGCACGCGGTGCCATGCCACCGCCACGCCGCACTCGTAATTGGCCTTGTATTGGCCGGGATGGACCTTCTCGCCATATTCCAGGCAATCGGCGATGCGCTGCTCCGGCGGCTTTGACGCGAACAGGAAGGCGCCCTGCCCCATCACATAGGCGCCCAACAGCACGCCCTTTCCTCGCGAGAAATAGTCCCACATCGGATAACCGATCATGGCGTTGGGCTGGTTGGTGTAGGTGAGCCCGCCATAGATGCGCTCGTCCTCTTCCCAGAAGCGACGCTTCATCTGCAAACCGACCTTCAGGCCCGCGCCATAGGGGATCACATTGATTGCCG
>DATNGI010000134.1:0-5240 GCA_035605955.1 Rhizomicrobium sp.
CTCGCCGCTATTTTCCTGGGCATCGCGCGGGCCCTCATGATGGTCGTGCTGGGCGTTTGGAATGCACGGCAGCAACGGACACAGGAGGCCACACCGGCGCTCGGCGAACCGTTGCAGGTGTCGGTCATCATTCCGGCCTACAACGAAGAGAATGTCATCGCGGCGACCGTGCGGCGCATCCTTGCCAGTACGTATCGCCGAATGGAGATCATCGTCGTCGACGACGGATCGAAGGACAATACGTTCGGCGTTCTGCAACAGCAGTTCGCCGATCACCCTGCGATCAGGCTTATCAGCATCCCCAATGGCGGAAAGGCGAATGCGCTGAATATCGGCCTGTCTCATGCAACCGGCGAAGTCCTCGTGGCGCTGGACGCCGATACGCAGTTCAACCCCGACACGATCTCGCGGCTGGTGCGCTGGTTCGGCGATGCCGAAATCGGTGCGGTGGCGGGCAACGCCAAGGTCGGCAATCGCATCAACATGATCACGCGCTGGCAGGCGCTGGAATATATCGTGGCGCAGAATCTGGAACGCCGCGCGCTGTCGGCGCTGGATGTGCTGACCGTGGTGCCGGGCGCGGTCGGCGCCTGGCGGCGCGAGACCTTGGTCAAACTGGGCGGATTCCCGCCCGACACGCTGGCAGAGGACCAGGACCTCACCATCGCGGTGCAGGCTGCGGGCTACCGCGTGGCGTTCGACACTTCGGCCGTCGCCTGGACAGAAGCGCCCGCCACTGTGCGCGGGCTCAGCCGCCAGCGTTTCCGCTGGTCGTTCGGCACGTTGCAGTGCTTGTGGAAATACAGGCGCATCGCCTTCAACCCGCGCTATGGCGAATTGGGCCTGGTGGCGCTGCCCCAAGTCTGGCTGTTCCAGATCATCCTGACCACGCTCGCGCCGGTGGCGGACCTGCTTCTGGTCTGGCAACTGGTGGGGCAATGGCTCGCCTACAGCCAGCATGGTGCGGAATTCACCGACAGCGATCTCAAATTGATCGGCATCTATTACGCGGTCTTCATCGTGGTGGACCTGCTCGCGGCACTGGTGGGTTTCGTGATGGAGCGGCGCGAGGATTGGCGCCTGCTTCTGTGGCTGCCGCTGCAACGCTTCGGCTATCGTCAGTTGATGTATTATGTGGTGCTGCGCTCCATCGCCACGGCTCTTCGCGGGCCCTTTGTTGGCTGGGGCAAGCTCGAGCGTCATGGCACGGTGAAGGCCAGTCATGCCTTTCGGACCTAGGCAATAAGGCTCCGCTTCGGATTTAATTGGAATCAGCAGGGCGAGGGCCGCGACAGCGCATAGCCCGAGCCTTGCATCAGTGAAAGTCGCGTGACGGCGGCAACACCCGGACATTTCGCGGGTGGCGATGGGTGGGCGCAACCGGGGGCAGCGCGTCACCGGAGAGAAGCCTGAGATCGGCGCTGCGGTCGGTCATCCGCTCGGCCATCAGATGTATCACCCCTTCGGGACTTTTCTGCACCTTGCCTTCCACCAAGAGCAGGCGCGCGCCCATCACTTCCTTGCGGAAGCGGGCGAAGGTCCGCTCCCACACCACCACATTGCAGATGCCGGTTTCGTCGGAGAGGGTGATGAAGATGGCAGTCCCTTCGCCGGGGCGCTGGCGCACCAGCACGATGCCGGCGCACCGCACGAAATCACCGTCCGCGAACGCGCCCACGCTTTGGCAGGAAACGAAACCTTCTTCGTCGAAGCGCGAACGCAGGAATTGCGTGGGATAGGCTTTGAGCGACAGCCGGATGGTCTGGTAGTCGGTGAGCACATGCTCGCTGAGCGGCATTTGCGGCAATGGTGCAATTTGTTCCAAACCCTGCTCGGGCGCGGAAAGCCGGGCGAACAAGGGCAGCGGCTTGTCGTCGGGCAGCCGGCGCACCGCCCATAACCCTTCGCGGCGGTCGAGGCCAAAGCCCCGCAAGGCATCGGCCTCGGCCAGGATGACCAGAGCGCGCTTGGAAAGGCCGGTGCGGCGGACGAAATCGGCAAAGTCGCGATAGCCGAAGCCGCGCTCATGCATCACGGTTTGCGCCTCGGCCTCGCTGAAACTGTCGATCTGGCGCAAGCCCAGACGCAGGCAGAGCCGGCCTTTCTCGTCACGCTCGATGGTACAATCCCAATCGCTATAAGCGGCATCGGGTGGCAGCACATTCACTTTTCCATTGTCGCGGGCGCAGCGCACGATCTCGGCCGGCGCATAAAAACCCATGGGCTGGGAATTGAGCAGCGCCGCGGCAAAGGCGGCGGGATGATATTTCTTGATCCAGGCTGAGACATAGACCAAGAGCGCGAAGCTGGCGGCATGGCTTTCGGGAAAACCGTAAGAGCCGAAGCCCTTGATCTGTTCGAAGCAGGCTTCGGCGAAGCCCAGTTCGTAGCCGCGCCTTGTCATGCCGCCGATGAATTTCTGCTCGAAGCTACCGATGGTGCCCATATGGCGGAAGGTGGCCATCGCCCGGCGCAAGCCATTGGCTTCGTCGGGCGTGAACTGGGCGGCGACAATGGCCATCTTCATCGCCTGTTCCTGGAACAGGGGAATTCCCAGCGTTTTTTCAAGCACCGGCATCAGTTCATTTTGATCGAAGCGCTTGTCAGGCTTGGGGATACCGAAGACGGTATCGGGATTTTCCCGCTTCTGTTTGCGCCGTTTCAGATAGGGATGGACCATGCCGCCCTGGATCGGTCCTGGCCGCACGATCGCCACTTCCACCACCAGATCATACAATTTGCGTGGCTGAAGTCTGGGCAGCATGTTCATCTGGGCGCGGCTTTCCACCTGGAACACGCCGACGGCGTCGGCTTTGCACAGCATCTCGTAAACCGTGGGATCGGTGGGCTCCATGGCCAGCGTCAGCTTTTCTTCCGCCACGTTTTCGTGGGCGCGGATCAGCGCAAAGGCCTTGCGGATGCAGGTGAGCATGCCCAAGGCCAGCACGTCCACTTTCATGATCTTGAGGGTATCGAGATCGTCCTTGTCCCATTCGATAAAGAAGCGGTCTTCCATCGCCGCGGGGCCGATGGGCACGGTCCAGTCCAGCTTGTCGCGGGTAAGCACAAAGCCGCCCACATGCTGGGAAAGATGGCGGGGAAAGCCGAGCAGGCGCTTGGCGAAACCCACCGCGCGTTTCACGATGGCGTTGTGCGGATCCTGCTCGCCTTGGCGGACCTGCGCGTCGCTGATGTCATCGCCATGATGGCCCCAGACCGTGTCCGCCAATTTGCCGGTCACGTCTTCGCTGAGGCCGAACACCTTGCCCACTTCGCGAATGGCGCTGCGCGGACGATAACAGATCACGGTCGCGGTCAAGGCGGCGCGCCGCTTGCCATAGCGGCGATAGACATATTGGATCACTTCCTCGCGCCGCTCATGCTCGAAATCCACGTCAATGTCGGGCGGCTCGCTGCGTTCGGTGTTGAGGAAGCGTTCGAACAGGACGTCGATCTCCATCGGGTCCACAGAAGTCACGTGCAACGCATAACAAACCACCGAATTGGCCGCCGAACCGCGTCCCTGGCACAGGATGTTCTTGTTTCTGGCGAACTGCACGATGTCATGCACGGTAAGAAAGTAGTGCGCGATCCGTTTCTCGGCGATGAAGCGTAATTCCTTTTCCGCGAGTTCCAGAACCTTATCGGGCACGCCCTTGGGGTAGCGGCGCTTCAGACCTTCTTCGGTCAAATCGCGCAAATGCCCGTCCGGCGTCTTGCCCCGGGGCACGGGCTCACGAGGATATCGTTGCCCCAATTCGGAGAGGGAGAAACGAATAACGCCGGCAAAGCGCAGCGTTTCCTCGATCGCCTCCGGAGATTGGCGGAACAGCCGCGCCATCTCCTCTGGTGTTTTGAGATGGCGTTCGGCGTTCGCTTCCAGTAGCCGGCCGGCTTCGTGCAAACCCATATGTTCGCGGATGCAGGTGACCACGTCCTGCAGATCGCGCTCACCGGGATTGTGATAGAGAACGTCGTTGACCGCGATCAATGGCACGCACGCCGTGCGCGCAACTTGCTTGAGCGTCCGCAACCGGCGGCGATCCTCGCCGGTGTACAACATGGACGCGGCCAGCCAGGTGTCGCGACCCAAAAAAGCCAGGACAGGCTTTGCCTCTTCCGGATTTGCCGGAGGTATGACGATCAAGAGCAACCCGCGACGATTCTTTTCCTCGAGATCGGCCAGATCGAGGAAGCATTCGCCTTTGGGCGCGCGCAGCTTGCCGATGGTCAAGAGCCGGCATAGCCGCGCATAGGCTTTGCGGTCTTTGGGATATGCCAGGATGTCGGGTGTGCCGTCGCGGAACACCAGTCGCGCGCCGATCAATAATTTGAGCGGAGTATCCGGCTCAAGCTTCTTCCAGGTTTCGTGCGCACGCACCACGCCTGCCAGGCTGTTACGATCGGCGATGCCGATGCCATCAAGACCCAACTCCGCCGCGCGTTCCACCAGGTCTTTCGGATGCGAAGCGCCGCGCAGGAAGGAGAAATTGGTGGTGACCGCCAATTCCGCATAAGCAGGAACGGTCACGCGAAAATGCCTTGCAGATACCAGCGGGAATGAAGTCCGGCCTCGCGATGGAGTCCGTCGCGGTAAAGCCAGAAGCGCAAGCCCTGGTCGGTTTCGATGCGGAAATAATCGCGCGTGAGACCGTCCTTCTTCCACCATTCCATGGCGATGCGTTCCGGTCCTTCGGCGCGCACGACATGGAAATCGGCCTTGCGCCAGCGGAAGCGGCGGGGCGCGCCTTCCTGGGCCATGAACAAGGGCGCGCTGATTTCTTCGGGCCGCTCCAGCAGTCTGAGTGGGCGCAGCGGTGGATCATCGTCTTTGCGCCGGCGCATCCAAGTGCCCGTGAAGTCGCGCTCCTGGGCAGGAATAGTTGCGCTTTGCGCTTCGGGAATATGCGTGTCCTGGGCCACAAAGCGTTGCACGCGATGTTCGCCAAAGCGCGCCGCCAACCGGTCCACCAGAAAGGCGATCTGCCACCGGCTATTCTCATTGTCATCGAAGCTGGCGGTGACGATCTCGTTTTTCTCGGTGAGGGAAGCTTCCAGCCGGATCACGTCAAAGCCGAAGCCGGGGTCCAGAGGGCCCGCCAGCGCGTCCAGCCGTTCATCCAGAAGCCTCAACATCACGGCGGGATCGCGCAAAGGTGCGCCAGTCCGGATCGCGATGCGCTCCACCTTGCCGTTGGCGCGGAAGAAAAATGCTTCGAGATGGCGCAGGCCCTGGTCCT
>DATNGI010000135.1:0-12709 GCA_035605955.1 Rhizomicrobium sp.
CGGAGCAGGAAAAGGGGAAGAAACAATGCGGCGGCGGCGGCAGGCAGGAACTGGGCGATGGCCTGATGGATCATGGCGTCGGCCAGGCCGGAGTGGAGGCGTTGCGAACGGTCCTGCATCTCGAGCCGTACCACCAGCGCCGAGAGGAGGCCCGCGCCGATCCAGCACCAGACGAATTGGCTGTCGGTGATCGCCGGCAGGAACAGGCTTTGGGCGGTAGCCGTGAGAAGGCCAATGACGCCGGTGATTATGATGGCCAGCGGGCCATAGCCGCGGAACGCCGTGCCTGCCGCGATGCGGCTTCGGATTTCCACGATGTCGGACAGCGCCTTGTTGATGTCGCGCATGGGCCGCCTGTTGAACTTTGTATTGCAAAGTAACCGGCGCGACAGGGTTTGGCAAGGGCGGGCCGCATTGAAGCGCGCATTTTATACGCATAGGCTTTAACCATGACGGTCGGCCGGCGCGGACGGCGGAGCGTTCGCTGCCGCTACGGACGGCCCGCGGCGTTTGTCGTTCAAATGGCCGCCGCGCTACGCTGACGCTAGCAGCGGACCATTTTGTTCGCTTTGCGAACCACGCCTCACCCTTCGACATGCTCATCCTTCGACAAGCTCATCCTTCGACAAGCTCAGGATGAAGACGTGAGCCTTTGAGCTAAAACAGATTTGCGGCTGGGGCGCATGAGATGTGCCATCTCAGGCAGGAGGCGATCGGAGACCGCAGCCATCATGGCGCCCGGTTCAAGGGCATGGCAGCACAGGTTTGCCGCGCCCATGGTTTCGATCTCAAGACGTTTTGAATCTTCCAACGGAGAGGCAGTGAGATGGCATTCATGGTCGATCCCGATGAACTAGAGCGTGCGATGGATGAGATCGCGGCTCGGCAAAGCGCGAATATGGGATCCAGCGGCTCAACGCCGCCCCTTCCCGATATCGCGGGCGAGCAATCGCCGCAAACGAGCGCGCCGGCGTCCGCCGTCACGCAGGCTTCGGCAGCAGCGGCCAACAATTACAGCAAATTCAATCCCTATGCCGGCATCGACTACAGCGTCATTGCACGGCATGAAGGCTCCAGGGAAGATCCCTATCTGCCGCCAGGCAATTCCGGTGTGACCGTGGCGACGGGCGTGGACCTCAGCGAACATACGGCGCAGGAATTGCGGGGCTGGGGTGTTTCCGAGGATACCATTGCCAGGCTTGCACAATTTCTCAAGCCCGCCGACGGCAAGACGCCGGGCCTGAAAGGCGACGCCGCCAGGGCTCAGCTAATTGAGTTCAACCGCACCAATCCAACCTCAAGCGATGGTTTGCCGCGCTAATACATCCCCATGGCAGATGCCCAGGCGATGGATAGCGGCGCCCTGAAAAGCATCACCGGCTATCTCCAACGCAACTATGACGCGGCCAGTCCCACCGTTCCTTTTGCACAATTGCCCGATGCGGTTCGCACGGCGATTGTCGATGCCGCCTATCAGAACGGCCCCAACCTTGCAGTCAGCGCGCCTCGGTTCTGGCGGGCCATCACGGCGGGTGACTGGATGGGTGCTGCCGATGAAATGCACAATTGGACCAATGCCCAAAGAACCGACCCGGACGCCCCGCGAGGGACACGCCAACTGGACGATGAAGGGCTTCTCCGCAGCGGTCTTAACTCTGTCGCCCGCCAGCGATGACGCTGCACGGCCTGTTTGGTATGATGCAACCGACGCAGGAGAGGTGGTATGCGCGGATTGTATCTGGGATTGGCATTGGCGGGCATCATGTCTATCGGGCAGCCGGCAGCGAGCGCCGAGACCGTGGCGGCGTGTACTCCGGCCCGTACCCCGCTGGACAAGCTGATTTGCGCGCATCCCGATTTACGCGAGACGGACGGCGGGATCGCTGACCGGGTGGAGCAATTGCGTCGCCGCTATCAAGGCGAGGATCGCCGAGTATTCAATGTCGAATACAAGCGCTGGCGCTACGAGTTGAATTATTGCGCGCTGCCGGCGGGCGATCCGTGGAACAAACGCGGCGCTTATGGGTGTGTGCGCGATGACTTCGACGCTAGGCTAAGGCTGCTGGCGGATCTGGGATCCGGCCATAAGGACATCCAGGAAGTCGCGGCTTCATATGGCCTAGTCGAGCCTTGGTACGTGAACGAGCTTCCCAAACTGTATGAAGGCAGGGCCGTCGATGTCGATGGCTATATCTATCTCAGGGGATGCTATGGCCCGGGCATGCCGCGTTCAGGGCTGATCCGCCATCCACCCTTGCGTGTCGTTCCGCGCCCGTCGCCCTATATCACAAAAGAAGAATCGATCGAAATGCGCTTCGATCGGATAAAGGACTATGTGAAGGGCCGTATCTGCGACAAGAAGACTGCCAACCTAACCGGTACCGTGATGCTGGATCACGGACGCCCTTACATTTATGTGCCGGAGCTCTTTTGACTAGATAGGCTTCGCCAAGACCTGCTGAGTCTCTTTCGCGAGTCTTTTGAGCGCCGCCATTCTGGCGGCGTGCGCGCTGGCGGCATCGTCATATAAGCGCTCGGCCGCACGCGCTGCATAACTCAAGGCCTGATAGCCATGGATCGCCGCGCTCGATCTCATGGGCGCGATTGGGGTGGTGCCAAAACCCCTTGATCCTGTCACCCTTACGTCCGAGATTCGCAAGGCCTTTGACGCCTGGGCGGGAAAGCTGGGCGCCGCCTGAGGCGCGGCCAGTGAGGGAGAGGCGAGTGTGAGTACCGTGGGCCAGGCTTTCGATAGCGCGCTATCCGCCCTGCGCACCCGCTATCTCGGCAAGCTGGATGAAGCGGCGAGCGAAATCCGCAAGCTGATCGCTTTCTGCGAGATGGACAGCCTTACCCCGGACGTCGCCGACGCGGCCAAGATGATGGCGCATAAGCTCACCGGCACTGGCCACACGCTGGGTTTCCCTCGAGTGAGCGCCGATGCGGGCTTCCTGGAACAAGCGCTGGAGAAGGGCGATCTCGCCGCCATCCTCAAGGCCGCCAATGCGCTGCTCGTCACGTGCTGCGACGCGATCAAGGCGGGCGCATCCGCGCCGCCGCCCAAAGCCGAGGCAGAGCCTGATCTGCCGCCGATGGCCGCGCCGCCGGTCGTCGCCATCCATGACAATCAAGCCACCGGCCGGCTGCTTCAGGACGTGTTTGCGTCACGCGCCGAGATCGTAACCTATAAATCCGTGCGCGATGTGAAGCCCGCGCCCGGCTATGCGCCCAGACTGGTCGTGGTGGATCTGGACAGCGAGGGCAGCCAGCCCGCCGTGCTGGGCGAATTGCGCACAAAAGCGGGCTTCGCGGATGTGCCGATCCTGGCGCTCACCGCCCAGCGCAAATCCGCGGCGGTGGCGCGCGCGGTGGGCGGCGCGCATCTGGAAGCCCTGATCAAGCCGGTGACGCCGGTCGAACTGGATTCCAAGGCCAACGCCGCCATGCAGCGCGGCCGGTTGTCGGTGGTGATCGGCGACGACGACCGCATCGTGCGCGAATTGCTGAAGGCGCGGTTCGAGGCCAACCGCTTCCAGGTCTGGCTCGCCAATGACGGCGAGGAAGTGATGACCATGGTGCGCAGTCATCTTCCCAGCCTGATTATCTTGGATCGCGAAATGCCCAAGATCGAGGGCCTGAAGGTGCTCTCCATGCTCAAGGCCGAACCGCAGACGCATGAAATCCCCGTGATTATGCTCACCTCCAAGGGGCGGGTGGAGGAGATCGCGGAAGGCAGGAAAAGCGGCGCCGCCGATTATATCATCAAGCCTTTCGCACCCGATCACGTCTTGGCCCGGGCGAGCGAGATATTGGGCATTTCCGGCTGAGAGAACGCCACTTCTGTGCTATAGTCCGTCTTGGTCGTGACCATCCTCCCTCGCGTATGCGGGGCATGCTGGCGGGGGAGATAGCCGTAACACGCTCTCGAGCGTGCGAAAGCCGGAGGAGCATTTAAGAGCATTTAAAGAGGGGAGCGCGCGATGGCGAAATTTTCGGCCCTATTATATGGCACCCTTTGCTACCTCTTCTTCGGCATCGTTTTTCTATACGCGATAGCCTTCGTCTCCAATGTGATCGTGCCGCGCACCATCGATAACGGTCCGCCGGCGCCGATCTGGCTGGCGGTCGCGATCGACTTGGTGCTGATGACGATCTTCGCGCTTCAGCACAGCGTGATGGCGCGCCAGGGTTTCAAGCGCTGGTGGACGAAATTCGTGGCGCCCGCGGTCGAGCGCAGCACCTATGTGCTGGCGGCGAGTCTTGCGCTTGCGCTGCTGGTCTGGGAATGGCGGCCGATTCCGCAACCTGTGTGGCAGATTACCGATCCCGTGTGGAGCAACACGGTCCTGGCGCTGTCGCTGATCGGCTGGGGGATGGTGGTGTTCTCGACGTTTCTGCTCAACCATTTCGAGTTGTTCGGCCTGGCGCAGGTGGCCCGGAATTTCCGGGGGCGCGAAGCCGCGCCGCCCCGGATGCACACGCCCTCGCTCTATCGCTTTGTGCGCCATCCCATCTATCTGGGATTCATCCTGGCTTTCTGGGCGGCGCCGATCATGAGCGTGGGGCACCTGATGTTCGCGGCCGTGACCACGGCTTATATATATGTGGGCATCCTTTTGGAGGAACGCGACCTGATCTCGTTCTTCGGCGACGAATACCGCCGCTACCGGGCGCGGGTGCCCATGCTTATCCCCTGGCGGCGCCCGCTTTAACGGCGCGGTAACATAGAGGCCGGACGGGGGTGGTGTTCCGCGCCACAACCCTGCATTGTCTTTCCTTGGGGGAAGAATGCAGCGTTTGGTGATTATGGTGTTGGCGGCGGCGCTTGTCGCCGTATTGCCGGTGTGGCCGTTCGACCAGCATTGGAGCTATGGCCCGGCGATGGCGGTGGGCTTTCTGCTGGCGGTCAATCTTCTGATGCTGGCGAGCGAACGGACCGGCCGCAGCCGCGAATAGCCCCAGAGGAATATCCTTATTCAAATACAGGGCTAGATCGGCAGATGTCGCGGTGCGACCAGACGAACCGCCCAGCGGTGCGGAAAGAGTTGAACTCTCCCAAATCGCGCCAGCCTCGGAGGGGGCTGAAATCCGTCACGCGATAGCAGGTGCCGGTGCGCAGATTCTCCACCACATGCCAGGTACCGCCGAAAAAGCCGGTGACATTGGCGAAGGAGGTGGCCGAAAGCGCCAGACAGGCGGTGGCGGCCAGGATCTCTATGCGGAAGATCTTCATGCCACCCAAGCATGAAGCGACACCCTGTGCCAAAACAGGAGTTACCGCCGTAAAGGTTACTTCGCGAAATTTCTGGCGCGTGCGCCAAAGCGCTCAGTGCGCAACAGGGCTTATGCCAGAGTTCTGGGCGCCGCCAGCACCTCGGGCGTCGGCCACAAGCCCACTTCCACCACCTTGGCGTTCACGGTGGAAAGCTCTTTCTCCAGCGCATAATAAGCGGTGCTGTAGTGATAGAAGGGGATGCGCGGATAAAGGTGATGCATCAGATGATAGGAATGGCCCAGGAAGGCATATTCCATGATCGGACGCAGCGGCCTGGGGAATAGCAAGATCGCGGCGCCGGTATAACGCGCCTTGGTGTCGTGGGGGTGATGCACCGGCCAGTCGAACATCAGGGGGCACAGGCAGACGCCGAAATAGGCCGGCACGATCCAAAGCAGCATCAGCTCCTTGCCGAAGCCGAACCAGAAGGCCGCCGCCAGGATGGGAATGTAAGAGGCGATATAGACGCACTCCCACACGAAGGCGCGCATGATTTTGGGCGTGCGCGCGATCTTCCACAAATGCCAGACATAGATGGGCTGGATCACCAGGCAGCGCAGGATCACCCGGAAATAATTATCGTCCTTGACCCAGTAATCCGGATCTTCCTTGGCGTCGTTGGTGTGCTGGTGATGATGCAGATGCAGCGCGCGGAAACCGGGATAGGGCGCCAAGAGCACAAAGCCGCTGATATGGCCGATCAAATGATTGACCCATTGCCAGCGCGTGTGGCGGCCCTGAATATTGTCATGCGTGGCTTCGTGCAGGGTGGCGAAGATCGCATAGATCAGAACCACATCGACGGGGATCGAAACCCAATAGGAAAGATGTCCGGCGAGCACCGCCCACGCCACCAGGCCAACCCCGGCCAGGACGCCTGAAATCCAGAACACGCTGCCCCAGGCGAATTTGCCCGACAGCGTCTGTGCGACCTGGCGGCCCTTTTGTTCGAAGGTCCGCGCCGTCTCCAGGCTGACCGCCATGTCGCGGGCAAGTTGGGCGCTGGGGGTGCCATCGGCCGCAACGCCGACCAGCTGCTCGTCAAAGAAGGGGGCTGCCGGCGGGGCAAAACGCAGCCCATCCGTCTCCTTCAATCCACCCTCGATGACACGCATGCGCGGGGCCATCGCCCATCTCCGCCAACCGATTGAAATATATGGTTAACATTTTCTTACCGGCGGAACAAGGCGGCTGAGAAGCGGGGCAAAACATGCGCGCCGGAACCACCGCGCTGTCCCGTCGTTGCTGTGGACAAGACTTCAGCTGGATAGAGCGGGGGGCATACTTTTGGCAGCATGGCACCACGGGGGCGGATGCGGGGCCCGAGTCGCCACCAGATTTGGTGGCTGGACCGGCGCGCCAAATTGTTCTCTATTTGTTCTAGGCCTAAGGGCTTGAGTCCGGCTGGGAGAGATTGAGATGTACACGATCCGCACCATTCCCCCTGACATTCTGAGCGACGCGCGGGGCCTTTCGCTGCTGGAAGCCTTCACCCGCATCATGGCGCTGATGGGACGGCAGTATCGTTTCACGCGCACCGGGCGGGTGATGCATCTTCTGATGACGGATGTGGCGGACGACGAGCCGGAATTCTCTTCCGAATTCACCACCGACGAGACGGCGCGCAACGCCATCATGGCGCAGGTCTGTACCCATGGCTTTGGCCGTTTCCGCGTTATCACCGACGAGCAATACCGGTTGGAAGTGTTGAATCACGACCGCGCCGCTTAGGCTTACGCCGCGATCCGAGGAGCTGACATCTGCGAACGCAAACGGGCGCGTCTTTGCTCGAATGTTGTTGTTGCGCAGGTGTTTCATGGGTCAGCCCCGTTATCGCGGTCCGGTGGATACGGTCCAACAGGCCGTATGGGCGGGGCGCGTGCTGTCCATTACCTGCCAGCGCTGCGGCCACTCGACCTCGAGATGGGCCTGGACGCTTTATAATGCGCATCAGCATACCGGCGAGCTGGCGCTGGATGCGCCGGTCCCCGGTTTCTGGTGCAAGGGCTGCCGGGCCAAGGTTGCGGTGGTGCTGCGCGCCGAAGGGCCTTGGTGAGCCCTAGCGAGGGGCCTGCGCTAGCACCATATAGATCGGCAAACCACCGGAGACCGCCATGCCCAACACTGTCAAAGAATTACTCGCCACCGCCGACGCCCAGATCCCGCGCATCACGCCTGCTGAGGCGCAGGAGATGGTCGCCAAGGACGGCGCCGTCATCGTGGATGTGCGCGACAGCGCTGAGCTTCAGGCCAGCGGCAAGGCGAAAGGCGCGATCCACATTCCCCGCGGCTCGCTGGAATTCAAGGCCGACGACACCACCTCGTATCACGACAAGAATCTCGCGCGCGACAGACCGGTGATCCTTTATTGCGCCGCCGGTTCGCGCGCCGCGCTAGCTGGAAAAGCGCTGAAGGACATGGGCTATCAAAAAGTCTTCAATCTGGGCGGCTTCAAGGATTGGGTGGACGCCGGCTGCCCGGTCGATCCGGCGTGAAAGTTCCCCAATCTTGGCGGGCTTTTCCGTACGCCTGCGCACCATGGTGAGCGTATATAAACCAACAATCCTAGGCATTTTAGCGGTCCCACAACGCGCACGCGCATACTTGCCTTTGCTTTAACCCCGCCTTAGCGCCGAACTCCTTCTACTTGCTCGCGTAAAGCGGCGTGGTGTCCGCTTCCGGGGAGTGTGTATGGCGTGGGGCCGCAGGCAATCTGGCGTGGGCGCGGAGGATTTCGCGCCGATCATCGCCGTGGTCACGGCCGGCATCGCGCTGTCGGTGATGCTGTTCTTCATCGCGCGCGGTTATTTCTTCGCCGCCGACCGCGATCAATTCCAACGCGACGCCGCCTTCTATGGCGCCACATTCCGCAGCACCATGGAGCGTCACGTCAATTCGCTGGCGGCGATCCATGCCTTCGTCACGGCATCGCATGACGTGAACCGCTGGGAATTCTCCAACTTCGCGCATCAGATCCTGCCGCAGAATTCCGGCTTCAAGGCGGTGTTGTGGCTGCCCGAAGTGCGCGCCGACGGCCGCGCCCGGTTCGAGGCCGAATTGCAGAAGGACGGCCTCTTCGGTCTCACCTTGCGCGAGCTTGCCGCCGACGGCCAATTGGTGAGCGCGGGCGCGCGCGACGATTATCTGCCCGTGGCCTATGTCGAGCCGTTCGAAGATTCCGGCAGCCTGATCGGCGTCGATCTCGCCCACAATCCCATCTATGCGCCCTTGTTCGAAGCCGCGCGCCAGACCAACAAGGTGGTGGCTTCGCCGCCGCTCGAACGCGCACTGGTCGAAGGCGCCAAGGCGCCGCTGGTGGTCCTGGCGTTCCCCTTGAACCGCCACACCACCGCCCAGGCCGTCAGCACGGGGATCGTCACGGCGGGCAAAAGCAAACTCGCCCGCGCCGCCGCGCCCAACAATCTCGAAGGCTTTGCCTTGGGCGTGGTGCAGCTGGATCGCGTGGTGGCCGGCGCCATCGGTCCCCGTGCCCCGATCCAGGCCGTGATCGCATACGGCAAGAAAGACGCGCCCATCATTTTCGGCGGCGGCATGGGGCAGACGCTGACCGGCTGGTTCGGCGCGGCGGAATTCCACCAGCTCGAACCCTTCCGCGTGGCGGGGCAGCCTTTCTTCCTCGCCATCCGGTCGGCGGAGAAGGGCGAGCCGCTCACCCGCACTTATGTGCCGGCGGGCGTGGCGCTGTTCGCGTTGATGCTGACCGCGCTTCTCACCCAGTCGATGCTTTCCACCACCATGCGCAAACGCCAGGTCGAGCGCGCGGTGGTGGCGCGCACGGCCGAACTCAGCCACAGCAACCAGGCCCTGACCGAAGAGATCGGCCAGCGCCGCGCCGCCGAAACCGCGCTGATTGCGGCGCGCGACCGGGCCGAAGCCGCCAACCGCGCCAAATCCGCTTTCCTCTCCACCATGAGCCATGAGCTGCGCACGCCGCTCAACGCCATCATCGGCTTTTCCGGCATGATGCTGGCCAGTGCGGATGGCGGCGGCGCCAAAGCCAGCGATTACCTGGGCGAGATCAACGGCGCGGGCGGGCGGCTGCTCCATCTCATCAACGATATTCTGGAAATCACCCAGATGGACACGGACGAGCGCGCATCTGGCGAACTCGTCTATCTGCCCGATCTGGTGGAAAGCGTGATGGACAAGCTGCGCCCCGACGCCGAGGCCGCCAATGTGGCGCTGCAGGCGGCGGTGAGCGAGAAGTTGCCCGCGCTGACCGGCGACGGCAAGCGGCTGAAGCGGGCGCTGGAACATCTGGTGTCGAACGCCATCAAGTTCGGGGGCGCGGGTGGTTTCGCCGTGATCGGCGCCCGCCTGGGCGATGGCGGCCTGGTGCTGGACGTCAGCGACAATGGCGTTGGCCTCAAATCCGGCACCGAGGCGGCGGCGATGGCGCTGTTCGCGCAGGGCGATTCCTCGCTCACGCGCCGGCATGACGGCGTGGGCTTAGGGCTCACATTCGTGGCGCGGGTCGCGCATCATCATGGCGCGGCGATGCGCATCCATTCCAAACCCAATGAGGGCACGCGCGTGGCGCTGATCTTTCCGCAAAGCCGCATCGTCCAGGCGCGAGAGGTCGCATGACAATGAACCGCAAATCCGCATGCCGCATGGGCGCTGCCCTTGCGCTGACCGCGATCCTTGCCGGTTGCGCCACGCCGAAGCCCGCGCCCGCGCCGCCGACCCCGCCTGTGCCCGCAGCACCCATAGTGGCAGAGGTCGCGCCGCCGCCGCCGCCCGCGCCGCCGTCCAATCCTTATCTGCTCAAGAACACGGCGCAGATCCTTCAGGTGCAGAAAGCGCTGGTGTCGCTGGGCTATAAGATCAAGAAGCCCGACGGCAAGATCACCCCCGCCACCATCAAGGCGCTGACCGCCTTCGAAAAAGATCGCGGTCTGCCGGAAGATCCCAAGCTCACTTTGGCGCTGGCCGACAAGATCAAGGCGGCGGCGGACGAGGGGCGCGTCACCATCACCACTCTCACGGTCAGGCCCGGCGATTTCCTGGTCTATAGCGATGGCGAGGAAGAAGTCGCCAGCGCCGGCCGCAGCACCACATGGGAGCAGGATGCGCCCCGCGCCCTGGTGGCGATCCGCCCCGGCATGGCCAGTTGGCCCGCCGCGGCGAAAGCCGGGCTCGATTGGGCGCTGACCCATGCGCTGGACACGCCCGCCGCGGCCGCGCCCATCAAATGGTCGAGCACGGGTGTGGAGGAGGAGTTTGAGATCAGGACTTATGCGAGCCTGACCACGCGCGAGGCGGGACTGGTGGGCGGCGATCCCTCAAGCTGCCGAAGGTTCGAGCTTAAGAGCGACGGCGCGCGCTATCCCGGCATCGCTTGCCGCGATCCCGACGGCACCTGGTACATCCCGCATTCCACCGTGCGCCTGGCCCGCCCGGCGGCAGGCCTCGCCACCGGCCCCAAGGCCGCGAAGGCGGCGGGGAAGAAGAAGTCTTAATTCGACATCTATCTCCTAACTCAGCCATTTGGTTGACATGGTTACTAGCGGGCACTCCTTTAACACCCTCTCCGGGAAGGGAAATTCCAGTCGCGGGTGCCGATAACTGCCGAGTTGTAGGAATACCACTCTACTCACGCTGGATTGCTTTTGGCTCCTGCGACTATGCTGCTCTAATCCGGTTTTCTCCGGTGGTACAGCGGGTTGGGGAGCGCAATGTACTATATTGATCTCAAACACGATGGATTGAAAAAGTTTCGTCGCATCAGTGGCGCCGATCAGTACGTCGTGGAGCAGCGAGCTAGCGCCCAGCGTGAGTATTGGGATGAGCAATGGAAGCGAAAGTGTGAGCAGGATAAAAAGCACTCCGCACAACAGCGGTCTTGGAACACTCTTGAGGGCAACAAAGAAGCAGCCAATCGGCAAACACAAGAAGCCGAAGAGTTTCGCTCCACCTTGAACTCTATACTTGATGCTGGCCTCAAGACCAGCGGGTTCAGTGTATGGAATGCGCTGTACAACAACAGGTCTTTTTCTGAACCTCAACCGGCCAAGCCAAACTATCTGGACGTTCCTCGAGAGCCGCAGAAGGCAGATGCAAAGTTCGAGCCGCAAAGTGACCTTTGGTCTTCGTTGTTTTCGTGGATAAAAAAGGAACGTGAACGCGAATCCGAAGAGAGGTTTGGCCGATACCATCGCGAGTGGGAGGCAACTGTAAGAGGCATTTCGGCGCAGAATGATGCAGTCGGAATTTCATCCAAGCGGAGCATGGAACAATACGAAGCCAAACAGAAACTGTTTGAGAGTCATAAGGCTGAACAAAACGCGCAGGTTGACAAATTCCGCGCCCGGTATGAATCCGGAAGCTCGGAAGCAGTGACTGAATATATTGATTCAGTTCTAACCTATTCCGCGTATCCAAATATTTTCCCCAAAAAATGGAATATGGATTTCGTATCGGAGACGGGCGTTCTCATTCTAGATTACGAATTACCGCCATTAGAAGATTTTCCAACTGTCAAAAGTTTTCGGTATGTCCAGTCTCGTAGGGTGATGGAACAGACCACTCTTCGCGAGCCCGAAATCGCTCAACTCTATGACTCCACTATCTATCAAACTTGCTTGCGCACTTTGTACGAGCTCTTTCAAAGCGACACAGCAAATGCACTCACGTCTATAGTGTTTAACGGGTGGGTCGATTTCACTGACAAGGCTACAGGTAAGCCCGCGCGCTCTTGCATCATGTCGGTTCAAACTACGAAGGAGAAATTCGGGCAAATCAATTTAAGTGCCGTCGATCCAAGGGCATGCTTTAGAGCGTTGAAAGGTGTTGGGAGCGCCAAGTTGGCCGGAATGAGTCCTGTTGTCCCGATACTTCGATTAAACAAAACTGATAGTCGTTTTGTGTCCGCACATGACGTAATTGATAGTGTGACGGAGACGACAAATATCGCGGCGATCCCCTGGGAGGAATTCGAATATCTTGTTCGTGACATCTTTGAGAAGGAATTTTCGAAAGATGGAGGTGAAGTAAAAATTACTCGTGCAAGCCGAGATCAGGGTGTGGACGCCGTAGCGTTTGATCCCGACCCGATTAAAGGCGGAAAGATAGTTATTCAAGCGAAGCGTTATACCAATGTTGTTGGTGTTTCAGCCGTGCGTGATCTGTACGGAACTGTGATGAATGAGGGTGCCAACAGAGGGGTTTTGGTCACAACATCCCAATATGGACCCGACTCATACGAATTCGCGAATGGCAAGCCAATAACGCTTTTGGACGGCGGAAACCTGCTCAGCCTGCTGGAAAGACACGGTCACAAGGCTCGTATTGATTTAGCTGAAGCTAAGAGGATGGGACTGGCACGCGAAAATTATCAGAAATAGTTTTTCTCGCGCTACTCGAAGCTCCCAAATATCTCATTCAGCTTCCGGCTGGAGGTGACAGTGGAGA
>DATNGI010000136.1:0-9222 GCA_035605955.1 Rhizomicrobium sp.
AACCCAGGACAGCGTTGAGCGGCGTGCGAAGTTCGTGACTCATCGAGGCAAGGAATTCGGATTTGCTTTTGTTCGCGGACTCGGCCGTCACAAGAGCCGCCGCCAATTCTTGCTCATGTCGAATTCGTTCGCTTATGTCTCGCATGATCACGATAATATGCGTAACAAAGGTTCCTGTTGGATCCAGAACCGGTGTGGCGACGGATTCATGCGTCACCGCCTTATCGGGCGGGCTGATCTGATAGCGATGGATGCGGCGGCTTGTAACGCAGGTCGTGTATTCCTGGCGCGTTCGCTCCGCAAGCCAGGCGGGGAAAGCTTCCTCAATACTGCGACCGACGAAGGATTGTGTCTGGCCGTACTTTTTTAAGCGCTCGACGGCTGCAGGGTTCTCTACCCCGACGACGAATGAAAGGTTACCGGAGCGGACGCCCTTGACGCGAACCAGCAGCATCCCATCTCGGGCGTTGTGAAACAAAAGCTGCTCATCGTCATGTTTGGCCTCGTCTCTGCGAATGCCGCGCAATAGGCAGGCGACGATGACCACATTCGCACCGGCGAACGCTAACAGAAAGGCGTAGGGATTAACGGCATACAGAGGCGAACTGGCGGGTTGATGCGCCCACAGCAAAACGCCAATAGCCAATAGCCACGGAGACGCCAGAGCCGCCGCCAGAAAAAATCCGGGCCGTTGACTGCGGCGAGACCGGGTCAATGCCTCGGTACGCCCCTTGAACGCCATCGGATAGGGGTTTTCAAAGTCGGAATTCATTTACCGGCCTTATCGGACGGCAAAACTTAGCTTCCCAAGGTTGATTAGTGCTTAGCTAGCAGCTGTTTCCCGACATCGGCCGGTGCGGTGTCAGCCCGGCGGCGCTGAAAAGCTTTCGAACGTTACCGCCCGTCTCGCCCTGAAATCCGGTTATGCTTGACGTAACTATCTGATTTCGTTGAAAAACTTGGAGCGGGCGAGGCGAATCGAACGCCCGACCCTAACCTTGGCAAGGTTATGCTCTACCCCTGAGCTACGCCCGCATTCCAAGTTCGAGGGAGGGGGTTATCGCCCATCGTCCAGCCGGTTTCAAGCCAATCCTGGACGGGTCAAACCGCCTTGTTCAGCCCGCCATCAGACGGTTGAAAACGGCCCGGACCGCATCCTGGCGTGCGCCAAGTTCCCGCTCCAGGGCGTCGAAATCGCCAACCCCGCCTGCCCGCGCCAACAACCCTTTCAGACCCGCCGAAGCGGTCGCTGCGTCCAGCGTCTCGTCCAGCGCGATGCGAAGGATTTGAGTCAACGCCTGCTCCAGAGCCGCTGCCTCGATCAATATCCGCGCATCCGCTTCGCGCAAAAAGCCGGCGGCCGCGACCTTCTTGAGAGCGGCGACCGTGTTGGTGTCCAGAATATCCGGCCGCGCCGGCGCATGGATGAGTTGCAGCGCCTGCGCCAGGAATTCGATATCGATCAGACCGCCCGGCGCATATTTCAGATCCCAGCGGTTCTTGCCGGGATATTGCGCGGCGATCTTGCCGCGCATCTCGCGCGCATCGGCGAGAATGCGCGATGCCTCCCGCGGCTGGGCAAGCCGCGTCGCGATCTCCGCCTCCACGCGTGCGCCCAGCATCTTCGGCCCAGCCACCAGACGGGCCCGCGTCAGCGCCAGATGCTCCCAGGTCCAGCTTTCGCGTTCGTGATAATCGGCGAAAGTCTTCAGGCTCACGGCCGCCGGCCCTTTGTTGCCACTGGGACGAAGCCGCATGTCCACTTCATAGAGCGTGCCTGCGCCGGTCGGCGTAGTCAGCGCCGCGATCAGCCGTTGCGCCAACCGCGCGAAGTAAAGCGTGGGCGACAGAGGCTTTGCGCCGTCCGAGCTTTCGACGCCATCGGGCACGTCATAGACAAAGACCAGGTCAAGGTCGGAGCTTGCCGTCATCTCCCGCCCGCCCAACTTGCCTAGCGCGATCACCGTAAATTCCGCGCCGGGCACGCGGCCCGCATTTATCGCGAGCTCGCTTTCCACGACCGGCAGAAGGCCCCCGATCACGCTTTCGGCGACGCGAGCAAAGGCGGCGCCCGCTTCTTCCGCCTTGGCCGCGCCATCCACCAGCTGCACGCCGACGCGGAAATTTTCCTCCCGTGCGAACCGTCGAGCGCCATCGAGCTGCTCCTCGTAATCGCCTTGAAGCTGGCGGCTCAGGCTTTGGCCGAGCAGCGCGCGATCCGGCAGCGAGCCTAAGAAACCCGCATCCAGCAAAGCATCGAGCGTGGCTGGCGTGCGCGCCAGGTGGATGGCAAGCCGGGGCGCCGATCCCACCACATTCGCCAACAGAGAGAGAAACTCCGGCCGCGCCAAGAACAGTGAAAAAAGCTGAACCCCCGAAGGCAGATTGGATAAAAAGCGGTCGAATTGCACAAAGGCCGCGTCGGGATCGGCGGTCGCCGCCAGCGCTTTCAGGATCGCCGGGATCAGCTTGGTGAGAAGCTCTCTCGCGCGCGCCGAACGCATGGCGCGGATGCGGCCATGGTGCCAAGCGCGAATGGCCCCCGCCACTTGCGACGGCGCGCCGAAGCCCATTGCACGCAAGGTTTCCAGCGTTTCCGGGTCGTCTTCCACGCCGGTGAACACCAGGCTGCCATGCACGTCAGTCAGCGCCACTTCGCGCTGGAACAGGCGGGCGTAATGGCCCTGCACGCTTTCCAGCGTACCCGTCAGGGCCATGCGGAACTGATCGACATCGTCATAACCCATGAAACAGGAGACATGCGCCACGCCTTCGCTGCTTTTGGGCACGGTGTGGGTCTGCTCGTCTTCGATCATTTGCAGGCGGTGTTCCAGCGTCCGCAAATAGTCATAGGCACGCGTCAAGTCCGCCGCCGTTTCTTCGGTAATGGTGCCGTGCGCGGCTAGCGCCGCCAGAGCGTCGAGCGTCGCGGGCGCGCGCAGCGAGGCGTGGCGGCCGCCAAGGATGAGTTGCTGCGTCTGTGCGAAAAATTCGATCTCGCGGATGCCGCCGCGCCCCAGCTTGATATTGTGCCCGGCGACGGCGATTTCGCTATGGCCGGCATGGGCGTGAATCTGACGCTTGATAGAATGAATGTCCTCGATGGCCGCGAAATCCAGGTTCCGCCGCCAGATGAACGGCTCGATCGCGGACCGGAACGCGGCGCCCGTCTCGGGGTCGCCGGCGCAAGGCCGCGCTTTGATCATGGCGGCGCGCTCCCAATTCTGGCCCAGGCTTTCGTAATAGGCCTCGGCCGCCTCCAGCGAGATCGCGACCTGTGTGGCGCCGGCATCGGGCCGAAGCCTGAGATCGGTGCGGAAGACATAGCCATCGGATGTCACCTCGGCCAGGAGCTTGACCAACCCGCGCACGATATCGACCGCGGCGCCTCGGGCATCGCCGCGCTTGGCGAAGGGAAAACGGCCCGCGTCATAGAACACCACCAAGTCGATATCGCTGGAATAGTTCAGTTCATGGGCGCCATATTTTCCCATCGCCAGCACGGTGAGGCCGGTGGTGGCCTCGAGGACCGCGCCATCCTGTTCTCTCATGCCATGAAGGTCCGCCGCCTTACGCAGCAGAAATCTCAGCGCGCCACGCACGCTGGCATCGGCGAATTGGCTGAGTGCGGCAGTCACCTGGTTCAGCATCCAGACGCCTGCGATGTCGGCCAACGCGATCGTGAGCGCGGCCACCCGCTTCGCTTCCCTGAGCTGCCGCATGGCAAGAGCCTCATCGTCCAAATCCGCGACGGCCTCGGCCAGCGCGATCGCGCCCCGCAAAGCGGCGTCGGGGCCTTGTTGGAAGTAGCGCCCCAGCGCCTCCGGCTCGCGGACGGCAAGTCGACTCAAGAAAGGACTGTTCCCGAAAACACCGTCCAGCAGGGTTTGCGCATTCGCATCCGGCAAAAAGCCGCGCTCCCCAAGCGTTTCCAGCGTGCGTTGGACCCGCGCGGAATCAAATGGCAGGGGCGGGACGTGCAAATCGGGCATAACCCGACTTTAAATTCTATTCGGCGGCGGTGCGAGACGGGATTTGCGCGGGCTTGGCTCCGGGCAAATTGAGGCGGAGCACCGGTCGCGGGAAACGCAAGATGGCCCTCAGGCCCGGCGCATTATCTTCCAACAACAGTTGGGCGTTATGAAAATGCGCCACCGCCGCCACCAGCGAAAGGCCAAGGCCTGTGCCCGGCGAATTGCGGCTCGCTTCCAGGCGGACAAATCGCTCCACCACCCGGGAGCGGTCCTCCGGCGGGATGCCGGGCCCGCTGTCTGAGACAGAGAGATCGACACCGGCAAAGCTCTGGGAAATGGCAATCGCCACGCGGCCGCCGGGCGGGGTGTATTTGATGGCATTGTCCACCAGATTGGCCAGTGCCTGCGCCACCAGGCTGCGATTGCCTTCGATTTGGGGCACACTGGCGGTGGAGAGGGTGAGGCTGACTTTCTTTTCCTCGGCCAGCGGCTCGTACAATTCGCTGACATCGCCAGCGACCGACGCAAGGTCGAGCGGCGACATAGCGCCCCGGGCGGCGCCGGCGTCGGTTTCGGCAATCAGCAATAGCGCGTTGAAGGTGCCGATCAGCTGATCGGTGTCGGCGATGGCGCGTTCGATTTCGCCGGTGTCGGAGCCCGCCGCGGCCAACCGCGCCAGCGATTGCTCCAGCCGCTGGCGAAGCCGGTTCAACGGCGTGCGCAGATCATGCGCCACACTGTCGGTGACTTCGCGCAGGCCCTTGAGCAACCGCTCGATGCGATCGAGCATGCGGTTGAGATTTTCCGCCAGCATGTCAAATTCGTCCTGTGCGCCGGTGACGGGAACGCGCCGGGTCAAATTGCCTGCCATGATCTCGCCGGAGGCGCGGTTGATGGCGTCCAGGCGCCTCAGCATGTTGCGGCTCATCAAGGCGCCGCCCAACAGGCCGAACAGCAAGATCAAAGCCACGGTCCAGGGCAAAGTGGTGGTGTAGAGGCGCTGGGTGAGATCGCGGTCGTGCACATCCTGCGCCACCAGAAGATAGAAATTTCCCGGCAACGAGAAGAGCCGGCCCCGCGCGCGCCTGGTTTCGGCCACACCATTGACGCGGCGCTCATAATCGAACTCGACAAAATTGCCGGGGTTGGCGGTGACGGCCGGCCAGATGTCCAGATTGCCCGCCAGGATCCGGTGCTCGCTGTCGGTCAAAAGATAAAGCTCGTCGCGGGCATGCAGCGCGCGGCTCATCACGCTTTCGCCCAGGCCCCTCAGACCCAGCCTTTGCCATTGTTCCGACAGGCCAGTGATCTCGGCCTCGATGATCTGGTCGGTCTGGGCATCCAGCGTGCGCCGCGTATTCCAATAGGTGAAGAACAGGAGCGCGCTCACCGAAACGGCGAACAGCAGCACATACACCAAGACGATGCGGAACGCCTGCGTGCGAAGAAGACGATAGCCTGCGCGCATCAGCCGTTCCGCATCGTTTGATTTATCTGGTCGCGCAATCTGCGAGCCACTGGCGGTGCGAAACCGCCGAAAGACAAGACTGCTTGCTTGCGCTCCCGGGGGCGAAAGGCCTGTGTGCGGAGAAGACGGTAGCCTGCGCGCATGGCCCTCCTCGCCTGGGTTACCGCGCCCGGATCATATAACCGGCGCCGCGGATCGTGTGCAGCAAGGGCGTGTCGAAACCCTTGTCGATCTTGGCGCGCAACCGGCTGATATGCACGTCGATCACGTTGGTTTGGGGATCGAAATGATATTCCCACACGCTTTCCAGAAGCATGGTGCGTGTTACCACTTGGCCGGCATGGCGCATGAGATATTCCAGCAGGCGGAATTCGCGCGGCTGCAAATCGATCGCCTGATCGCCGCGCTTGGCGGCACGGGTGAGCAGGTCCAGATCCAGATCGCCCACCGTCAGCCGCGTCTTGACTGTCACCGGCGAGCGGCGGCGCATCAGAGCGTCGATCCGGGCCAGCAATTCCACAAAGGCATAAGGCTTGGTGAGATAATCGTCGCCGCCGGCTTTGAGGCCCTTCACCCGGTCGTCCACTTCGGACAGCGCGGAAAGGAACAGCACCGGCGTGGCATTGCCATGCTCGCGCATCTCCGCCACCACGCCCAGGCCGTCCATCTTGGGCAACATGCGGTCGATGATCGCCACGTCGTAGGGCCTGGACAGCGCCAGCGACAATCCCAGATCGCCGTCGGCGGCGTCGTCCACCACATGGCCGGATTCCTTCAGCCCTTGAACCAGATAACGCTGGGCTTCCAGATCGTCCTCAACGACGAGAATTCGCATGCGGTCAGACTCCTTGGCACAGAAAGGGTCCGCGCCGGCGGCGAGGGTGGGGGGACTCACCGCCACCGGCGCGGGGGGCCGGAAGGAGGGGCGTCAGCCCCGCCATCCGTTATCCTTCGAACTCGAACTCAGGCGCCGACATCCACGGCGACGAAACGCGAACCGCCCTGGGCAGAGGCGACCAGAAGCAACACGCTCTTGCGGCCGCCCTTCTGCGCTTCGGCCACACTGGACTGAACCTCGGCCGGGGTGTGCACCAGACGTCCGCCAACCCGCTGCACCACGTCGCCGGGCTGCAAGCCCTTTTCCGCGGCATCGCTGTTGGGATCGACTTTGGTGATCAACACGCCCGCGGCGCTCTCGGTGAGATTGAACGTTTTGCGCGCGTCCGGCGTCAGCGACGCCAACCCCAGACCCATCGCATTGCCCGTAGCGGCAGGACCGTTGGACGGGATGGGCGCGTTCGATGCCACCTTGTCGTCCGGGCGGTTGCCGATCTCGGCCTTGAGATTTTCCGCCTTGCCCTGGCGCACAATCGAGAAATTCGCGCTCTGGCCCGACGGCACCAGCGCCACTTTGCGGGTCAGATCGCGATTGTCTTCCACGGCCTGGCCATTGATGGCGGTGATGATGTCACCTTGTTCGAAGCCGGCCTTGGCGGCGGGACCGTTGGGCACGACTTCCGCGACCAACGCGCCCTTGGCGTCCTTGATGCCCAGCGAAGAGGCGATCTCAGGCGTCACACTCTGGATGCTGACACCAAGCCAGCCGCGCGCCACTTTGCCATGCGCTTGAAGCTGCGCCACCACATCATGGATGGTGGAAGCCGGAATGGCGAAGCCGATGCCCACGCTGCCGCCCGAGGGCGAGAAGATCATCGAATTCATGCCTATAACTTGGCCGCGCAAGTCGAAGGTCGGACCGCCGGAATTGCCGCGGTTGATGGGCGCGTCGATCTGGATGAAGTCGTTATAATTGCCCGCACCGATGTCGCGGCCGATGGACGAGACGATGCCCGCGGTGACCGAATTGGACAGGCCGAAGGGATTGCCCACCGCAACCACCCAGTCGCCCACGCGCAGCTGACGGTCGTCCCCGAATTCCACAGTGGGAAGCGGCTTCTCGGCCTTGATCTTGAGCAGCGCGATATCGGTGGCCGGGTCGGTGCCCATCAGCTTGGCGTCGAAACTGCGACCGTCGGGAAGCTTGACGGTGATCTTCTTGCCATTGTCGACCACATGATTGTTGGTGACGATCAGGCCGGACTTGTCGATGATGAAGCCGGAGCCTGCGCTGATCGCCTTGTGCGGCCGCTGTGGATGCTGCTGGTTGAACTGGTTGAAGAAGTCGCGGAACGGCTCGGGAATATTCTCTTGCTGCTCGTCGCCATCGGCTTCGGTGGTCATGGTTTCCGACGTGATGGTGACGACGGCGGGGCTGACGCGCTCGACCAGATCGGCAAAGCTGAAGGGCGAGGAATTCTCCAGCATGCGCGGCGTGGAGCTGCGCTCATTGGCGGCGAGCTGCACCGGGCGGTTTTCGGCAATGCGGGTCGGGTGCGCGCCGGGCAGAAGCGCGAAAGCGCCCAGGCCGACGACCAGAATCGCGGCGGCGCTGCCCATGGCCAGAAGGCGCGCGCGGGTGCGGCGCAACGCGGTGGAAGATTGCGGGGTGTTGGGATTCTCAGTCTGCATCATGCGCTCCTTGAGCCGGCGTCCGTCCGCCCCCGGAAGACCCCATGGGGTGGGTATACGCCTGCATTATTTCTAGTTCCTGACCGTTATATTAAATAGTTGAAAGATTCTAAAGCGGCTCCTCGTCCGCTCCGGGCCTGGCCCGGCGAATGGCCCAAAAGGCCACGGCTCCGGCCCCCAAAAGTACCACAAAAGGGGCCAACCAGAGAATCATCGTGTCGGCCTGAAGCGGCGGCTGCATCAGGATGAAATCGCCATAACGGGCGACCAGAAAGCTTTTGATTTCGGCGTCGCTTTTGCCCGCCGCGATTTGTTGGCGCACCAGATGACGAAGATCGGCGGCCAAAGTAGCGCCGGACTCATCGATGCTTTCGCCTTGGCAAACCAGACAGCGCAATTGCCGCTGCAAGGCGCGCGCGCGCGTCTCCATGGCGGGATTGGGAAAAGTGTCGGGCGCCGGCGCGGCGAAAGCGGGCGCGGCCAGCAGCAGCAAAAGAAAAATCAGCTTTTTCATTCCGCGGGCTGGATAGCCGGTCGCGCCGCCGCCAGCTTGACGCGCAAGCGTCCCCACAGGCTCAGCGCTCCGCCTAAAGCCATCACCAGCGCACCCAGCCAAATAAAGGGCGCCAGCGGACTGACATAGGCGCGAATGGTCCAGCGTCCATTGCCGCGATCATCACCCAGCGCAAGATAAAGATCGCGAAGCCCGGTCGTGCGAATGGCGGTGTCGGCCGTCTCTTGTCCTTCGGCGGGATAGACGCGCTTCTCAGGTCTCAGCACCGTCACCACACGGCCCTTGTCCATCAAAGCCAGCTGCGCCTGCGTCGCCTGGAAATTCGGTCCCTGTACTTGGGTCACGCCATCGAAGCGCAACGTGTAAGGCCCGACATGCATGGTCTCGCCCGGCCCCACCACATCCAGCGCTTCACTGCGCCACAGGCTGGTGCCCGCCACGCCCATCAGGGTGACACCCAATCCGGCGTGCGCCAGCGCGGCGGCGAAGGCGCTGGCACGCGCGCCTTTGCGCTTGCGGAAATCCAGAATGGCCGCGCCGATCAGCCAACCCGCCACGGCGAAAGCCAGCGTCCCGGTCAGGGTGCGCGGGCTTATCATGGCCAGAACGGCCACCGCCGCGACGGCGGCAAGGCCCATCGCCGGCGCCAAGGCGCGCGCGCTGGCCTTTAAGTCGCCGCGCCGCCAGCCCAGTTCCGGCCCGAATGGCACCACCAGCAGCAACGCGAAAAAGATCGG
>DATNGI010000137.1:0-14021 GCA_035605955.1 Rhizomicrobium sp.
TAGCATTAAGGCCGTGACCGGCTCTTGAAAGCCGGGTTTTTTGCACCAGATATATGCTCTAATTGAGCATTATTCAGCGGTAGCAAAAGACACATTCGGGAGTGGGATATGGGAGTCGAACTCGCCTATACCGACGCCGTCGCGCGGACTACCAGCGGCCTTTATGCCCGCGTCGCCAAGGTCATTCCTGAGATCGAATGGCCCGTGCATGCCCCCCTGATCGCCGAGATCAATCGCCTCAAGCGCGAGAAGCACGCGGTCATTCTGGGCCACAATTACATGACGCCGGAGATTTTCCATTGCGTCAGCGATTTTACCGGCGACAGCCTGGCCCTGGCCCGCGAGGCGGCCGCGACCTCCGCAGCGGTGATCGTCCAGGCCGGCGTACACTTCATGGCCGAGACCTCCAAGATCCTGTCGCCGGAAAAAACGGTGCTGATTCCGGACATGCGCGCGGGCTGTTCGCTCGCCGCCTCCATCACCGGCGCCGATGTGCGGCTGCTCCGTCAGAAGCATCCGGGCCTGCCGGTGGTCACCTATGTGAACACGTCCGCCGATGTGAAAGCGGAAAGCGATATCTGCTGCACCTCCGGCAATGCCGTGAAAGTGGTGGAGAGCATCGCCAAGGAATTCGGCACCGATACCGTGATCATGATCCCCGACCAGTATCTTGCCCGCAATGTCGCGGCCAAGACGGGCGTGAAAGTGATCACCTGGGCGGGCGCCTGCGAAGTGCATGAGCGCTTCACGGCGGCGGAAATCCGCGCCTATCGCGCCCAGAACCCCGGCGTGACAGTGCTGGCGCACCCAGAATGTCCGCCGGAAGTGGTGGCGGAAGCCGATTTCGCGGGCTCGACCGCGGCGATGGTGGGTTATGTCGGCGAGCATCGTCCGAGCCGCGTGGTGATGATCACGGAATGCTCCATGAGCGACAATGTCGCGGTCAAGTTTCCCGATGTCGAATTCGTGCGGCCCTGCAATCTTTGCCCGCACATGAAGCGCATCACGCTGGCGGGCATTCTCCATTCGCTTCAGACCATGACCCATAAGGTCGAGGTCGATCCCGCCATATCCGCGCGGGCCCGCGTGGCGATCGAAAAAATGCTGGCGATCAAGATTTGAGATGACCCAGCCTCATATAGCGAAGCGGTAGGCCGTAAAAGAAGCCCTTATGTAGCGAAGCGGTAGGCCATGAATAATATCGACAATGTGATCGAGACGGATGGCGCGCTAATCCTGGGAGCTGGCATTGCCGGGCTTTTTACCGCCCTGAAGCTGGCGCCCTTCCCTGCCCTTGTGCTGGCGGGATCGCGGCCGGGTAGATCAGGCTCCAGCGCCTGGGCGCAAGGCGGCATCGCAGCGGCGGTCGGCAAGGAGGATCGCTGGCAGGACCACGCCGCTGACACCATCGCGGCCGGCGCGGGGCTTTGCGATCCCACCATCGTCGATCTGGTGGCGCGGGAAGCACCCGCGCGCATCGCCGATCTTGTGACAATGGGCGCGCCATTCGACCGCAATAGCGACGGCAGCTTGGCGCTCGGCCGCGAAGCGGCGCATTCGCGCGCCCGGATCGTGCATGTCACGGGCGACCGCGCCGGAGCGGAGATTTCCCGCACCCTCGCGGCGCGGGCGCTGGAGACGCCGTCGATCCGTATTCTGGAAGGCTACCACGCCGTGGAACTGGCGATGGAGGATGGCCGTGTGGTCGGGCTCTTTGCCCGCCACGGCATGGGCAGCGATGCCAGGCTGGTGCTGTTCAAGGCGCGCGCGGTGATTTTCGCCACCGGCGGCCTTGGCGCACTCTATGCCGTCACCACCAATCCCCTGGAAGCGCGCGGCGAAGGCTTGGGCATGGCGGCACGCGCGGGCGCAGTGATTTCCGATGCGGAATTCGTGCAATTTCATCCCACCGCCATCGCGATCGGCCGCGATCCGGCGCCTTTGGCGACGGAAGCCTTGCGCGGCGAAGGCGCAATCCTGGTCAATGACATGGGCGAGCGTTTCATGCTGTCGGTGCATGGCGATGCGGAACTGGCGCCGCGCGATGTGGTGGCGCGCGCCATCCATCGCCAGATCGTGGCGGGGCATCCTGTGTTCCTGGATTGTCGTGCTGCCATCGGCGAGAATTTCGCGGCGCATTTCCCCACGGTCTACGCGGCGTGCCGGTCGGCCGGCATTGATCCAGCGCATCAGCCGATCCCGGTGGCGCCGGCAGCGCATTATCATATGGGCGGCATCGCATCAGATGCGCGGGGGCGTTCCTCACTGCCGGGGCTCTGGGCGGCAGGCGAATGCGCCGCCACGGGCCTCCACGGCGCCAACCGGCTGGCCTCCAATTCGTTGCTTGAGGGCTTGGTGTTCGGGGACCGCGTGGCCGAAGACGTGAAGGCAATTGTCGCGATTGGAACCGCCAAAGGTCAGCCGCCTGCGCCCAAAGCCTTTGCCCTGGCGCCGCCGCCGCATGTGCTGCGGGCCGCCATGAGCCGTTATGTGGGGCTGGAACGCAACGCGGACGGCTTGGCGCAAGCGCTGGGTGTGATCGCGCGTCTGGAACAATCCAGCGGCGGCGAACCGGCGCTGCTCAACATGCTGGCGACGGCGCGGCTTGTGATCGTGGGCGCGCTCAACCGTCAAGAATCGCGCGGCGGTCATTGGCGCAGCGATTTTCCGGCGACCGGCAAGGACGGCGAGCGCAGCTTTATGCGCTTGACGGACGCCGAGCATGTCGAAGCGCTCGCGCCGCGCCGCGCTCAGTCATGAGCCAAAGCGCTCTGGAATTCACGCGGCCTCCCGCGCCGCTTCTGATCGAGCCGCAGATCCGCTCGGCCCTTGCCGAGGATATGGGCCGGGCGGGCGACATCACCTCCGAACTCACGATTCCCGCGGGCCAGACCGTCGAAGCGCAGCTGGTCGCGCGCAAGCCGGGTCGGATCGCGGGCTTGATCGCGGCAGAACTGGTGTTTCAGCTGACCGACCCCGCACTGCGCTTTGCCATAAAGACCCCGGACGGCAGCCAGGTTGCCGGCGGCACCCTGCTCGCCACTATTTTGGGGCCGGCGCGCGCCATCTTCACGGCTGAACGAGTGGCGCTGAATTTCCTGGGCCATCTTTGCGGTGTCGCCACGGCGACGGCGGCTCTGGTGGATGCCGTCAAGGGCACCAAAGCGCGCATTGTCTGCACCCGCAAGACCCTGCCCAATCTTCGCGTTCTGCAGAAATATGCCGTGCGCTGCGGCGGCGGCTTCAACCATCGTTTCGGGTTGGACGACGCAGTCCTGATCAAAGACAATCACATCGCCGCCGCCGGCGGCATCGGCCCCGCGCTGGAGCGCGTTCGCGCCGGGCTGGGTCACATGGCCAAGATCGAAATCGAAGCCGATACGCTGACGCAGTTGGAAGAAGCGCTATCGTTGGGCGCGGACACGATCTTGCTGGACAATATGACGCCGGAAGAGCTGAAGCGCGCGGTGACGTTGACGAAAGGCCGCGCCGTATTGGAGGCGTCCGGCAATGTCACGCTTCAAAGCGTGCGGGCGATTGCGGAAAGCGGCGTCGATTATATCAGCTCCGGCGCCATCACCCACAGCGCCATAAATCTGGACATCGGACTGGATCTTTAGCTTTTATTTTTTGGTCGCACGGCTGAACGGAAAACCGGTTCGCCGCTGCGCGGCTCCCGCTTTTCCTAGCTGATGCTCCTAACTATCCCGCGAATGCGACATACCGCGATAGAAGACGTGATTGCCGATCTGGCCGGTCTTCTCCAATGTATCCGCCCAATCCGGCGCGACCGACACGGCGTGATAATTGGTGGCGCCGCCCGTGGAATCTTTGCGCCAAGCCTGATCGGTGAGGATCTCGGCCGCCAGGCGTTCGGCCCGGCTCCAATCGCGTGCGTCTTTGCGGCGGTCCAGATCGCCATTGCAGGTGAAAGAGAATTGGCAACCGGGATGACCTGCGCCCTCATAGACCACGGCGCAGATGGAATGGCCGTAATTCTTTGAGTTCATTCGGTGAAATATGACTTCGGCCACCGCCTTCTCGCCCTGATCGCCCTCGCCCCTTGCCTCGTAATAAAGGACTTCAGACAGGCAACGATGTTCGGCCAGGAGCTTGGTCATGGCGGGGTCGGTCGCTTCCGCGACAGTTTTCTCGACCGGCTTCACGGCGACGGGCTTGATGTCCACCATCGCCTTGGCGAGTTGCTGCGCGGAATGGTTGGTCAGCGATGCGCCGACTGCGGCACTCGCCGTCGCGAGAATGATCGCGAGAGCAGCGATCAACACGCGGTCCGACCGCGATAACGCGTCGTTCGTTTTTTGGGTCATTGGAGTGTCAGGCTCTTTCGGGATTTCGGTTTCGCTTCGTCTATCTGCTTTGTCTATTTCGCTTCGCGCGTGTCTTGCCCCTTCTTGGCATCGCATTCGCGTTTGCTATTTCGATAAGGCTGGTTCGATTTCGCTACGTCCTCAAAAAATTCCGAAGTGCACACACGGGGAGGCGGTTTGCCCCAACCCGGCCCGAATCGTCAAATGAAAATTTCCCCGAAACTGACACCGCGTCATGAACCAAGAAAACACACCAAAAAAAGTCAGTGTTTTCCTGGTTCTTTCGCGTCAGCCTTTTTTACCACGTTGCGCAAGTGCTGCTTGTGCCGCAGCCAAGCGCGCCACCGGTACACGAAATGGCGAGCAGGAGACATAGTCCAAACCCGTGTCGTGACAGAAGCGAATGGAAGCCGGATCGCCGCCATGCTCGCCGCAAATGCCGAGCTTAAGAGAGTTGCGCGTCTGACGTCCGCGTGTGGTGGCGATGCTGATGAGCTCACCCACGCCATCGACATCGATCGAGACGAAAGGATCGCGCGCGATCACGCCCTTATTGATGTACTCGTTCAAAAACATTCCGGCATCGTCGCGCGACAGGCCTAACGTGGTCTGTGTAAGATCATTCGTGCCGAAGGAAAAAAATTCGGCGGTCTCCGCGATCTCGGCGGCGCGCAGCGCCGCGCGCGGCAATTCGATCATGGTGCCGATCATGTATTCGGGCACTGTCCCCTTGGCCTTTTTGATGTCCGCCGCCACTTGGGCGATGCGGGCCGCTAGCCGGTCCAACTCGGCCTTAAACCCAACCAGCGGCACCATAATTTCCAGTTGGACGGGCTTTCCGCCGGCCGCCGCGACATTGGCCGCCGCCTCCAGAATGGCCCGGGCCTGCATCTCATAGATTTCGGGATAGGTGATGCCGAGACGGCAACCGCGATGGCCCAGCATAGGATTGGATTCATGCAGCGCCGCGGTGCGCTGACGGAGCTTTTCCGCCGACACGCCGCTCGCCTTCGACACTTCTTCGATCTCCTCCGCCTTATGCGGCAAGAATTCGTGCAACGGCGGATCGAGCAGGCGAATGGTGACGGGCAGGCCTTCCATGGTCTTGAAGATGGCCTCGAAATCGCCGCGCTGAATCGGCAGCAGCTTCGCCAACGCTGCCTCGCGCTCCTTCTCTGTATCCGCCAGGATCATCTGGCGCACCGCCACGATGCGGTCGCTCTCGAAGAACATATGCTCGGTGCGGCAAAGGCCGATGCCCTGGGCGCCGAATTTGCGCGCCGTGGCGGCATCGACCGGCGTGTCGGCATTGGTGCGCACTTTCAAGGTGCGCACTGCATCGGCCCAACCCATCAAGGTGGAGAAATCGCCGGTCAGTTCCGGCTGACGCATCTTGACCGCGCCCTTGTAGACTTTGCCCGCCGCGCCATCGATGGTGATGACCTCGCCGCGCTTGACGATGAACTTGCCGGACGTCATTTCACCCTTGGCGATGTCAATCTTGAGCGAGCCCGCGCCGGAGACGCAGGGACGACCCATGCCGCGCGCCACCACCGCCGCGTGGCTGGTCATGCCGCCGCGCGCGGTGAGAATTCCCCTCGCCGCATGCATGCCGTGAATATCCTCTGGACTGGTCTCGGTGCGCACAAGGATCACGTCCTTATGATCGGCGGCGAGCTTTTCGGCTTCATCCGCCGTGAACACGACTTCGCCGGTGGCCGCACCTGGCGAGGCACCGAGACCGGAGGCAATTTCTGTCTTGGGCGCGTCGGGGTCGAGGGTGGGATGCAGCAGCTGGTCCAGCGCCGCCGGGTCGACGCGGCTGACCGCGATGTCCTGGTCGATCAGGCCTTCGCGCACCATGTCCACCGCCGCTTTTAGCGCTGCTTCCGCCGTGCGCTTGCCCGAGCGGGTTTGCAGCATGAAGAGCTTGCCTTCCTGGATGGTGAACTCCACGTCCTGCATGTCGCGGTAATGCTGTTCCAGCCGGTCGCCGATGGCCTTGAGTTCGGCATAGGCCTTGGGCATCGCCTCTTCCATGGACGGCTTTTTGCCGCCCTGGCGCTCGCGCACCAGCTGGGAGATCGGTTGCGGCGTGCGAATGCCTGCCACCACGTCCTCGCCTTGGGCGTTGATCAGGAATTCGCCATAAAGCAGCTTTTCGCCTGTGGCGGGATCGCGCGTGAAGGCCACACCGGTGGCCGAAGTCTCGCCCCGATTGCCAAACACCATGGCTTGCACAGTGACCGCCGTGCCCCAATCCGAAGGAATGCTGTGGAGCTTGCGATAGGTGTTGGCGCGCGAGCTCTCCCAGGAGCCGAACACCGCGCCGATGGCGCCCCAAAGCTGTTCCTGCACGTCTTCCGGGAACGGCTTGCCCAGCTCCTTCTCCACCCGCTTCTTGAATTGACTGGCGATGCGCTTGAGATCCTCGGCATCGAGATCGGTGTCGAGCTCTACGCCTTTGGTGTCTTTTTCATCGTCCAGGATTTCCTCGAACAGGGAATGTTCGACGCCAAGCACCACGTCGGAATACATCTGGATGAAGCGGCGGTAGCTGTCATAGGCGAAACGGGCGTCACCGGTGAGCTTGGCCAGGCCCTCGGTGGTGGTGGCGTTGAGGCCGAGATTGAGCACCGTATCCATCATGCCGGGCATGGAGACGCGCGCGCCGGAGCGCACCGAAACCAGAAGCGGCCGCGCCGGATCGCCGAAATTGCCGCCCGCCAGATCGCCCACTTTTTTGAGCGCGGCGGAGACCTGGTCTTTCAACTCAGCCGGATAACTTTCCTCGTTCGCGTAATAGTAAGTGCAGACTTCCGTGGTGATGGAGAAGCCCGGCGGCACCGGCAGGCCCAAATTGCTCATCTCGGCCAGATTGGCGCCCTTGCCGCCCAAGAGGTTCTTCATCCCCGCCTGGCCTTCGGCCTTGCCATCTCCGAACGCGTAAACCCACTTCGTCATCCCGAACTACCTTCTATTTTGGAGAAGTCCCCGATTTGATGAATGGCCGCTCTTAGCGCGGCCAGAAGATGCAGCCGGTTCTCCCGAATCTTGGCATCCTCGGCATTGACTTTGACGGTCTCGAAAAACCCATCCACCGGAACGCGCAAAGCGGCCAGATGGCGCATCGCTGCGGCAAAATCCTCCTGTTCCAGCGCGGGCGCGATCTGGGCTTTTGCCTGTCCGAGAGCCGCAAACAGAGCTTTTTCCGGGGCCTCGGTTAATTTGGTCTCATCGACCGTCCCGTCAAAGCTTTTGGCGTCCTTCTTTTCCTCGGCCTTAAGGATATTGGCCGCCCGCTTGTAACCGGCGAGCAGGTTGGTGCCGTCCTCGGTTTTGAGGAAAGCCTGCAAGGCTTCGACCCGGGCGACCAGCCGCACCAAATCGTCTTCGCCGCCCAGCGCGAATACGGCGTCGATCAGATCGTGGCGGACGCCCTTCTCGCGCAGCGCGACTTTCAACCGGTCGGCGAAGAAGGCCAGAAGATCGCCGGAAACTGTCAGTGGCAGCCGCAGCTTGTTTTCCAAGAGAATGCGGATGACGCCCAGCGCGGCACGCCGCAGCGCGAACGGATCGCCGGAGCCTGTAGGCTTTTCACCGGCGGCGAAGAAGCCGGTAAGCGCGTCCAGCTTGTCGGCAAGTGCAACTGCAATCGAAATCTTGCCGGCCGGCACGGCATCGGAAGGGCCGACCGGCTTGTAGTGATCGCGGGCGGCATCGGCGATATTGGCCTCTTCGCCGTCATGAAGTGCGTAATAGCGACCCATCACGCCTTGCAACTCAGGGAATTCACCCACCACGCCGGTGGTAAGGTCGGCCTTAGCAAGACGGGCAGCGCGCTCGGCCTTTTTGGGATCGGCGCCGATCTTGCCCGCGATCTCTGCCGCCAGCTTGGCGATGCGTTCTACTCGCTCATACTGTGTGCCTAGCTTGGCATGAAAGACGATGCCCTTGAGATCGGCAATGCGGCTGTCGAGGCGACGCTTGCGGTCTTCGTCCCAGAAGAATTTGGCGTCGGACAAGCGTGCGCGCAGCACCCGTTCATTGCCGGCCACAATCTCCTGGCCGCCATCCTCCGCCACCATGTTGGCGACCAGCGCAAAACGGTTGGCCATCTTCCCCGTTTTGGGATCGCGCAGGGCGAAATATTTCTGATGCGTGCGCATAGAGGTTTGAAGAATTTCCGGCGGCACATCCATGAAATGATCTTCGATGCTGCCGATCAGCACCACCGGCCATTCCACCAAGCCGGAGACTTCGGCCAGAAGTCCCTCGTCCGGGATCAATTCCAGGCCATGGATGAAAGCCGCCTGTTTGACGCCTTCGAAAATGATGGCGGCGCGTTCTTCCGCCTCCAGCACCACGTGCGCCCTCTTCAAGGCGGCGGCGTAATCGTCGAAACGCCGGACCTCGATCTTGCCTTCGGACAGGAAACGATGGCCTTGAGTGTGCCGCCCGCTGGAAACGCCAGCGAAAGAAAATGGCACCACTTCGCCGTCAAAGGTGCAGAGGATGGAATGCAGCGGTCGGACCCAGCGAGTGGTCACGCCTGGCTTCCAGCGCATGCTTTTGGGCCAGGGCAGCTTCGCCATGACGTCCGGGAGGATATCCGCCAGCACGGCGGCCGTCTCGCGCCCCTCCCGCTCGATAACGGCGATATAGACGTCGCCCTTGGCCTGACGTTCGATCTTGAGTTGGTCTTTGGTCAGGCCGGTCTTCTTGAGAAAACCGTCGATAGCTGGCTGTGGCGCATCGACCTTGGGGCCTTTCATTTCCTCGCGCACATCGGCTTGCTTGGCGGGAAGCCCGCTGACGGCCAAAGTTAAACGGCGCGGGCCTGCGAACGCCTTGATGCCTTCGAACAGCAACCCGCGATCTGACAGCGCCCCCACCACCAGACGTTCCAGGTCGCGCGCCGCGCCGGCCTGCATGCGGGCGGGGATTTCTTCACTGAAAAGCTCCAGCAGCAGGTCGGGCATCAGCGGCCCTCTTTGCTATATCGGGGCTTGTAATGGCCCATCGGCGTTTCCAGCCAGGCTTCGCAACAAGCCTTGGCCAGGGCGCGTACCCGCGCGATATAGGCGGCGCGCTCGGTGACGCTGATTACGCCGCGCGCATCCAGAAGATTGAAGGCATGGCTGGCCTTGATGCATTGGTCATAGGCGGGCAGCGCCAGTTTGGTTTTATTTTTTTGCTGGCTTCCGCTCGCGGGGCCAGCGAGCAGTTCCTGGCATTGTTTTTCGGCGTCCGCGAAATGACGGAAGAGAATTTCGGTGTCGGCGCGCTCGAAATTATAAGCGGAGAATTCCTGTTCGTTCTGGAAGAAGACTTCGCCGTAACGGAATTGCTCGTTGAACGCGAGGTCATAAACAAACTCGACATTCTGGACATACATGGCCAAGCGTTCGAGACCATAAGTGAGTTCGGCAGAAACCGGATCGCAATCGATACCGCCCACCTGCTGGAAATAGGTGAACTGGGTGACTTCCATCCCGTCGCACCAGACTTCCCAGCCTAGGCCCCAGGCGCCCAGGGTCGGGCTCTCCCAATCGTCTTCGACAAAGCGGATGTCATGAAGCGCGGGGTTCAATCCGATCGCCTTGAGCGAGTCCAGATAAAGCGCCTGCACATTTTCCGGCGCAGGCTTCAAGATGACCTGGAATTGATAATAGTGCTGCAGCCGGTTCGGGTTCTCGCCATAGCGGCCGTCCTTGGGCCGCCGCGAGGGCTGCACATAAGCCGCCTTCCAGGGATGCGGCCCCAGCGCCCGCAAAGTGGTGGCGGGATGGAAAGTGCCGGCGCCCATTTCATTGTCGTAGGGCTGCAGGATCAGACAGCCCTTGGAAGCCCAGAAATTCTGCAAGGTCAGGATCAGGTCCTGGAAGGTCTTACCTTTTGGCTGGGCCTTGGGCGTCACGAGTCGGCAATCTCCGGAATGGGCCGGAACCTATAGGCGGGGTCACCCCAGGGCAAGCACGCTTTCGCCCCGCAATATGGCATCCGCTTGCGGGGTATAAGCCCCTGTTGTGTCGTGCAAAATGAGACCCGGCAGGAGGCGGAACGCTACCCCGGAACCTTTGCGCGCCTGGAGGAGAATGCGGCGCGCCGGCTCGCCCGCCTTGGGCCACAAAGGCAGCGCCGTAATGCCGGTCAACGGCAGAGCCGCCAAGGCTTCGTTCAGCCGGTCGGCGCGCAAGATCGCGGTGAGGCCGCCGCCGGAGACCACCCGCTTCATCCCCGCCTCGAGCCAGTTCGGCAAGGCGCCCTCGTCCATCAAGGCGCGTGCGCGCGTAGGATCAGGCGGCGCCTGCCCTTCGCCATGAAAGGGCGGGTTGAGGAAAACCCAGTCATAGGAACGCTTGAATTCCAGCGGCAGCGCGAAGACGTTCGCACTGGCAAAGCGGACACGATCGGCCATGCCATTGGCGGCCGCATTCTCGTTCGCCATCTCGATCAAGGCGGGATCGATTTCAAGCCCGGTGATGCCGATGTCTTTCAGCCGCGCGGCGAGACAGAGGCTGGCGGTGCCCGCGCCCGCGCCCAACTCCAACGCGGTCGCGCACGCTGGCACCGCCGCGGCCAAGATCACGGCGTCCAGTCCAGCGCGGAATCCTTTTTCCGGCTGCCGCGCGATTACACGTCCACCCAAAAATCTTTCAGCACTCACAGGTCCGCCTCCCCTGCGCATGCGGAGCGTGCTAGCGGGGGAGGTGCCCGTAGCACACAGGCCGCCTGCGGCCGTCGTGTGCGAAGGGCGGAGGGGAAATTCAAATACTTCATGGCATCGCTTCGGGCACAGCCGCGCGCAGGAGTTTCTCCGCGCGATTGAAATCCTCATCGGCCACCATCAGCCGGCGCGGCACCATCGCCATGCTGCCGTCCATGATGCTGGCATGGGTATCGAAGATCAGCGCCTGGATGCCCGATTCCTTCAGCACGTGCGTGGCGTAGCTCAGGACCACGGGATTGTTGGACTTCAGCACTGCGCGCATAATTGTGATATAAACTAAAATCCGGACGGACTGCGACTGCCGGCTGGGCGGCTTGACCCTGGCGGCGGCGTTCTTAATGTCGGCTCCTGGAGGCTCCCTCGGGAGCGAGGCGGGATTGTGATGCTCAAGGAAGACCATGTTGTAGCCGAGCATCCGGGGATTTCCCCGGTGGAGCGCCTGAACGCGCTGGTTGCGGCCGACATGAAGGCGGCCGACCGGCTAATCCATAAAGGCATGGCGTCCAGCGTGGAATTGATTCCCGATCTGGCGCGCCATCTGATCGAATCCGGCGGCAAGCGGCTTCGCCCCCTGCTCACCCTCGCCGCCGCCAAGGCCGGCGGCTATGAAGGCGACGGCCATGTGCGCTTGGCCGCGGCGGTGGAGTTCATCCACACGGCCACTTTGCTGCATGACGATGTGGTGGACGAAAGCGCGCTTCGGCGCGGCAAGGTTTCCGCCAATCTTGTCTGGGGCAACAAGCCCAGCGTGCTGGTGGGCGACTATCTCTTCTCACGCGCGTTTCAACTGATGGTCGAGACGGGCAATCTCACCGTCCTCAACATTCTCTCCAATGCCAGTGCCGTGATCGCCGAGGGCGAAGTTATGCAGCTGGGCTCCTCCAGCAATCTGGCGGTCACCGAAGCACATTACATGAAGGTCGTGTCCGCCAAGACTGCCGCCCTGTTCTCGGCGGCGGCCGAAGGCGGCGCAGAATTATCGGGCAAAGGCGACGACTTCGTCGCCGCGATGAAAGCTTATGGCGAAAATTTGGGCATTGCCTTCCAGCTGGTCGATGATGCGCTGGATTATTCCGGCCGTCAGGCCCTGATGGGCAAATCGGTGGGCGATGATTTCCGGGAAGCCAAAATGACCTTGCCGATCATCCTGTCGGTGGCGCGGGCGGACGAGACGGCGCGGGCTTTCTGGCAGCGGGTGATTGAAACCGGCAATCAGACGGAAGCCGATCTGCATCACGCCATCACATTGGTGGAACAGACCGGCAGCATCCAGGAAACTATGCGCCGGGCGCGCGCCTATGCCGACATGGCGAAAACGGCGCTGGCCGGCCTGCCGGAGAGCGACATTCACAATGCGCTGGCCGACATCGCGGATTTCTGCGTCGAACGCGCTTATTGAATTGGTCGCACGGCCGGGCGCGGACGCGCCCCATTATTGATTGGCGCCTCCGGCGCCGCTCGGAAAACCGCTTCACACTTTCCCTGGCCGGTGCTCCTAGAGGCCATCCGGCGTTGGACCGATGTCGCGGCCGGTGCTTTCGCGCACAAGGCCGGTGTCCGGCACGAAGGTCGGTTCCACCCACCAATCCGGCTGGCGCTGTTTCAAGAGGGTGGCCGCGCGCCGGCAGCCATCATCGTCCGCCATCAAGGCAAAGCAGGTCGCGCCCGAACCTGACATACGGGTGAACAACGCGCCGGGAAGGCTTTTTAGCGCCTTGAGCACCTCGCCGATGACGGGCTGCAGCCCGAGCGCGGGCGCTTCCAGATCATTGCCGGTGGTTTCCAGGAACCGCAGCAGATCGGCGAGATCTCCGAAACGTCCGCGCGGCAAGGCTATGTCGGCACCCCGCCGTTCACCGAGCGCGGCGAAGACATCCTTGGTGGAAACGGCGACGCCGGGATTGACCAAAAGCAGCGGCAACCTTGGCAGGGAGGCTACCGGCGTGAGGATTTCCCCACGGCCTTCCATGAAGGAAGGCTTGCTTGAGACACAGACCGGCACATCCGAGCCGATCTCGCCGGCAATGTCGCCGATCGCTTTTTCGTCGAGGTCGAGGCGCCAGAGGCCGGCGAGTGATCTGAGGGCCGCAGCTGCGTCGGCGCTGCCGCCGCCCACGCCGGATGCCACCGGCAAATTCTTGGTCAGGGTGAGTTTCGCCGCCGGCACGCGCCCCGCCCGCTCCGCCAGCAAGCGGGCGGCTTTCAAGACCAGATTGTCGCCATCGCCAAGCGTTCGCGCGAAAGGCCCTTCCACCACAAGCGAAAGGTCATCCGTCTGTTCGGCCAGGAGCGTATCGCCCGCATCGGTGAAGACGGCCAGGCTCTGCAAAGGGTGAAAGCCGTCGCCGCGCCGGGCGCCGACATGCAGAAACAGATTCACTTTGGCGCGGGCCTGGATCGCGCCATTCACGCCGGAATTCATTACCCCGCCAGTCCGGTCTTGAGCTTCTGCTCGATCTCGGCTTTCTCGGTGCCGTCGGCGCTGAAAGTCAGCGCATGGTTCCACTGGAAGCGCGCCTCCATCTTGCGGCCTGCCTTCCAAAGCGCGTCGCCCAGATGATTGTTGATGGTGGGATCGCCGGGCACCAGCAGTACGGCAGCTTCCAGCGTCTGCGCCGCATCGTCATAACGTCCCAGCTTGTAATAGGCCCAGCCGACGCTATCCACGATATAGCCGTCATAAGGCTTCAGCTGACGCGCCTTCTCCAGCATGGAAAGTGCCTCGGCGATATGCTGGTTCCGATCGACCCAAGAATAGCCCAGGTAATTGAGCAGCTCGGGCTGGTCGGGCGACAGCTTCAAGGCCAGGTTGACGTCCGCTTCGGCCTTGTCCCAATGCTTGGCCTGATCCTGGGCCATGGCGCGGGCATAGAAGAGCGGCCAGTCGCGTTTTTCCGGCGTGCCGATGAGCTTCTCGGCATGGTCATAGGCCTCGATCGCGCCCTCGAAATTATTCTGAT
>DATNGI010000138.1:0-6152 GCA_035605955.1 Rhizomicrobium sp.
CGCCCCGCCGCTTTTGAGCCGCTACGAGCCCGGCATGAAATACGGCGCCCATGCCGATGTCGCCTATATGAACATCGCCAGCGGCACGACATCGTTCCAGTTGCGCGCGGATCTTTCCTGCACCGTCTTCCTGAACGATCCCGCCAGCTATCAGGGCGGCGAGTTGCTGTTGCATGTGGGCACGTTGCCGGTGCCGATCAAGGGCCAGCCGGGCGAGGCCTTCATCTATCCTTCGACCTTGCTGCATGAAGTGAGGCCGGTGACGGCGGGCGTGCGGCTGGTTTCCATCACTTTCATCGAAAGCCTGATCCCCGACGAGCGCGAGCGCAATCTTCTCTTCGAGATTCAGGACGTGCTGGCGCTGGAAGGCCTGAAAATGGATTGGGCCAGCCGGGTGCGCATGGAAGTGGTGTCCCACAATCTCATGCGCATGTGGTCGTTGAAGTAGCTGACGGCATCCCCACGCCATGGCCGGGCTTGGTCGGTCGTCCAGGAAGCATGTGTCGCGAGGTCCCCGCTTTCGCGGGGACGTTAGCTTTTCTAACTCGCTTCGCTCGCAAGAAAAGCTAACGCTTTCAAGATCGCGTCCGTCATCGCTGTCGTGCCGACCTTGTTCATCCCCGGCTGCATGATGTCGCCGGTGCGATAGCCTTCCGCCAGGACGTGCTCCACCGCCTTCTCCAGCAGCGCCGCGTCCTTTACCCGCCCGAACGAATAGCGCAGGCACATGGCGAAGGAGAGGATTGCGGCGATGGGATTGGCCAACCCCTTGCCGGCGATGTCGGGGGCGCTGCCATGGATAGGCTCGTAAAGCGCGGCTTGCCTGCCCCCCATCTTTGCCCCCAACGACGCCGACGGCAGCATGCCGATCGAACCGGTCAGTTGCGCCGCTTCGTCCGACAGCACATCGCCAAACAGATTGTCGGTGACGATCACGTCATATTGCTTGGGATTGCGCACCAGTTGCATGGCGCAATTGTCAGCCAGCACATGGGAAAGTTCGACGTCCGGGAATTCCTTGGCATGGACGTCGCTGACGACTTCGCGCCAGAGCACGCCCGTCACCATCACATTGGATTTCTCCGCCGAGGCCACGCGACGCCCGCGCAGCCGCGCCAATTCAAACGCCACCCTGGCGATGCGGGCGATCTCGGCGGTGGTGTAAACCTGGGTATCGACCGCGCGCTTCTGGCCGTCGGGCAGTGCCTTTGTCTCCTTCGGTTCGCCGAAATAGACCCCCCCGGTCAACTCGCGCACGATCAGGATGTCGAGACCCGAGACAATTTCCGGCTTCAGGGTCGAGGCGTCCTTGAGCGCATCGAAACACAGCGCGGGGCGCAAATTGGCAAACAGCTCCAGGTCCTTGCGCAACCGCAAGAGGCCGCGTTCGGGCTTCAGGTTGAAAGGCAGCTTGTCCCATTGGGGTCCGCCTACCGCGCCGAACAGGACGGCATCGGCGCGCCTGGCCTTGGCGATGGTCTCGTCCGGATCGGGACGGCCGGTCTTCTCGAAGGCGGCGCCGCCCACCAAAGCTTCCTCGACATGGAAGGCGAAATTGCGGTTCTTGCCGTACCAGTCGAGCACCCGGCGGGTCGCGTCGATCACTTCGGGGCCGATGCCGTCGCCCGGCGTCACCAGAATGTTATGCATGGTCAGACCCAGGGCGCGTCGTGTTTGTGCTGCTTTTCATACGCCGCGATCTTGTCGTCCTCGCGCAAGGTCAGCCCGATATCGTCCCAGCCATTGAGCAGGCATTGGCGACGGAATTCATCGACCTCGAACTTCACCATGCCGCCATCGGGGCCGCGGATTTCCAGCTTCTCCAGATCCACCGAGATGCGCGCGTTCGAGCCGCGGCTGGCGTCGTCCAGCAGCTTGTCCACGATCTCCTGCGGCAGCTTGATGGGCAGGATGCCGTTCTTGAAGCAGTTGTTGTAGAAAATGTCGGCGAAGCTGGGCGCGATCACGCAGCGTATGCCGAAATCCAAGAGCGCCCAGGGCGCATGCTCGCGCGACGAGCCGCAGCCGAAATTCTCGCCCGCCACCAGAATGCGCGCTTCACGATAGGCCGGCTTGTTGAGCACGAAATCGGGCTTCTCGCTGCCGTCCTCGTTGTAACGCAGCTCGTCGAACAAGGCCTTGCCCAGGCCGGTGCGATGAATGGTCTTGAGGAACTGCTTGGGGATGATCATGTCGGTGTCGACATTGATCATGTCGAGGGGGGCGGCGACGCCGTCGAGTTTCTTGAATGGTTCCATGGCGGGCCGGACCATAGGGACCGCCCACTCATTGTCAAGAATTTGGCGCCGGTGCTGCCCTAGAAGTACGCGGGTGTCCCGACATAATGGTGGTGGCTTATACCCAGCGACCCATCGCGCAGCGTGACCACCTGCCATCCGTAATGGGCTTGGAGATATTGATTTACGCATCGCGTATAATGCGGGTCGGTCGGGCCTTCGTGATTGGCGGTGCAGGTGGTTTTTGCTTCACTGGCCTGCGCCAATCTGTCTTGCGAGGTCGCGCAGGCCGCGAGCGGAAGGACCGCCAATAAAAGAGCGAGCTTTTTCATAACTACTCCTCCTATGCCGCAGCCAAATTACACCCGTTGCGGGGGGCAATGGATTTGGAATTAAATTTCCCATCCGCCGATGGCCCGCTAGGACGAGCAGGACACCGAAAGGCCGCAATATTCCGGCGCGGGCGGCTGGGACAAAGCCTCGTAGCCGGGATGCTCGTCATAGGGGCTTTGCACCAGCTTGAGGATGCGGTCGAGCGGGCCGGCATCGTCATGGTCTTCCACCGCGCGGATGGCGGTCTCGGCCACCCAATTGCGCAAGGTATATTTGGGATTGACCCGGTTCATCGTCTTGGGATCGCCGTCGCGGCGGGCGCGATAGCGATTGAACCATTCCAGCGCCTCGTCGCGCACGGAATTGAACAAATTGAGCCAATTTTCATCCGGATCAGCCAATCCCCGGAAGGTAAGCGTATAATCGGCCCGCGCCTTGATCATCAGGGCCAGCAGCTCGCCGATCAACTGATCGTCGCCCTCTTCCATCCGCACCAATCCCAGCTTGGCGCGCATGAGCGCGCGGTAGCGGGTCACGAAATGGGATTCATAGCTTTCGAGTTTCGCCACCAGGGTGTCGCTGTCGATCAGGCTGGCAAGCGCGTGTCCCAGCGCCTTGAGATTCCACAAGCCAATGCCCGGCTGGTTGGCGAAGGCGTAACGTCCCGTCTCGTCGGAATGGTTGCAGATGAAATGGGGATCATAGGCATCCATGAAGCCGTAAGGCCCGTAATCCAAGGTGAGGCCCAGGATGGACATATTGTCGGTGTTCATCACACCATGGGCGAAACCGGCCGCCTGCCAATCGGCCATCAATTGGGCGGTGCGTTTGACCACTTCGGCGAACCAGCCGCCATGATCGCCCACCAAGGCCGGAAAATATTCGTCGATCACGTGATCGGCCAGGAGCCGCACCTGTTCGTGCTTGCCGGCATAGTGGAAATGCTCGAAATGGCCGAAGCGGATATGCGAGCGCGCCAGCCGGGTGAGGATGGCGCCCGGCTCCAATTCCTCGCGCCGCACTTTCTCGCCGGTGGCGATAATGGAAAGCGCGCGGCTGGAAGGGATGCCAAGCGCCGCCACCGCCTCGCTGCCCAGATACTCGCGGATGGTCGAGCGCATCACCGCGCGCCCATCGCCGAAGCGGGAATAGGGCGTCAGCCCCGAGCCTTTGAGTTGCACGTCCCATAACGCGCCTTCCGCATTGCGCACCTGCGCGATCATCAGCGCGCGGCCATCGCCCAACTGCCCGGCCCAGGCCCCGAACTGGTGGCCGGAATAGGCCATCGCCAGTGGTTCGCCGCCGGGAAACTCCGCGCGACCGGAAAAGATTTCAACGAAAGCTGGATCGCGGAAGAAAACGGGATCGAGCCCGATCAGCCGCGCCGCTTCCCTGTTGGCGTGGACCAGGCGCAAATCGCCGCCCACCCGCTCGGCCCGCATCTTGGTATGGAAATCACCCGGCAGCCGCGCGAATTTGTTGTCCACGCGGCCATCGAGTTTCAAAAGCGGCTCGGCGACTTCACGCATGCCGATAGTTTACGCCGCGTCGCGCTTCTTGTCTTTGTTCCTGCGCCAGTGCGGGCGTGAGCCGTTGCGCTTCTTGGCCAGGGCGGCGCCGTCGGCATCACCATGATTCTGGCCACCATGATTGTGGCTGCCATGGTTCGGCTTGTGACCGCCATACTTGTGGCCGCCCTTGTGACCCGGCTTGCCATGGCGATGGCCATGGGGACGGCGCGGCTCTTCGGCCTGGGCCTTCTGGGCATCGGTCAATTCCGGCAGTTCATGCGGCACGGCATCGATCTTGTTGCGGATCAGCCGTTCGATGTCGCGCAGATAGCCGCGCTCGGAAGCATCGCAGAACGAGATCGCAATCCCCGCCCCACCCGCGCGCGCGGTGCGGCCGATGCGATGGACATAGCTTTCCGGCTCATTGGGCAATTCGAAATTCACCACATGCGAGATGTCGTCGATGTCGATGCCGCGCGCGGCGATGTCGGTCGCCACCAGCACGCGGATCTTGCCGGCGCGGAACGCTTCCAGGGCGCGCTGGCGCGCATTCTGCGATTTGTTGCCGTGGATGGCATCCGCCTCGATCTTGTTCTTGGAGAGATGCTCGGCCACCTTGTTGGCGCCATGCTTGGTGCGGGTGAAGACGATCACGCGGCTCAGCGCCAGGTCTTTCAGCAGCTCGACCAGAAGCTGGCGCTTCTGTGCCGCGGGAACATGATAAAGCTTCTGCTCAATACGGTCGGCGGTGCGCCCCTGCGGCGCCACTTCGATCCGTTCGGGCGATTTCAGCATGTCGCCCACCAGCTTGACGATGTCGTCGGGCATGGTGGCCGAAAACAGCATGGATTGGCGTTCGCGGGGCAGATGCGCCACGATCTTCCTCACATCGCGGATGAAGCCCATGTCCAGCATGCGGTCGGCTTCGTCCACCACCAGCACCGAAACGGCATCCAGGCGAATATGCTTTTGCTGCACCAGGTCGAGCAGCCGGCCCGGCGTCGCCACCAGGATATCCACGCCGTGTTTCATGGCGGCGACCTGCGCGTTCTGGCTCACGCCGCCCAGGATCACGGCACGCTTCAGATTGAGGAATCGGCCATAGGTGCGAAGGCTCTGTTCGATCTGGACCGCAAGTTCGCGGGTCGGCGCCAGGATCAGCGCCTTGGCCTCGCGCGGGCGGGGCGGCAGATGGCCGACCGAAAGCTTCTGCAGCAGCGGCAATCCAAATGCGGCGGTCTTGCCGGTGCCGGTCTGGGCGATGCCCAGAAGATCGCGACCCGAAAGCAGCGCCGGAATGGCGCGGGCCTGGATGGGGGTGGGGGTGGTGTAATTTTCCGCGGCCAGCGCGCGGAGGATCGGCTCGGCAACGCCAAGCGCGGCAAAACTCATGTCAGTCACAAAAATCCTTAAAACCGGAAGACCGCGCGCAGCCCTAAGGGCGCGCACGGGAACGGCTGTTGCCGTCTTCCACGCACATTGGAGGGAACGGAGGGTTCAAAAAAAGTCCCGGCGATGAGGCCTCAAGCCCTGTGCGGTCGGCCGGTGACGAACCGTATATCGGGGCCGACCCATTGAAAGTCAAGCATCTTTCGCAGCGCAGCGTAACCTTAGGCCGTCATTTTGCAGCGCAACCAGAGGCTTACGGCGTCTGGGGCCTGCTTGCGAGTCCCGTGTTTCTGTAGTCATCATGTCGCAATACGCCCTGCTCGCAGCCGGCGTGGGGGCGTTTGTTCATCAACCGGCTTGGGGTGTGGCGTCGGTTCAAATGGCACAGTACGACAACGATGGGTCCCGGTCCCTCGCGCAAACTTCCGCGACGGGCAAGGTGAAGTGGTTCAACGCGACCAAGGGTTACGGTTTCATCACACTGGACGGCGGCGGCGACGCCTTCTGCCATGCCTCCGCTTTGCAGGCGGCAGGCCACAGCGAGGTGCCGCAAGGCGCGACCATCATCTGCGACCTGGCCGACAGCCAGCGCGGGCTGCAGGTGGTGAACGTCCATAGCGTGGATCTTTCCACCGCCGAGGCGCCCTCGCGGGGACCCCGGCGCGATTTCGGCGGTGCCCGT
>DATNGI010000139.1:0-2713 GCA_035605955.1 Rhizomicrobium sp.
CCGGTGACGCAGCGCGAGGAAAGAAGCTGAATTTCATGGAACTCCCAGGCGTGACGACAGATGAATCTTCAGCGCCGGGCGCCTGCCGGATGCGCCGGTCGCTCTTGAAGCCAGCAATCCAGCCGAGCCCGCTGGCGATGCGGTGGACGCGACAAGGCCTCATTTTAGCAAAGCCCCATCGCGGCGCGGCGCCGGACAGCGCCGATGCTAGCATGAAAACTTAGGGAGACCGCGCCATGCCCCGCCAGACCAGCCATGTGGTTGCCCCCCGCGATAAGCCTCCCGCCGGCAAGCCCAGGCCGCGCGACCCGGTGGCCAGCGGCGAGCGCGATGCCGCCCATAACCGCGTCGCCAGCCACAACTATTTTCTTCTGGAGAGATTCGAGGCCGGGCTGGCGCTGCGCGGCACCGAGGTCAAGTCGATCCGCGAAGGCAAGGCCAACCTCAGGGATGCCTACGGCCTCATCAAGGACGGGGAAGCCTTTCTCCTCAACATGCATATCGGTCCATACTCCCACGGCAACATCTCAAATCACGACGAAACCCGTACGCGCAAGCTGCTGCTGCACAGGGAAGAAGTTCGCAAGCTATTGTCGAAGACGCAGGTGAAGGGCCACACGCTCATTCCCACGCGGCTCTATTTCCGCAAAGGCCGGGTGAAGTGCGAACTGGCCCTGGCAAAAGGCAAGCAGGACTGGGATAAGCGGGAGACGGAGCGCCGCCGCGAAGCTGACCGCGAAGCGCGCGCCGCCATCAACGCCAACAAGCACCGCATGGGGCGATGAGGAAGGCAGCTATCACGTCTGCTGTCCTAGCCCAACCACTCCCCCATGATCGCGGATTCATCCGCTTCGCGCTTCTTCCGGGTTTGTTGGGGCGCGGGCCTCATTTTGTAGTTCCACCGCGGGCTCTTGCACTTCCCGCACCGTTTCGAGAGATGAGGATTATCCCTTGCCGGATTAGGTGACCCATCGGGCAGCCGCCTGTCCGGCAGCCAAAGTTCTCCGCAAACATCGCATTCCGGTAGAGCAACGGTGCGAATCGCCAAGTTACCCCTCCCAAAAATCCATTTGGCCACTATATCACCAATGGTGTAATGCACCAAAGGTGCTAAACTCTTCATTTTTAACCGCGGTACTTTCCGCGAGACACTCTCGGTCTGGTCGGCCGTTCGGCGCGGCTTCCGGTTGTGCAAGAATTAGGCACATGCGGACTGAACTGACGTTTGCTTCCCCATCCCAGATCGAAACCGAGCTGCTTGCGGTGTTTGCCGCCGATGTGCAAACCGCCAAAGGGCCGGATGCCAGGCCCCAACCTGTTCTGCTAACTGGAGATGAAGCCGTAAAGGCGGCTACGGCCTCGGTATTGGCCGGGGGCGAATTCAAGGCCGGAGCCAATGAGACCCTGTTGCTGCATGCGCCTGCCGGCGTGAAGGCCCGGCGTCTGCTGCTGGTAGGCGTGGGCAAGCAGGCCAGGGCCACGGTAAACCACGTTCGCAACGCCGCCGGAACCGCGGTGCGCTTCGCCAAACCGCGCGGGATCCGCGAACTGGTGCTGGCGCTGCCCGAAATGGATTTGCTACCGGCGCCGGCCAGTGCGCGCGCCGCCGTTGAAGGTGCCTTCGTGGGCGACTTCGATCCCGACACCTACCGCAGCGACCGCAAGGACCAGAGCATGGACTCATTCCGGCTGGCGGTTCCGGCCGGCGCGGACAAAGCCGCGATCGAAACCGCGTTTTCTCTTGGCGCGATTGCCGGTGAGAGCCAGAACTTTACGCGCTCGCTTGTGAACGAGCCCGGCAACAAGCTGACGCCGACCGTCCTGGGCCAGCGCGCCGCGAAAATGGCCGCCGAAGTCGGACTGAAGTGCGACGTCTACTCCACTGATAAGCTCCAAGAGCTGAAGATGGGCGCTTTCTGGAGCGTCGCCCAGGGATCGGCTGAGCCGCCGGCGCTGATCGTGATGCGCTATGAGCCTGACGGGGTGAAGGATGGCCCTGTCCTCGGGCTGGTGGGCAAGGGCATCACCTTCGATACCGGCGGTATCTCCATCAAGCCGTCCGACAACATGGAGAAGATGAAGTACGACATGGCCGGCGGCGCGGCCATGATCGGCGCGATGCGCGCCATCGCGCAGCTGAAGCCCAAAGTGCGCGTGATCGCTATCGTCTGCGCGGCGGAAAACATGCCCTCGGGCACGGCGCAGAAGCCCGGCGACGTGCAGACCGCCATGTCCGGAAAAACCATCGAGGTGATCAACACTGACGCCGAAGGCCGGCTGGTGCTGGCTGATGGCCTGGCATACGCGCGGCAGCTCGGCGCCACGCACCTGATTGACGCGGCCACCCTTACGGGCGCATGCGTAGTGGCGCTGGGCAAGGTGAACGCCGGGGTGTTTGCGAATGACGAAGCGACCTATAGCCGGTTCGAATCCGCACTGGCCGCCACGGGCGAAAAGTTCTGGCGCCTGCCCCTCGACGAAGAATACGCCGACATGATCAAAAGCGACATCGGCGACATCAAGAACACCGGCGGGCGCTATGGAGGCGCCAGCACGGCGGCGGAGTTTCTGCATCACTTCGCCGAAGACACGCCATGGATCCACCTCGATATTGCCGGCGTGGCCTGGGTTGACGAGGCGCGGCCCTACATCGCCAGAGGGCCAAGCGGCATCGCCATGCGCTCGATCCTGGAATGGGTGAGAAGCTTCTGAC
>DATNGI010000140.1:0-13345 GCA_035605955.1 Rhizomicrobium sp.
CCGCGGCTGGCACTCGGGCGGTCGGAGTGACAAAAATTTTACAACGACCTATTGAACGGCCGTTTTTCGCATCCTAGGTCGTTTTCGCCCGGGCGGTGGTTGCCGGACCCGGTCTTTGGACATCGCTGAACTGACACGGAGGATGTGCATGCATTTCCGCCCACTGCACGACCGCGTGCTTGTGCGCCGCATCGATGCCGAGGAGAAGACCGCCGGCGGCATCATCATTCCCGACACCGCAAAGGAGAAGCCGCAGGAAGGCGACATCATCGCCACGGGTCCCGGCGGTAGAAACGAGCAAGGCCAGTTGATCCCGATCGACGTCAAGCCGGGAGACCGGGTTCTGTTCGGCAAATGGTCGGGCACCGAAGTGAAGATCGATGGCGAAGAGCTCCTGATCATGAAGGAGAGCGACATCATGGGCGTGGTCGAAGGCCGCAAGTCCAAGAAGTAAATCCGGCGGCACCCAAACCCGCCTAACGAATCAATCAACGGAATTCAGGAGACGAAGTAATGGCAGCCAAAGAAGTGAAATTCGGCGCCGACGCCCGCGAGAAGCTTCTGCGCGGCGTCGACATCCTCGCCGACGCGGTTCAAGTGACCTTGGGTCCCAAGGGCCGCAATGTCGTGATCGACAAGAGCTTCGGCGCCCCGCGCACGACCAAGGACGGCGTGACGGTGGCCAAGGAGGTCGAGCTGGGCGACAAGTTCGAGAATATGGGCGCCCAGATGGTGCGCGAAGTCGCCTCCAAGACCAATGACGCGGCCGGCGACGGCACCACCACGGCGACCGTGCTGGCTCGCGCCATCGTGCGCGAAGGCGCCAAGTCGGTTGCCGCCGGCATGAACCCGATGGATCTGAAGCGCGGCATCGAAAAGGCGGTCGAAGCCGTCGTCGCCGATCTCAAGAAGCGTTCCAAGAAGGTCAAGTCCAACGAAGAAATCGGCCAGGTTGGCACCATCTCCGCCAATGGCGACCACGAAGTCGGCGACATGATCGCGAAGGCCATGTCCAAGGTCGGCAATGAAGGCGTGATCACGGTCGAGGAAGCCAAGAGCCTGGCGACCGAACTGGACGTGGTCGAAGGCATGCAGTTCGACCGCGGCTATATCTCGCCCTATTTCATCACCAATGCCGAGAAGATGACGGCGGAGTTGGACGATGTCGCGATCCTGATCCACGAGAAGAAGCTCACCAGCCTGCAGCCCATGCTGCCGATCCTGGAATCCGTGGTGCAGTCGGGGCGCCCGCTCCTCATCATCGCCGAAGAAGTCGAAGGCGAAGCCTTAGCCACCCTGGTGGTCAACAAGCTGCGCGGTGGCCTCAAGGTCGCGGCGGTGAAGGCGCCGGGCTTCGGCGATCGCCGCAAGGCCATGCTGGAAGACATCGCCATCGTCACCGGCGGCCAGGTCATCAGCGAGGACATCGGCATCAAGCTCGAGAATGTGAAGATGAACATGCTCGGCAGTGCCAAGAAGGTCCGCATCGACAAGGAAAATACCACTCTGGTTGATGGCGCCGGCAAGAAGGCCGACATCCAAGCCCGCGTCGGCCAGATCAAGGCCCAGATCGAAGAGACCACCAGCGACTATGACAAGGAGAAGCTGCAGGAACGTCTGGCGAAGCTGGCCAGCGGCGTTGCGGTGATCCGCGTCGGCGGCGCCACGGAAATTGAGGTCAAGGAGCGCAAGGACCGCGTCGATGACGCACTCAATGCCACCAAGGCGGCGGTCGAGGAAGGCATCGTGCCCGGCGGCGGTACCGCCCTGCTCTATGCCTCCAAAAACCTCGCCAACCTTACCGGCGAAAATGACGATCAGACCCAGGGCATTGCCATCGTGCGCCGCGCGATCCAGTACCCGATCCGCATCATCGTCCAGAATGCCGGCCAGGAAGCCTCGATCGTTGTCGGCAAGCTGCTCGAACAGAAGTCGGCCACCTATGGCTACGACGCCCAAGGCGAGAAGTATGTCGACTTCATCGACGCCGGCATCGTGGACCCCACCAAGGTGGTGCGCGTGGCGCTGCAGAACGCGGCGTCCGTCGCCGGCCTTCTGATCACCACGGAAGCCATGATCACCGAACGCCCTGAGAAGAAGTCGCCCCCGATGCCGGGCGGCGGCGGCATGGGCGGCATGGGCGACATGGATTTCTAAGCCCAGCACTCAACAGAAATGCAAAAGGCCCGGTGGCAACACCGGGCCTTTTTTGTCAGGGTTTGATATAGAGGCTGGCGTAAGCGCCGCTATAGGCCACCTTCCAGCCTCTCTCACTCACAAGGAAATGCCGCAACGGCTCATGGGCCTTCACCCAGAGCACTGTATCGATGCGGTATTTCGCCAACGCTGTGTCCCAAGCCGTCTTGTCGATCTCCCAAGTGGTCAACCGGAAATAATCGCGCAACAAATCGTCCGGATAGGCGGTCGAGGCGCGGCCATCCACGAACACCGGTATGGCGCCGCGATCGTAAAAGATCAGGAGACCGCCATAATTCCAGTGATTGAGCAGCCGCGCATGCGGAAAATGCGTCTCGAGATAGGCGACATCCTGCTTCGAAAGCATCTGCGGAAGCTGAAAATCCGGCCTCGCTTTCAGATACGCCAGCGGCAAAGCGCACGCGGCAACGGCGCCTGCCATGAGAAAAGCTTTTCCCGCCCAAAGATCGTCCAGCCGTCCGAACGACAACCGATCAAGTTGGAGCGCCAGCGGAACAGAAGAGAACAGGAAGAAAAAGGACATGAAGCGGAACTGATAGAGACCCAAAAACAAAAAGAGCCACGACAGCAATCGCGCTTCGAGGGGGCAAAACCCTCTCTGGCGCAATTCCAGCACCACGAAAATGAGAATGTAAGCGATGGCGGGAATACTTCCCGGAATAGTGACGTTCCGGTAATAGGGCCACCATTCGGTGATCTCCGCTTGCACGAAGCTGCCCATGGTGGCGGTTACGCCTTGATAGATGTGCCAGCCGAGCGGATTGATGAAAGTCGCGGCAAAGCAGCCGGCGCCTGCCAGCGCGTAGAGCTTCGAACCGGTCCAATCGCGCCTCAGCAACGCCACGCCGCCGAAGACGCCGAGAATAAAAAGGCCGAGCACAAAGCCGCCATGCAGATTGGCCCAGAACACCATCGCCACGGGCAGCCAAAAGATGGGCTTCGTCCGCTTGAGGCCCTCCGCATAGAACATCACGGCGAACAGCATGGTCGCGGCATTCGGCGACGCCGTCAGATAGATATTGGGGAAGTTCGCGAAGGCGGGATAAAGCAGGCCGGCGGACAGAACTGCAATGCAAACGGCAAGCGCCGAAGCCCCGCTGCTCCGGCACAAGGATGTGAGATAGGCGACGATGATCGCGCCACAAGCGAGGACGGCCAGCACCAGGCCGCCGAAACCTGCAACTTGAAACAAGGCGCTGGCGCCAACATCCCAAAGCCAGGAGAGGTTGAGCCATTGCTTGTTTGCGGCCGTGAACGACCAGGGATCGTGCAGCGGAATTTGCCGGAGGGCCCGGATGATATCTCCGGCCGCCAGGTGCCAGCCCAGATCATAGTGACCGAGCAGGTACGGTGCGTTCAAAAGATAATAGACGCACGTCGCCGCAATGAGAAAGATGTAAAGTCCGGATTTCTGAAAATCGGGCCCGATCATTCGCTGTGCGCCGCTTTAATTGTGCGCCGCTTTTTGCGCCGGTCCCGCGGGTTGGAGCTCCTTGGTCAGGAACGACGCGGTCGCCTCATCCGCTTTTGCCCAGGAAGACCAGCGCAGGAAAGAATGAATCTCGTTGGGCAACACCATCTCCTCATAGCGCACATGCTGATTGTGCAGCCGGACAGCCAGATCCACCGTCTGCTGGAACTGGACATTACGGTCGTCGTCGCCCTGGATCAGCAGCACCGGCGATTTCCAATGGGCCACACCGGCGACAGGCGAGGATTCGAAGGCCACCTTCAACGCCTTCTCGAAATCGCCTCGTTCGTAACGGCCTATCTGCAGGGCGAGATTGCTGGTGGGGTTGAAGCCTTCCGACAGCGTGCGCGACATGTCATGCACACCCATCAGATCGACGCCAGCTTTGAAAACATCGGAATTGCGCGCCAGCGCCAGCCCGGTCAGATAACCGCCATAAGACCCGCCCCAAATGCCGATGCGCTTGCCGTCGACATTTTTTAGGCCTTGCAGGAATTTCCCGCCCGCTTGTATGTCCTGATATTCGGCCGCGCCCTGTGGCCCGGCATGCGGCGGATAATGGAAACCGTGCTCATAGCCGATGCCCAGCCGGTAATTGATCGAGAGCACGACGAAGCCATGCGCCGCCAGATATTGGTTCACGGCATAGCCGTTGGCGTAATAGTCCATATAATGCCAGCCCAGCAGCATCTGGCGCGACGGCCCGCCATGCACGAAAATGATCGCGGGTTTGGCCGCGCTGCCGTCGCCATTGTCGAACAGATCGCCGTGAATGGTGAGGCCGTCCGCCGCCTTGAATGTCACCGCCTTGGGCACGGTCAACGCGTCGCGCGGAAAATCGTCCGGCAAGCCGCCCGTCGCAAGTTCGCGCCGGCCTTTGCCGGCGCTTTCGGCAAACCCGATGCCATGCGGCGTCTTCGCACCGGCTGAGATGAAGGCCACATGCGCGTCATCGGCCAGCACCGGCTTGATCTCGATCCCCTCGCCCGCGGTGACGGCAATGGATTGGGCTTGGTCCACCGGCACACGGAAGATATGACGGCGCTCGCCATCGTTCTTGGCCGCGCCCGTATTGGCGCTATAGATCACAAAGCGCCCATCGCGGCTCACCGCCACATTCTCGACCATGAAAGCGCCTTGTGTCAGCAGCATGGGCTTGCCCGTGCCATCGGCGGCGACAGAATAGAGATGCGCCCAATTGTCGAGATCGGAAAGAAAGACCAGGCGGTTGCCGGCCGCCCAGTGAAGATTGGCCTGGCCTTCGGTTTCGGGATAGGAGCCCAAGAGCGTCTCGGGACTTTGCCAGACCAGATGCCCCTCGCCGGTCGCGACATCCGCCGTCCAGATCGACCAGGGATCCGGCGTCTGGGTCAGTAGCGGCTTGGGCGGCCCGCCATCTCCGGGCCGGCGCACAAAGGCGATGCGCTTGCCATCGGGCGACCAGCGCGGGGACGACGCTTTGTCGGTGGACGGCGCCAGCCAGGACAGGAATTTGCCGTTCAAGCGATACAGCCCGATCAGAGCGTGATCGTCGCGATGGGAGACGAAGGCCAATGCACCGCCATCCGGCGACCATTCTAGATCGCTGTCCTTGCCGCGATCGAAGAACAGCTTGACGGGCTTGCCTTTGCCGTCCAGCGCGACATTCCACACCGCATGATCGGCGATATAGGCCAGTTGACCCCGCGACGAGAGTTTGGGGGCGTCGCCTTCCGCGATCTTCACCGGCTGGCCGCCATCCAAGGCGGCGCGCCAGATCGTTATCTTGGGCTGGTCCAGCGCCGAATCCGGATCGGGCGCAAGCTCGCCCGACGCCGGCCAATTGGCATCATGATCGCCACCCCGCACATAAAGAAGAATCTTTCCGTCCGGAGAGAAAGTGAGCTGGGTGATCTCCTGGCCGTCATCTTCGGTGTAATGCGTGACCTGGCGCGGCGCGTAAGCCGGCGCGTCCACCACCCAGACATTGCGCACGCCCTTGAGGATGCGCACAAAGGCGATGTGGCCGCCGCCCGCATTGGCCGCGATTTCATTGATGAAGGGATAGTCCAGCACCTGCCGCATAGTGAAATTCGTTGGCGCGGCCGCGCCCGCCGAAGCGAAAGCGAGCAATCCCACCAATGCAAACAATCCGGTCTTGTGCATGACATCCGCCCCGTGGCCCGCGAACCGCACCTTAGCGCCGGATTCGCGCCAACGGAAAGCGGCTACTCGCCCGTTGCTCTTGGCGCTTCAAGCACACGCACGGCCTGGCCACCCTCTGCGCCCTTGGGCGACAGACGCAAAGCGCTGAGCGCCGCGCCCAGAAGCGCAAAGCCAGTTCCGATCATCAAGGCGAAGCGGGTGCCTTCCACCGGATCCCGCGCCAAGAGCAGCGCGACCAAGGCCGCGCCAATGGTCTGGCCCAAGAGCCGCGCCGTCCCCAGCATGCCCGAGGCGCCGCCGCTGCGCTCGCGCGGCGCGGCTGCGATCATGGTGCGGTTGTTGGGCGACTGGAACAGGCCGAAGCCGATGCCGGCCAACGCCATGCGCCACACGATGCCGGTAAGCGTGGGATGCGGCGGCAGAAGTGCCAGCGCTCCCAAACCACCGGCGAAGACGACAAGCCCGACGCCGCCCAGAAGCCCCGCCGGATAGCGCTCCGCCAACCGCCCGGCGATGGGCGCGGAGAGCGCGACCCCTAGCGGCCAGGGCGTAATCAGAAGCCCGATCTCCACCGCCGAATAGCCGAAGCGGTCCTGCAGATAGAAAGGCAACGCCACGAAGGCCAGCATCTGGGCGCAAAAAGACGCCACCGACGTGCAGATCGAAAGCGTGAAGATGGGAATGCGCAAAAGATCGACGGGTAGCAGCGGTGAAGGGGCGCGCCGTTCGCGCCGCACCAGAACGGCACAGGCGATCACCGCCACAAGAAATTCCGAAATGAACAGATAGGTCGCTTCGCCATGACCGGCGCTGTCGATGGCGGCGATGCCCAGCCCGAACGTGATGGCGCTGAGGATCGCGCCGCGCCAGTCGAAGGGATGCGGCGCCTGGAGTGTGTGCGGCAACGCTTTGCGGCCGATGGCGACAGCCGCGATGCCGAAGGGAATGTTGATCGCGAACAGCCAGGGCCAATTGCCCACCGCCAGGATGGCGGCCGCCAAAGTCGGCCCCACCGCCGCCGCCACCGCCACGACCAGGGCGTTGATCCCGATGCCGTGACCCAGACGATCATGGGGATGGGTGAAGCGCACCAACGCCGCATTGACGCTCATGATGCCGGCGGCGCCGAAGCCCTGAACGATACGCGCCAGCGTCAACAGCAACAGCGTGTGCGACAGGGCGCAAAGCAGCGAGGCGATGGTGAACAGCGCCAGCCCCGCCAGATAGACGCGGCGGTAGCCGATGATCTCGCCCAGCGACGCCAGCGGCAGGAGCGAGATGGTGATGGCGAGCTGATAGCCATTGACGATCCACACCGAAAAGGACGGCGTGGCGTTCAGATCCTTGGCGATGGTAGGCAGCGCCACATTGGCGATGGCGCCGTCGATCACCGCCATCAGCACGCCCAGCATGATGGTGATGATCGCCCAAGTCCGCTGGGGAAGCGGCAATCCGTCTTCGGCGATGGTGACCGGCATTATGCCGGTTTAACTCTCTCCGAGCAGCGCCGCAAACCGCGTAGGCGGCAGGTCCATTATGCGAGAAAGGCCCGGGCCAGTACCGGGCCTTTGCTTCGCCCGATCAGCGGCCGATCTGCTGGCTCACCGCATTCTCTTGCTGGTTCAGAGAGCCCTGCTCGCTGCGCGTGATATGGCCGCCATTCTGACTGGCATCGAAACGCTCCTGAGCGCGGATGCCGCGATCCTGGGCATGCAGATCATGCGCCTGAGAAGCGGTGATATCGCCTTCGCGGCGTTCGACATTGATACGGTGATCCTGATGGTTCAGCCGGGCGTTGACCTCGGCGCGGCGCGGATGGCTGGCGCGCCAACCCATGGCGCTGGCGGAACTGGTGCCGAGCCCGGCAAGCGACAAGGCCAGCAAAGAGGTAACGACGATCTTCTTCATGAACATGTTCTGCTCCATTGGCGTTCACATGCCCCTCCTATTCCCGCACCCTCCTTCTCCCGAGAAAGCGCGGATAAGAGTGAAACGGCGGCGCGCGCGCATTCCGGCGGCGCGACGGGCAAAAAATGAAACGACGGAAAGAAGCGCGTTTGGTGTTATTTGGGCTGTTCTTCTGGCGCGTGCAGATAGGGCTCGACCTTGCCCTTATACTTAACGGTCATGGCATTGCCGTGCCGGTCCACCGTCTTGCCCACGGCCAGCCGCACCCAGCCCTCGCTGACGCAATATTCCTCGACATTGGTGCGCTCGACCCCGTTGAAGCGGATGCCCACGCCGCGCTCCAGCAATTCCGCGTTGTGGTAGGGGCTTTTGGGATCGGTGGAAAGCCGGTCCGGAAGTTCGTCGCTCATGGGAAGACCTTGAAGTTATTGTGACTTTGATAGGCCCAAGCGACGCTTGATTGCAATGGCGTTTCAGGCTCAAGTCCCGCCCGCATAGAAATCTTCCAGGGAGATGATCTTGGCCTATACGATTTACGACGCCTGCGTTCCGCCGCTGACCCATATGCTGGGCAGCTTCTATACCGTGCTCACCAAGGGCGAAGCGCATGCCAAGGAAGCGGGTATCGATCCCAATTCCTATCTCGAGCTTCGTCTGGCGCCCGACATGCTGCCCCTGACGGCGCAGGTCCGCATCGCCACCGACATGGCCAAAGGCGGCGCGGCGCGCCTCGCCAATGCGGACATTCCCAAATATGAGGATGACGAAACCACGATCGAGCAATTGAAGGCGCGCCTTCAGAAAACTATCGCCTTCCTGAAGGGCCTGGACGCCGGCAAATTCGCGGGCGCCGAAGACCGGCACATCCATCTCAAATTCCCGCAGGCCGAATTCAACTTCAACGGCAAGGACTATTTGAACAATTGGGTCCTGCCCAATGTCTATTTCCACATCACCACCGGATACGACATCCTGCGCCACAAGGGCGTGGCGCTGGGCAAGCAGGACTTTCTGGGCGGCCAGAAGTAAGCACCCAAAAAAGTTAGAGAAAGGCGGCGCGGGACAACCCAGGCCGCCTTTTCTTTTGCCCCTGGCGTACCCCTTTCCTTTAGCGGTAAAGTTACCCAGCCGGAGGGAATCATGAAACGCAGGGATTTTCTGACGGGCACGACCGGTCTAATGGCGGCGACCACCGCCTTGGCTGCATCAGCACGCGCGGCGGAGCAGACCATGGACGCGGAGCGGGCCGGCACGCCGGGACCCGATACCGTGCGCGCTTTCAACAGCCCTTATCGCGGCGCCCACCTGAATCAGATCGCGTTTCCCTTGGGCGGTATCGGCGCGGGCATGGTCTGCCTGGAAGGCACGGGCGCCCTGTCCCATGTCTCGATCCGCAACCGGCCTGAGATTTTCAACGAGCCCTGCGTCTTCGCCGCCATCGCGATCAAGGGTGAAAAGCCCCTGGCGCGGGTGCTGGAAGGTCCGGTGCCGGGCCGTAAGCTGTTCGGTCCCTTGGGGTCGGCCATCGGCAGCCCCGGCATGAGTTTTGGCCTTCCCCGTTTCTCCAGCGCGACGTTTGAAGCGCGCTTTCCCTTCGCCAAAGTGATGTTGGCGGATGCCGCTCTATCGCTGGAGGTCGAGATCACGGGCTGGAGCCCGTTCGAGCCCGGCCATGAAGACGATTCCTCTCTTCCTGTGGCGGGGTTGGAATACCGCTTCACCAACCGCGGCGTGGCGGCCGTCGACGCCGTCTTCTCCTTCAACGCCAAGAATTTTGTGGCGGACGAGAAAGCTCCAGCCGAGCGCCGCGCGGTGCGATCCACACCGGGCGGCTTCACGCTTTGGACCGGCGCGCCACCCGAAAAACCCTGGGAGGAAAGCTCCTTCTCGGCCGCGGTCAGCGAGCCAGAGGCGAAAGTCAATCACGCCTGGTTCCGGGGCGACTGGTGGGACGCGCTGACGCTGGCGTGGAAGGACGTTGAACAAGCCAAGGCGTTTGATGCACCGCCGCCGTCGAGCGGCGCGCCCAGCCCCGGCGCCAGCATCTTTGTGCCGCTGAGCCTGGCGCCCGGCGCCTCGCGCACCATCGCGCTCAGATTGTCCTGGTTTAGCGGCCGTTCTTCCATGCGGTCGCAGGACGATCCGTTCGCCTGGCCCTGGCCGGAAAGTACGGGCGAGACCTATCGCCCCTGGTATGCCGGACGCTTCGCCGACATCGAGGCGATCAATGCCGCCTGGCGCGACCGCTATCAGAGCTTGCGTCAAGCCACGCAACGCTTTGCCGATTGCTTCCACGCCAGCACGCTTCCCCCGGAAGTGATGGAGGCGGTCTCAGCCAATCTCACCATCTTGAGATCGCCCACCATTCTGCGCCAGATCGACGGGCGGCTATGGGGTTGGGAAGGCTGCGACGACAATTTTGGCGCGCCCGGCGGCACGGGCAGCTGCACCCATGTGTGGAATTACGCCCAGTCCATGCCGCACCTCTTTCCCGCGCTGGAGCGGACTTTGCGCGAAAGCGAGTTCGGTCCTTCGCAGAATGAAGAAGGTCATCAGGCGTTCCGTCATGCGCTGCCGATCCGTCCCTGCGAACACAAATTCTATGCCGCCGCTGACGGTCAGTTGGGCGGTATCATGAAAGTCCATCGCGAATGGCGGATCTCGGGCAACACGGCTTGGCTGAAAAAGATCTGGCCGTCGGTGAAAAAGAGTTTGGATTACTGCATCAAGACCTGGGATCCCGGCCATGGCGGCTTGGTGGAAGAGCCTCACCACAATACCTACGACATAGAATTCTGGGGACCGGATGGCATGTGCTCCAGCTTCTATCTGGGGGCGCTTCAGGCGGCGGCGCAGATGGGCCGCGCGGTTTCTGATCGCCAGCCGCTTTATGAAAGCCTGGCGGCCAAGGCCAAGCAGCGCTTGGAGTCCGAGCTCTTCAATGGCGAATATTTCCGCCAGAAAGTGGAGCGTGCCGGTTTTCACGGCCCCTTCCCGCTCAAGACCGGCTTCTTCAACGAATATTCGCCCGACACGCTGGCGCTGTTCGAGAAGGAAGGACCCAAATATCAATATGGCGAAGGCTGTCTGTCCGACGGCGTGCTGGGCGCGTGGATGGCGCTGGTCTGCGGCGTGGGCGAGCCACTGGACCATGCCAAGGTCAAATCCCATCTCGCCGCCATTCACCGCCACAATCTGAAGACCAGCCTGGCTGGCTTCGCCAATCCCCAACGCCCCACTTATGCAGCGGGTACCGATGGCGGGCTTCTGCTGTGCACCTGGCCGCGTGGTGGGGCTTTGTCGCTTCCCTTCGTCTATTCCAATGAGGTCTGGACAGGCATCGAGTATCAGTGCGCCTCGCACATGATCCGGCTAGGTCTTGTCGCGGAAGGTTTGGAAGTCGTTCGCACTTGTCGCGCGCGCTATGATGGGCGCGTGCGCAATCCGTTCGACGAATATGAATATGGCCATTGGTATGCGCGCGCCATGTCGTCCTATGCCCTGCTGGAAGCGATGAGCGGCGCACACTTCGATGCGGTGGAGAAGATTCTTTATCTGAAGCCCGCGATCAAAGGCGATTTCCTGAGCTTCCTGTCCACCGCTACGGGCTATGGCACGGTGGGCGTGAAAGGCGGCAAGCCTTTTGTCGAAGTAATGGATGGTCAGATCCCATATCGGCGCATCGATTACACCGCCGCTTGATACGCGATTGACTTGGCGGCCGCCTGACGCATCATGCCTTCCAGGACAGTCGCAGGGGTGACCATGCCGAACGCTTTGGATGTGAACAGGCGGCAATTGTTGGCGGGCGCGGGCGCAGGCACCGCCGCACTGGTGCTGCAACAAGGCGGTGTCCAGGCCGCGAGCGGCGAGCGGCCCATATTGTTCACGCGCACCACCGTGGCCAACGCCAATGTTACGCGCGACGACATGGCGCTGGCCGTGGTGGACGGCAAGATCGCGGCCATAGGCCCGACCGACACGGTGCTGCCGCATTATCCCAACGCCGATATCTATGACGGACGCGGCAAGGCGCTGTTTCCCGGCCTGATCAATTGCCACGCCCATCTGGCCCAGACGCTTGATCGCGGCTTCAACGAGGATTTCGGTTTCCCCAACTCGGCGCGTGTCGCCGTCCGCCCGGCGAGCTTGCTGCAGGGCGACGAGAAGACCCTGATGGTCACCATCGGCGCGCTGGAAGCGATCAAGACGGGTTCCACCTCGGTGGTGGAGTTCGCCAGCGGCATCAGCACCTCCGCCGCCGCTCTGGCCAGATCGGGCCTGCGCATGGTGTTGATGGAATCCGCCGCCGACAGCGAGAATGTGCCGGGCCCGCTTTCGCCCGAAGGCGCGGCCAGCGCCGGTGCGCCTCGCTTCTCCGCCAAACTGCGTGACGAAGGCATGCGGCGCATCAGCGATCTCTTCTCCGCCTGGCATGGCAAGGAGAATGGACGCATCAATGTCTTTCCTGCCGCCGCCTTGTCCGAAACCTCCTCGCCTGAATTGCTCAAGGCGGTGCGCGCGTTCGCCGAAAAACACGATCTGGGCTATTCGGTGCATCTGTCGCAAAGCCGCGCCGAAGTGGAGTTCATGGTCAAGCATCATGGCCTCAGCCCGCCGGCTTTCCTGGACAAGGCGGGTTTCCTGGGACCGGCGCTATTCGCCGCTCATTGCCGTTACATGAGCGACAATGACATCGCGCTGATGGGCCGCACCCGCAGTACCGTCTCGCACCAGGCGGCGATGGCGGCCAATCGCGGCGTGATCCCGCCGATCCCGGCACTGCGCGCGGCGGGCTCGCCCATCGCCAACGGCACCGACAACAACACCAACGACATGTTCGAAGTGATGCGAGTGGCGCTTTTGACCGAGCGCATCAAACGCGACGATGCCTTTCCCGGCATGCGGCCCCAGCCCGAAGATATGCTGGAAGACGCCACGCTGGGCGGCGCGCGCGCCTTGCGGCAAATGAGCAGCATCGGTTCGCTGGAAGTGGGCAAGAAGGCCGACCTGATCGTGGTCGACACCATGCGCGCCCATCTGGTGCCGGCGGGGCGCATCGTCTCGGCTTGGATTCACAATGGCCAGCCCTCGGACGTGGAGTCCGTCATGGTGGACGGCAAGTTCGTGATGCGCGACCGCAAGGTCCTGACGATGGACGAAGCGACCCTCATCGCCGAAGCCGACAAGGTGGGACGCCGTATCTGGAACCAGGTGAAGTCGGCGGGCCCGATCCCGATCCCAGGCCGCACCAATTCCTGATCACTTCAGGTAATGGTCGTACCAGCCCAGCACGCGGCCGCGTAGGTCTTCCAGATCCGACAATTTGCGGAAATGGTGGCCCTCGCCGGCATAGATCACCAGCTTGACCGGCGTGCCGATGGTGGAAAGCGCGTGCCAATATTCCAGCGATTGCGGCGCGGGACATTCCACGTCGCGCTCACCGACATAGGCCAAGGTCGGCGTCGTGGCCTTTTTGATGAATTCGATGGGTGAGGCGGCGCGATAGGCGGCCGGATCGTCATAGACCGAGCCCCCGAAGAAGGGGATCATCCATTTGTCGATGCCATTCTGGCCGTAATAGCTGGTCCAGTTGGCGATGCC
>DATNGI010000141.1:0-17425 GCA_035605955.1 Rhizomicrobium sp.
TGGGCAAGTCGCTGCAAAGCCTGTCGCAGGTGGGATTGGTGGAAGGCACGCTCGGCCCGCGCGGCGGTTACCGCCTGGCAAAAGCTCCCGGCCAGATCAATTTCCTGGATGTGGTGGAAGCGGTGGAGGGCAAGGAATCCACCTTCGTCTGCACCGAGATCCGGAAAAACAATCCATGCCGCCGTGTCTGCCCGGATGCGAGCCGCCGCGCCGACAGCAAGTCTTGCGGCGTGGCGCGGGTGATGTGGGCGGCGGACAAGGCCTGGCGGCGGTCGCTGGCAGAAGTCAGCTTGGCGGCGCTGGTACACATGGTTGGGCGCGACGTGCCCGCCGCTTTACTCGATAAGACGAGCGAATGGGTTCTGGCCCGTACCTAATCATCGCCTGATTGTCGGAATTGCCACGCACCGCGCGTCCTTGAAACGAAGCCGGAATGGTCCGGCTGAGCGGTTCCAGGAAAAGTGTGCAACAGCTGCCGCTACGCTGGCGCTAGGCAACTCCGTCGGAACCGCGACAAACAAAGAAGTCGCTCCGAGGGTCCCATGTCTGCCGTCCAATTCACGCTACACTTTGTGAAGCTGGCCGCGCTCGATCAGTTGGGCGCCCAGCTGGGCCTGCCGGCGCATCCCGACCGCGCGCCCGCGGTGGTGGCGCTGCTGACGCTGATGCTGCGCACGGCGCACCAAGCGATGATGGACCTGAGCGGAACCCGGCTCAGTGATATCCCAGCTCGATCATGATCCGTTGAATCTTGACGCTGCGGTCATAGGCGGCGGCGAAACGGCGGGCCTTCTTTTCTTGCTTTTCCCATTTGTCGGTCGGTTCGACCGAAGTGGTCACGCGATTACGCAACATTTCCGCCAGGCCGGCATAATAATCGCGGGCGTTGCACAGGGCTTCCAATTGTTCGGCTGGGTTCATCTCGCTGCGCATTCTTTCGGTCTCCCATTTTCCGCTATTTCGCCATGCGCCCGTTAACCTTGCAGGCGTTCGACCAGCGGAAAAAGTCTCGCGGCGCAGTTTGGCGACAATGCGGCCGAGACGAGAATTTTGATGCGAGATTTTGTGCTTTTATATGCGTGTCACAAATAGCTGAGCCACCGGGTATTGCTGCGCCGTTTGACATCTTCGTACCCGCGGCAAAGCGGAAACATGGTTAACGGAATCAGCATCTACACCGGCGATGGCGACGATCAAGCCGATTTCAGAATCTTGGGCAGCGAATTGCCCATCACGGCCAGAAGATCGGGGCCATAGGCCGACGCGTTGGTCTCGAGCTCTTTCTGGGTGATCACCTCATCGCCCTGGTGGCCGAACAGCACCACTTCATCGTCCAGCTTCACGCGGTCCTGATCGCCGGTCACATCCGCCATCAGCGTGTTCATGGTGACGCGCCCGACCAAGGGATAGCGCCGCCCGCCGATCAAGACCTGGGTGTTGTTCCTCCCTTCGTCAGCGAAGTCCGGCTGGTTGGCGTGGGACAGGCTGCGGCGATAACCGTCGGAATAGCCGATGGGAATATTCGCCAGCCAGGATTCGCGCGAAAGCCTGAAGGTGCGGTCGTAATTGACCGTCTCCTCGGCAGGGAAATGATTGACCGCCGCCACCCGCGATTTGAGCGTGATGGTGGGACGGAAGCGGGCCAGGAAATCGGCGCTGGTGTCGCCATAAAGCGCGCCGCCCACCCGCACCATGTCCAACCGGGTTTCGGGATGATGCAGAGTGGCGAATGTGTTGGCGGTGTGGCGCGTCATGGGATGGTCCGGCAGGCCGTTGGCCCTGAGCCAGGCGATGTCGCTCTCAAATCGCGCCAACTGGCGCAGAATGTCGTCGCGATCCTCGGTGGGATAATGCGTCATCAGGCCCGCGATTTTTAGGGGCGCGACCGCGAGGATGGCGCGTGCATCGGCCTTGCCGTAATCGGTCTTCAATTCCACGCCGTTGCGGCTCATGCCGTCGGCGTTGAGACAAAGGTGGATGGGAAGCACTTTTGTCTTGTCATGGCCACGCCACAGATCGGCAATGCGCTGGGCGGCGGCGGGATTGCCGACCAACTCCTCCACCGCGAAAGGAAAGGCGTCCTCGATCTCGTCCGGCGTGGCGGTGCGCACCCGGACCAGGCGGCCCTTGAAGTTCATCGCCCGAGCGATGCGGGCTTCCTCATTGCTGGCGAAACCGATGGCTTTGATGCCGGTCTTGAGCACCGAGGGCATCAGCAAATCCAGGCCGTTGCCATAGGCGTCGGCCTTCATGATGGCGCAGAGTTCGGCGCCGCCCGGCCCCAGGATGGCGCGCGTCTGTGCGATATTGTGTTCGAAGGCGGCGGCGTCGATCTCGAACCAGGCGTTGCGGCGCGGCACGTCGCGAGGCCTCAGTCCGAAATTGGCGACTGACAGGGCCGGCGTCGCCACAGCCGCGTGCGCGCCCAGTGTGGCAGCCGCGCCTGCCAGCATCGCGCGTCTGGTCATTCCATATTTCTGCATGCCCGCCCCCCGTGTCGTCGATTCAGCATGTCATGGGCCCGGATAGTCTGCAAAATCCGGTTGGCAAATGTCGGCGGTCTCTCTTAGGTTCGCTGACCAAGCAACGCCGGTCCGGCAAGAACAAGAGCGCGAAGAAGATGCTGCCGAAACTTCTTTTCCAGGGTGTGGGCCTGCCGGGCTGGGGCGTCCTCACCAAGAAAGACTGGGCGGCCTGCGGCTTCGAGGCGGTCATCGCCAACCGCGAAGAATATGACCCGGCCGACATAAGCTATTTCTGCAGCTTCCGGCCCACGCCCGGACTGATCAAGAGCCTGCCCAATCTCAAGGTGATCTTTTCCATGGGCGCGGGCGTGGACGGCTTCCTGCGCGATCCCGAATTGCCGCGCCATCTACCGCTGGTACGTTTCGTCGATCCCACCCTGATCCATGAGATGGCGCAGTATGTCGTGATGCACATTCTGATGGTCCATCGCGGCCAACGCTTCTTCGATTCCGCGCAGAGGGAAGGCCAATGGCGGCAACGCATGCTCGAGCGCGCGTCGCGCGATACGCGCATCGGCATGCTGGGGCTGGGTGATATCGGTACCGCGATTGCGCAAAGCCTGCTGCCGTTCGATTTCCAGCTCACCGGCTGGAGCCGCACACGCAAGGCGGTGCCGGGCGTGAAAAGTTTTGCCGGCGAGGGCGAACTGCCGCAATTCCTGGCGCAATGCGATTATTGCGTCTGTGTGCTGCCGCTGACCAAAGACACGCAAGGCGTTCTCAACGCTAAGCTGTTTGCGGCGCTTCCGAAAGGCGCCTGGGTGATCAATGTGGCGCGGGGCGGTCATCTGGTCGCGGAAGATTTGATCGTGGCGCTAGACAGCGGCCATCTGGCGGGCGCGGTGCTGGACGTGTTCCAGCCCGAACCGCTGGTGGCGGATAGTGTGCTGTGGCGGCATCCCAAGATCACCATCACGCCGCATGTCGCGGCCCTGACCGATCTCAAGGCGGCGATGGCGTTCTTGAAGGAAGGGGTCAGGCGCGCCGAAAGCGGCGAACCCTTGCTCCACCTTGTCGATCTCGAGCGGGGCTATTAGCGGGCGCTCGCATTTCGCGCCGCCCGATGCCGCCGCAAGAACCGGAGTTTGCCGGGTAACGCACCGGTCTATCCCTCGGCTTAGAGCCATCGATCCGCGATGGTCGCCACAAGCAAAGGGAAGATTTCACATGAGTAAACAGGACGACAACAAGGCCATTGTCGGGCGCTGGTTCACGCAATTCTGGGGCAAGAGTTGCGACCTCTCGGTGGTCGATGCCATCGCGGCGCCGGACATGCTGCTGCAATATTCGCTGCACGAGCCGCGCCGGGGCCATGCTGACATCAAGGCCTTCATGCGCGATTTTCGCGCAGCGTTCCCTGACCTGAACTTCTGGGGCACCACCGATCTGATCGCGGAAGGCGATTATGTCGTCGGCCAATGGGAAGGCGGCGGCACGCACACCGGTCCCGCGTTCAGCGATTTCCTGATGGGATCGCTGCCCGCCAAGACCGGCCGCAAGATGCATTTCACCGGCACGACCGTGCTCAAAATTCATAATGGCAGGATCGTTTCCGAAATTGGCCTGGATGATGGCGTTACCGCGCTGACGCAGCTTGGTCTGATCCGGAAGGCATGATCGCACGGGCCGCCGCTACAAAAGCGGCGGCTCTTGCTTTCAACGCGTTCCGATCCTGAGGCCGAACAGGCGGGGCAGGGCAGCGGTGGCGGCCGCGATGGGCGGCGCTTGGCGGTTCTGCTCCTCGGCTTCCTCGCAGGCGATGATGGCGCGGCGGATCATGCGGCCGCCGATGACGCGGAGCGGTTCCGGCGGCAAGCGCGGCACCTCGCGCGTGCAAAGCGGCAGCGACGACCACACATCTTTTTCGCTCAATACCAGAGTGGCCAGGCACTGACCGCCGATGTAAGTGGGATTGACGCCATGGCCGGAATAGCCGCTGGCATAATGCACCCGTGTGCCGGGCAGGGTCTTGAAGAAGGGCAGGCGGTCGGCGGAGACGTCGATCGGTCCGCCCCAGGCCTTGGCGATGGGCACGTCTTTCAATCCCGGCAACAGGCGGCGCAACCCGCGCTCGGCGCGCGCCGCGCTGGCTTCGTCTTCGCGCAGATAAGGTTCGGTGGTGTTGCCGCCATAGCTGATGGGGCCCGAGCCGGAGCCCATCAGCACCCGGCTGTCCGCGGTCTTCCTGAAATAATGCACGAACATCCGCATGTCGGAAAAGCCTTCGTCGCGCAGCCAGCCCATCGCCGCCAGCTTTTCCGGCGCGGGCTCGCTCATCACCGCGAAGCTGGAAAAGACGGTGACATGCGGCCAGATCTGCGGCAGCGCCGCCAATTCGCAATTGGTAGCCAGCACCACCTCGCGGGCGATGATCTGCCCAGCGGCGGTGCGAACGCGATTGGGTGTGCCCTTGTCCAGCGCCGTCATGGCGCTGTTTTCGAACAGTTGCACGCCAGTCTCGATCACCGCCTTGCGCAGCGCCCGCGCTAAGCGCGCGGGATGGACATTGGCGCCTTCCGACAGCATCACGCCGCCACGGAAGACCGGTGAGTGGCAGACGGCGGCGACTTCGGCGGGGGAAAGTTCGCGCACCGCATCGGACACGCCCAGACGCTTGGCCGCATCGACGTAAGTGGCGATCTTGGCGTCCTGCGCGGGCGAGGCGGAGACGCGCACATCGCCTGCTTCCCGCCACCAGACATCGCGGCCGGGCGCGGTGGCGAAGGCGCGAAGGCCATCTTGCGCCATGGCGCCAGCGCGCGCTACCGCCAGCGCCGCGTCGTCGCCCAGATTCTTCGACATGCCCGAGAGCGAAGCCCAATAGCCATGCACCTTGCCGCCATTCTTGCCGCTGGCGCCGCAGCCGCAGAGGCCGGCTTCGATCAAGGCGATGGAAAGCGCGGGCCTGCGCGCCTTCAGGGCCAGCGCGGTCCAGAGCCCGGTGTATCCGCCGCCCACGATGGAGACATCGACGGTGAGCTCACCCGCCAGCGCGGGCGCAGGCTCGCCTTCCAACCGCATTGCGTCAGCGAACCACCAGGACGGATCGTGGGGCGAAAGGCTCATGCCTGTTTCTCCAAAAGCCGGGCGAGGAACGCGCGGGTGCGGGCGTGAGCGGGCGCGGAGAAGAATAGCGCCGGCGGCGCATCTTCCACCACTTGGCCGTCCGCCATCATGATGGCGCGGTCGGCCACATCGCGGGCGAACGCCATCTCATGCGTCACCACGATCATGGTCATGCCCGATTGCGCCAGCCGCCGCATGCTCTCCAGCACTTCGCCGACCAGCTCGGGATCGAGCGCCGAGGTCGGCTCGTCGAACAACATCAGGCGCGGCTCCATCGCCAGTGCACGCGCGATGGCGACGCGTTGCTGCTGCCCGCCGGAGAGCTCGTGCGGATAATGGTTGGCCTTGTTCGCCAGCCCCACGGTGGCGAGGAGCGCGCGGGCGTGTCTCCGCGCGGCGTCCACGGGCTGGCGCAGCACCTGGACCGGCGCCTCGATGATGTTTTCCTCCGCCGTCAGATGGGCGAAAAGATTGAAACGCTGGAACACCATGCCGATCCTGGCGCGCTTGGCCGAGGTTTCGCGGTCTTTCTCTTCGCGCAGCTTGCCGTCCGGCCCGCGCAGATAACCGACCAGCTCGTCCGCCACTTTGATCTCGCCCCGGTCGATGCTCTCCAGGTGATTGATGCAGCGAAGCAGCGTGGTCTTGCCGCTGCCGCTGGCGCCCAGCAAGCACACCACTTCGCCGGCATTGACGGAAAGCGAGACGCCGCGCAACACCTCTTGCTGGCCGAAGCGTTTGTGGACGTCTGTGATTTCGACCAGCGCCATCAGCCATGCTCCATAGCAGGCAGGGCGTCCAGCTTGCGCGATTTGCGCGGGGCGAAGCGGCGCTCGATCACTTTCTGGATGGCGGTCAAAAGTGCGGTCAACACCAGATACCAAATGCTGACGACCAGCAGCACTTCGAAATAGCGGAAATTCTGGCTGTAGATGTTGGTGCCGGTGGAGAATATTTCCGGCACGGCGATAGCGAACAGCAGCGATGTGGTCTTCAGCATGGCGATGAACTGGTTGCCGGTGGGCGGAATGATCACCGCCAGCGCCTGGGGCAGCACGATGCGGCGGAGCGCCTTGGCTTTGGTCATGCCCAACGCACGCGCCGCCTCCCGCTGGCCGGGATCGACCGACGTGAGACCCGAGCGGATGATCTCGGTCATATAAGCGCCTTCGTTCAAGGCCAGCGCCAAGGTGCCTGCCACCAGCGCGGGCAGGTTGATCGCATTGTTGGTGAGAACGGGAAGGGCATTGTACCAGAACACGATCTGCACCAGCACCGGCACGCCGCGAAAGAAGCCCAGATAGCCCTGCACCAGCCAGCGCAGTGCCGCGAAACGCGACAGGGCCGCCAGCGCCCCGCCGAAACCTAAGATCATCGCGCCCGCCATAGCGATGAAGGTCACGCCCAGGGTGGTGACCGCGGGCAGGAAGAAGACGTTGGAGAACAGTGCGTCCAGAAACGCTTTGCTGTCGAACACCATTGTATCAGCCCCTCGCGGCGTCCTCAGGCCGGCTTACGGATATCGCCCTGGCGCATGCGCCATTTGTCCAGGAGCTTGTCGTACTCGCCGCTTTTTTCCAGCGCCGCCAGCGCCGCATTGACAGCATCGACCATGGGCTTGTCGCCTTTGCGGAACGCGAGCCCCAACTTGTTGCGGGGCACTTCCGGGCGGCCGGCGATGATGGGGCTGGCCGTCTTCAATTCGGGCATCAGGCCTGTGACATAGGACGCAAAGGCCCAGTCCACGAAGGCCACGTCCGCAGATTTCTTGCGCAGCTGCATCACAGCGTCGTTGAAGCTGGGGAAGTATTTGAAGTCGATCATCTTGCCCGGTTTGCACACGGTCTGATTGGCGCGCTCCAGCGCCTTGGCCTGAGTGGTGCCGGAGATGGTGGCCACGCTGTGGCCGCAGAGATCGTTTTCGTTGCGGAACGAGAGATTGCTATCCTTGCGCGCCACCAGCTGGATGCCGCCCACCAGATAGGGTACCCAGTCGAATACTTGCTCGCGTTGCGGCGTGATGCCCAGGCCAGAAGTGATATAGTCGAATTTGTGCGCCGCCAGGCCGGGAAACAGCCCGCCAAAGGCGATGTTCACCAGCACCGGTTTGAGACACATTTTGGCGGCGATGGCTTTGGCGAGATCGATCTCGAAACCGGCCGGCTCGCCTTTGTCGATATACATCTGGGGCGGGGTGGACATGTTGGAGCCCACGGTCAGCGCTCCACCGCTGACCAGGCCGGGCGGGGCCTTGACCACGCAATCCGCCATCGCTTGTGTCGCCAAGCCCGGCATTGTCAGGCCGGCGACAAGGCACAGAAAAAATCCCGCGATTCCAGCTTTCATGCCGCTCTCCACCCGAAGCGATTGAAGGCTAAGCGGTTTCCCGCACAGTCTCAAATGCCGCCGTGGCTGTACGGCCCCGTGCCCTCGTGATAGCGTTTTGCCGTCTTTTAATGCCGGGGTTCACATGGCTCGGCTTGCATTTCTTTCCAGGACAAGTCCATCGCGGCGCGGGCTTTTGGCCGGCGGCCTGGCGAGCGGGTTCATGTTGGCCTTCCATGTGCCGGTGGCGCAGGCGCTGCCCGCCAATGTCGCGGAAGGTGCGCCGGCCGCGCCGCCGCCTTTTGCGCCCAACGCATTCCTTCGCATCGACAAGGCGGGCAAGGTCACCTTAATCATCCCGCAGGTGGAGATGGGGCAGGGGGTCTTTACTTCGCTGGCCATGATGATCGCCGAAGAGCTGGATGCTGACTGGAACAATGTCCATGTCGAAGCCGCTCCGGCCAACGAAAAGCTCTATGCCAATCCCATGCTGGGGGTGCAGGCGACCGGCAACTCCAATTCCATCCGCGCCTTCTGGCTGCCCATGCGCAAGGCGGCGGCGGGTGCGCGCGCGCTTCTGATCCAGGCGGCGGCGAAGCAATGGGGCGTCGACGCCGCCAGCTGCACGGCCGAGAACAGCCAGGTGATCCATGCCGCCTCGGGCCGCAAGCTGGCTTATGGCGTGCTGGCCGACAACGCCAATGGCGCCGCGCCTGCCGAGCCGCCGCTGAAGGCGGCAAAGGATTTCAAGCTAATCGGCAAGCCGATGAAGCGGCTGGATACGCCGACCAAGGTCGATGGCAAGGAAGTCTATGGCATCGATGTGATGCTGCCGGGACTGAAGTTCGCCACTATCGCCGCCAGCCCCGCTTTCGGCGGCAAGGTGCGCCATGTCGATGACAGCGCGGCCAAGACCGTGCCGGGCGTGCGGCAAGTCATCGTGCTGGACGATATGGTGGCTGTGGTCGGCGATCATTTCTGGGCCGCCAAGAAGGGCCTGGACAGCTGCAAGATCGATTGGGACGCGGGGCCCAATGGTCATGTCGATTCCGATCTGATTTGGCAGAAGATTCGTGCCGCCAGCGACGGGGACGCGCTGGTCGCCAAGGCCGCCGGCAACGCCGACAAGTCGCTGGGCGAGGGCGAGAGGATCGAAGCGCGGTTCGAACTGCCCTTCCTGGCGCATGCCACCATGGAGCCGATGAACTGCACCGTGCATCTGACGCCGGGCGCCTGCGAGCTGTGGCTGGGCACACAGATCATGGCGCGGGTGCAGACGACGGCGGCAGCCACCGCCAATGTGCCGCTCGAGAAAGTGATTGTGCACAATCAGATCATCGGTGGCGGCTTCGGCAGAAGGCTGGAGCCCGACATGGTGATCAAGGCGATCCGTGTCGCGCAGCATGTCGATGGGCCCCTCAAGGTGGTGTGGACGCGCGAAGAAGATATCCAGCACGACCTTTATCGCCCGGTCTATTATGACCGTCTCACGGCGACCTTAAAGGACGGCAAGATCGACGGCTGGCAGCACCGCATCACCGGATCGTCGGTGGTGGCGCGCTGGCTGCCCGCCGCCTTCAAAGGCAATCACAATATCGATTTCGACACGGTGGATAGCGCCATCGACATTCCCTACGCCATTCCCAATCTGAAAGTTGAAGTGGTGCGGCACGAGCCGCCCGCCGTGCCCACCGGCTTCTGGCGCGGCGTCGGTCCCAACAACAATGTCTTTGCCATCGAAAGTTTCATGGACGAGTTGGCGAACAAGGCGGGCGTGGATCCCGTGGAGTTCCGCCGCGCGCATCTTGCCAAGACTCCGCGCCTGCTGGCCGCGCTGAATCTGGCGGCGGAGAAGGCCGATTGGGGCAAAAGGCTGCCGCCGCGCCATGGCCGAGGCGTCTCGGCGCAGGTCTCCTTCGCCAGCTTCATCGTCACCATCGCCCAGGTGGAAGTGAGCGAGGACGGCAATGTGCGCCTGCATCGTCTCACCACGGCGGTCGATACCGGCACCGTGGTCAATCCCGACACGGTGGTGGCGCAATTGCAGGGTGGCATGATCTTCGGGTCCACCGCCGCCTTGTTCGGTGAAATCACGTTGGCCAAGGGACGGGTGCGCCAATCCAATTTCCACGACTATCGCATGCTCAGGATCAACGAGACGCCGGAAATCGACGTGCATCTGATCCCCAGCAGCGAGCCGCCCGGCGGCATCGGCGAGACCGGGGTGACCACCGCGCCCGCCGCCATCCGCAACGCCATCTATGCCGCGACCGGCGTGCCGCTGAGGCGGCTGCCGATCGACCGCGCCCTGCTGACGGGCAAACGGCAGGCATGACTTAATGAGGACAGGAATCGTTTCGTAACCAACCGAGGGGAGACAAGACATGACAGATATTTCGCGACGCCATCTGATCCAGACGGCGGCAGGCCTGGCGGCAGTGGCAAGCGCCACACCGGCGATGGGACAGAGCATGAAGGGCGGCAGCATCCGGTCGCGCTTCGCACTCGATCCCAAACTGATTTATGTCAACGCCGCCAATCTTTGCCCCACCTTCCTGTCCGCCATCGCGGCCGAGAAGGTGGAATCGGCGCAGCTGCAAGCCAATCCGTCGCAGGAATATCGCCGCAAGTATAACGACATGGTGGCGACCATCCATGCCCGCATCGGCAGGAACATCAACGCGCCGGCGGACTGCATGGCCCTGACCCGGAACGGCAGCGAAGCCAGCGGCAATGTCACGCGCGGCGTGCCGCTGAAGGCAGGCGATGAAGTCATTCTCGGCCACGAGAACCATCCCTCCAACACCAATTGGTGGAAGCTCAGGGAAAAGACCGAAGGCATCGTGGTCAAGATCGCGACACCCGCCGACGAGCCCAAGACCGCGCAAGAAGTGCTGGATGCCTATATCTCGCTGGCGGGTCCGCGCACCAAGGTGCTGGCGCTGTCGCACCAGACCAATCTTGGCGGCATCATCGCGCCGGTGAACGAGATCGGGCGCTTCTGTCGCTCCAAGAATATCTGGTTCCATGTCGATGCCGCCCAGACTTTCGGCTGGAAGAAAATCGACGTGGCGGCGATCGGCTGCGACTCGCTGGCGGCCAGCACCCACAAATGGATGATGGGCCCGATCGGCGCCGGCATTCTCTATGTGCGTGCCGAACGCATCCCCGAACTCAATCCCTTGATGCTGAGCGTCGATTATTATCACTCCGGTCCGACGGACGCCGTGAACGGCCAGGCCTTCGAATATCTGGGTCAGCGGCCGGACGCGATGCTGCCGGGTCTGTTGGCGGCGCTGGACGAGCGCGATGCGCTGGGCGGCGAGGAGGGCATCGAGAAGATCGCCCGCGCCCATGCCGCCGCGATGCGCCAGAAGCTGTCGGCAAAGGGCATCAAAGTGATCGGCTCCGGCGATCCGGCGCTGTGGGGCACGGTGCTGGCGGCCGATATCAAGGGCCTGCCGGACAGCGCCAAGATGCTCTATGGCGACAAGAAGCTGGCCGGTTCGATCACCCGCATCGGCGGCAAGACGCTGCTGCGCATCTCGCCGCATGTCTACAACACGCCGGAAGAACTGGACCAGGTCGCCAATCTGGTGACCATGGCCTGAGCCATGGACTGGTCTTTGTGAAATGGGCCGCTCGGCGACTGGCGGCCCGTTTCGTTTCAGGCGCCGCCGCGCGCCCGGCCCAAACTGTTCGGCCCTTCGATGGGTGCGTTCACATCCACAAAGGCCAACATCGCGCCGAAGCGCTTGTCGGCCGGTGCATCGAAGCCGACATCGCCTTCATAGGACCCTGGATTGCGGAAGCTGCCGAAGAGCATGTCCCACATGGGAAGGTCGGCATAGTTGAAGGCATGCAAGCCGCGCTGATGATGGATGCAGTGGGATTCCGGCCGCTGAATGACATAGCCCAGCCAGCGCGGCGTCCGCACATTGAGATGCTGGAAGAAGGAATAGAAGGAGGCGATATAGCCGGTGATCGCGGCCGCTAGTGGGTCGAGCCCCAGGATGATGGTGGTGGCGATCACGCTTTGCAGCGCGAACACCGCCATTTCCAAGGGATGAAACAATGCCGCGCCCGCCATATCGACGCGATGCGGGCTGTGATGGATCTGGTGGAAGCCCCGCCATAGCGGATCGAAAGCGTGCACGCTGCGATGCCAGAGAAAGCTGATGAAGGACAGGACCACATAGCCGACCACCGCCCCGCCCGCGACGCCAAGCCACGAACCGTCCATCAGGCGATGGCGCACCAGCCAGTCCTGCGGCAAAAGCAGCGGCGTTTCGCTGGTCACCAAACCGAATAACAGGAAAAAGCCGAACCCCATCCAGCGCCAGCCTTTCGCTTCGGGAAAGCTGCGCGCCGGGAAGCCGGCTTCGATCGCCAGCATCAAAAGATAGGTCGCCGGGATTAGAAGTCCCAGAATGTCGATGGCGGACATGCTCCCCTCCCTTGCATTCGGGAACTTACGCCATAAGGTTGTAGGGATACGATAAACCATACGGTGTAAGGTTGCAAGCCAAAAAGCGGGGTAGCAAGCGCGCCTGGCGCTTGGGCCTTTCCAGGGACGGGATCGAGACCGAGGCGCTGGCCGAGATCGAGGCGCATGGACTTGCGGATTTTTCGCTGCGCCGGCTGGCGGCGCGCATGGGCTGCGAGCCGATGAGCCTCTATCACCATTTTCCGTCCAAGGCGCATCTGATGGACGCCCTGGTGGATCGGGTGATGGGTGCCTTGCCCGCGCCGCGCAAAAACCTCGCCTGGCGGGCCAGGATCACCACGCTGGTGTACGAGTACCGGGATATGGCGCATCGCCACCCCGCCTTCTTCCATTATCTCGCGCTGCACCGGCTCAATACGCCCACCGGCTTGAAATGGCTCAACCGGACCTTGGAAGCGTTCGGCAGTGCAGGCCTTAGCCAGGAAGAAACGGCGCGGCTGTTCCGCATTTTCGGTTATTACATTGTGGGCGCGGCGCTGGATGAGACCTCGGGCTATGCCAAGGGGCCGTCGGCGTGCGAGCCAGTGCCGGACGCAATCGTCGCGCGCGACTATCCGGCGGTCGCCGCGGCCGGGCCTTATTTCGCGTCCAGCCAATTCGATCGCACCTTCGAGGAAGGTCTCGCCATCCTGCTGGATGGCATGGCAGCACGGCGCAAAACCTAAAATTGCGTCAGGTCTTGAGCAGCGGCGGCAGGTGTTTCGCGGTCCAGTCATTCGCGGCTTCGTAAGCGGCAGCGAGACGCAGGCAGTCCATCTCATGATGCACCGGCGCGACGATCTGGATGCCCATGGAAAGACCATTGGCGCCGAAGCCTGCCGGAGCCGCCAGCGAAGGGCATCCCGTCATGGTGATCATGCAGACCGCCTTCATCCATTCGTGATAGGTCTGCATGGGTTTTCCCGCCAGGCTGTGCGGCCAAGTCTCTTCCACCGCGAAGGGGAAAAGTTGCGCCGTGGGCATGATGAGATAGTCATAGCGCGCGAAGAGGCGTTGCACCGAAGCCGACCAGGCTGTGCGCAGGCTCGACGCCGCTTCAATGTCATAACCGGAAAGCTGAAGGCCGCCTTCGATCTCCCAGATCGCTTCGGGCTTTAAAAAAGCGCGCTTGGCCGGGTCCTTATAATAGGTCAGCAGGCCGCCGCCCTGCTGCCATTGGCGGAGCTTGATGAAGGCTTGCCAGGCCGGCTCTGGCGGCTGGTCGGGCACTGCCTCTTCCACCACACAGCCCAGCGACTCGAACGTCTTGAGCGTGGCGCGGCACACGTCCAGCACGCCGGCCTCGTAAGGCGCCCAACCGCCCAGATCGCCCAGCCAGCCGATACGCTTGCCTTTGACGCTATAGGCAAGCGGCTGAAGGAAATGGCGGCCATCGTCGGTCACCGACAGGGGCGCTCGGGAATCGTAACCCGCCTGCACCGACAACAGCAGAGCGAGGTCGGAAACGTTGCGCGCCATCGGCCCGGTCACGCCCATAGACGGCAGCCAGACATCGGGGCCGGCAATGGGCACCACGCCGAAACTGGTGCGAAAGCCGAAGACGTTGTTCCAGCCTGCGGGGTTGCGCAGGCTGCCGCCATAATCGCTGCCGTCGGCCACAGGCAGCATGCGCAGCGCCAGGCTCACCGCCGCGCCGCCGCTGGAGCCGCCGGCCGACTTGGTCTGGTCATAAGCATTCTTGGTGGCGCCATAGACGGGATTATAAGTGTGCGAACCCAGGCCGAATTCCGGCGTGTTGGTCTTGCCGATGAAGATCGCGCCGGCCTTGCGCAAGCGCTCGACCATCAGCGAGTCGGCGGTGGGCACGAAATCCTTGAGGATCGGAGAGCCCGACGTGGAGCGGATGCCTTTCACGGGCTGCAGATCTTTCGGCGCATGGGGAAAGCCGTGCAGCGGACCTAACAATTCGCGCCGCGCCAACTGGGCATCGCGCTCGCGCGCCTGGGCGATCAGGCCTTCGCGCTCCTGCAAGGCGACAATGGCATTGACCTTGGGATTGATCGCCGCGATGTGATCCAGATAGGCGTTCATCACTTCGACGCAAGAAAGTTTGCGCGACGCGATGGCGGCGGACAAAGCGCCGGCATTCATCGTCACAATGTCGGACATCTTGGCACCGGCTTGCGCCGGTTGCGCCGCCACCAGGCCTGCGGCGGCGCCTAGCTCCAACACCGTGCGCCTGTCGAGCCCGCTCTTTTCTCTCTCGTTCATCGCGCCCCCGCATTGATGCCAATATCCTTCGCCATTAGCCTAGCACGGGGCGTGAGAGGGGAAATGGGCGATGGCGGCCAAAAAGACACCGCTCAACCGGCAACAGATCCTTGGCTTCTGGGCCGCCTGGTTCGGCTGGACCTTGGATGGCATGGACTCGGTGATCTATGCGCTGGTGCTGAGCCCGGCGATGAAGGAGCTGTTGCCGAAGTCCGGCTTCGCCAACACGCCTGCCGATATCGCCTATGCTGGTTCGCTGCTGTTTACGTTATTTCTGGTGGGCTGGGGTTGCTCTTTCATCTGGGGTCCTATCGCCGACAAGGTGGGGCGCGCCCGCTGCCTGGCCGCCACCATCCTGGTCTTCTCCGTCTTCACGGGCCTTGCCGCCTTCGCCCAGAATGTGTGGGAGCTGGCGCTGTTCCGGTTTTTGGCGGGCGTGGGTATCGGCGGCGAATGGGCGATGGCAGGCACCTATGTCGCCGAAGCCTGGCCGGAAGATCGCAGGAAGCAGGGCGCAGGCTATTTGCAGACCGGTTATTACGCCGGCTTCTTTCTGGCGGCGGCGCTGAATTTCACGGTGGGTGCGGCTTATGGTTGGCGCGCCATGTTCCTGTGCGGTGCGGTGCCTGTCCTGGTGGCGCTGTTCACGCTGACACGGGTGAAAGAGCCGCCGCGCTGGCAGGAGCGCCATGCCGCGCCACGGTCGCATCCCCTGAAAATGATTTTCGCCCAGGAATACCGCAAGCGCACCGTGGTCAACGCGGGTTTGGTGTCGGTGGCGATCATCGGATTGTGGGCGGGCACGGTCTATGAACCGACGGCGTTGCTGACGCTGGCGAAGAAAGCGGGTTTCACCGCGGTGGACGGCACGCGCATTGCGTCATTGGGCACCGCGGTCTTGTCCATCGGCACCATCCTGGGCTGTCTTGTGGCGCCCATGCTCGCGGAAAAATTCGGGCGCAAGCGCACCCTGGCGGGATATTTCCTGGGCATGGCGGCGTCGATCGCGCTGGCGTTCGGCTGGGCCTTCCATCTCACGGATGGTCTGTGGCCCTTCATAGCCATGCTGTTCTTTCTGGGTTTGGCGGGCGGCAATTTCACGCTGTTCAGCCTGTGGCTGCCGGAGCAATACAACACCCAGATGCGCGCCACAGCCTTTGCCTTCTGTACATCCTTCGGACGTTTCCTGGGCGCGGGGGCGAATTTCCTGATCGCGGCGCTGGTGCAGGCGACCGGTGAGTTGGGCTCGGTGGTGGCGCTGACGTCGATCGCTTTCCTGATCGGGCTTGCGATCATCCCCTTTGCCATCGAGACGCGCGGCCGCGTGCTGCCTTAGGAGTGGTTCCAGGAGCCGGTAGCGACAGCGTACCGGCGTGCAGCGTTGGCACGCGTCCTTCGCTTCGCTCGGACCTACCAACTCCGTCCGGAACCGCGACAAAACAAAACTAACGTCGCGTGAGATGCAGGTCCTGATAGTCGAAGCTGAAATCCGCCAAGGGTGAGATCGCCGCCATGGTGGCATTTTTGATCGCGCTGCCGTCGCGGCCGAATGTCATGTAAGCATCCTCGATACTGCGGTCGGTCCAGCGGGTCCGGAATTTGTCGCCCGACACCGGCTCCAGCGCGCCTTCCATGCCAGGGGTGCGCTCGAACGTGATCCACAATTTGCCGGGCGATTGTTCGCGGATGGTGACATTGCCGTACCATGGATCCTGGAAGGTGCCGGCATAGGCCGTGAGCGGCAGCGCGGCTTTGCCCGTTGCGGGCGGCTCGTTTTTGGCGGGCGTTTTCAACGCCGCTTGCGCCTTGGCGAAATTTTCGGCCTGGATCTTCTCCAGCATCGCCGTCCAGTCGGTGGGCGGCAGCCCCAGATAATAGTCGAGCAGGTGATAGACCACCGACACCATGCCCGCACCGTCTTCGGAATTGATGGTCGCGGCGATGCCGACATTCTTTTCCGGGATGAGATAGAGCGAAGCCAGCGCGCCCGCCACCGCGCCGGTGTGGCGCACGATCTTGTGACCGCGATACATTTCCACATACCAGCCCAGCGCATAGGCCTGCATGTCGGGCTTGAGAGCGGCGAGGCGCCGGGGCCCCTCTGGCGGCACCACCACCACAGGCGTCCACATCGCCTCGGCCTGCTCGGCGCTGAAGAGTGTTTTTCCGTTCGCCAGCTTGCCGCGCGCCAGCTGCACATTCATCCATTTGGCAAGATCGGCGGCGCTGGCGTTGATGCCGCCGGCTGGCGCGAGTACCACCGCTTCGCCGCGACCGAGCACGCTTTGCGCGCCCAGGCCCTGCAGTGCTTCGCTGTTGCGCCCATGCAGCGAGACGCGATTGGGAGCCGTCTTGTCGTAGCTGGTATGGGCATCGCTCATACCCACGGGCTTCAGGATATTCTCGGTGACGAAAGCTTCCCAGCTTTGGCCCGACACTGCTTCGACCAGCGCCCCGGCCACGACGTAGAGGACATTGTCATAGGCGTAGAATTCGCGAAAACCCGTGGCAGGCTTGAGGTAGCGCAGCGCATGCACGATGTCGGCGCGGCTTCTGTTGGTGTTGGGGAACAGCATCAGATCGCCTTCGCCCAGGCCCAAGCCACTGCGATGGGTGAGAAGATCGCGCACCGTCATATGCGCGGTCATATAGGGATCATACATCTGAAAGCCGGGGAGCTTGTCTGCAACCAGGTCGCTCCACTTCAATTTCTTGCGGTCCACCAGGATCGCCAGCGCCGCGGAGGTGAAGGCCTTGGATTCCGAGCCGATGGGAATGGCGCTGTGCGCGT
>DATNGI010000142.1:0-15803 GCA_035605955.1 Rhizomicrobium sp.
TGCGCCGAGACTTGCTGGCGCAATGCGAAGGCTGCTTCCGGCGGGGCGGCCGAATGGGCGATGCCGGTCAACCGGGCGATGATATAATTGCCGCCCGTGCCTTGCGGCGCCTCGACCACCGCGCCAGGCGCGGCTTCGAACAATTTCGAGACCAGAGCGGAGGAGAAGGTCGTGTCATTGGTGTTGCGGGCCAGCGACGGACTCTGCTGCACCGGCACTTTCAACTGTTTGGCGATCGTCGTGAGGTTGCCGTCCTTTTGCGCCTGGGCGGCCAGCGTTCCCGCTTTGGCGGCCACCGCCTTGGCTTTTTCTTCCGCCGTCCAGCCGGCCAGGGCGTCGGCGCGCACCTGGTCCAGCGGCTTGAGCTTGGCGGGGGTGACGCCGTCCACCTTGACCACGTAATAGGCGCCGCTGGCCTTGCCGGGGAAAGGATCATTGTCTTCGCCAACTTCCGCGGCGAATGCATTGGTCAGGAATTCCGGATCGGCCGGAACTTCAGTCACTTTTTCGCCACTGGGCGCCGCGCCGGCTTTATCGACCGCCGCAATGCGGCCGGTCTTCATGCCCACCTTCTTGGCGGCCGTGGTTAGATCGGCGCCGCCCGAGCGTGCGTCTTCATAGGCGTTGACGATGTCGGTGACTTTGGCCGCCGCCAGTTGCAACGCCAATTGTTGGCGGATCTGTTCCTTGGAATTCTCCAGGGTGCGGGAAATGCCGGGCGTAATCTTGGTCACGCGCAACAGCACATAGCCGTTCAGCGCACCCTTGACCGGTTGGCTGACTTCGTTCGCCCCCAGCGCGAAGACGGCGTCGGCGCGCGGCTGATCGGCCATATCCGCCTTGGTCAGCGCGCCGATCGACAGATTTTCCGGATTAATCTTCCGCTCCGCCGCGATGGCTTCGAAACTGGTGCCGGACTGGATGCGGTCACGCGCCGCCTTGGCGTCGGCCTCATTGGCGAACTCGATCTGCTGGACGTCGCGTTTCTCGGGCACATTGTAATTGGCTTCATGGGCCTTGAACTCGTCGGCGATCATCTTGTCGCTGACCGTGACTTGGCCGGTGACGTCTTGCGGCGCGATCGCGGCATATTCGATCTCGCGATATTCCGGTGTGGAAAAGCGCTCGGGATGCGCCTTGACATACGCCGTCAGCACATCGTCGGAGGGCGGCGCAATCGCGCCCACCGAATCGGGTGACACGATGATGAAATCCGCGGCCCGTCTCTCGCCCAGATAGAGCGCCAGCCCGTTGGAATAGCCTTCCGGAATGGCGAAGCCGCCTTCCAGCGCGGTCAGGAGCTGAGCTCGCGCCTGATCGGTACGCTCCGCTTCCAGGAATTCATTTTCATTGTAGCCGGCGCTGTTAATGACCTGCAGGAACATGTTGTGATTGAATTCGCCCGTGGCGCCCTTGAAAGCGGGCAGCGCGCGGATCTCTTGAGCCAATGCGGCGTCGCTGGTGGTCAGATCGAAACGCTTGGCTTCATTGTCGATGGCATACTGGCTGATCAATTGCTGCAAGCTGGCCTGGTCCAATCCCATTTTCTGGGCGATCTCCGGCGTCAAAGTCATGCCGGTCTGCTGGCTCTGGTTGCGCAGCGTGTTGCGGTAGAAGCGGGAGAATTCCTGACTGGAGATTTCGGTCGAGCCCACAGTGGCGAGCGCCGTGGCGGTCTGGCCGGTGAAGACGTCGGCGATGCCCCAGACCATGAAGCTCAACGCCAGGCCGCCCATCAAGATGGTTGCCATCCAGGACTTGGAGAGCTGGTGCATCCATTGAATCATGAGAAATCCCACGGGTTTTGCGAAAATAGCGGCGGATGATAGGGAGGGGGGCGAGCCAGGGCAAGCGGGCGGAACCGCGGCCAAAATTCATCCGTAGGGAGACGGACTTGCGGCAATTGGTGGCAGGAAACTGGAAGATGAACGGGCTTGCGGCCGACTTGGCGGAGCTGGATCGCCTTCGCCAAGGTCTTGGCGCGGCGACGGCCTGCGAGGTCCTGGTCTGTCCGCCGGCCAGCCTGATCGCCCGTGCGGCGACAATGATGAAGGGCGCCTTTGCGCTGGGCGGCCAGGATTGCCACGCGCAAGCGTCGGGCGCGTTCACGGGCGACATCTCTGCCGAGATGCTGAAAGACGCCGGGGCGTCTTATGTGATCGTGGGGCATTCCGAACGCCGGCAATATCACCGCGAGCGGGACGAAGACGTGGCCGCCAAGGCGCGCGCCGCCTGGCGGGCAGGGCTGTCCGCCATCATTTGTGTGGGCGAGACGGAAGCCGAGCGCGACGATGGCCGCGCCAAGCCCATCTGTCATGGCCAGATCAAAGGCAGCGTGCCCAAGGACGCCACGCCCGCCAATACCGCGATCGCGTATGAGCCGGTCTGGGCCATCGGCACCGGCAAGACACCCAGCGATGCCGATATCGCCGCGATGCATGCGCATCTGCGTGAATGCCTTCTCGCTCATCTCGGCGCGACGGGGAACGATCTGCGCATTCTCTATGGCGGCTCGGTCAAGCCAGCCAACGCGGCTGCGATTCTGTCCCTTGACAATGTAAACGGCGCATTGGTGGGCGGCGCCAGCCTTAAGGCCCGGGATTTTCTGGCGATTATCGCCGCCGGCCGCACCCGTTAACCAGGAATTTCGACCCTTCTTTAATAAGGGGCGGCCATTCTGCCGGCATAACAAGGGTGGGTGGTATGACGCGTCTGGCTTACGACAGCGTCGAAGCATTGGTTTACGATCCGGTTTCGGCCAACCGTACCGCGACGCGCGCGGCCATGCTGTCGCTTGGCTTCCGTCGCACCGAGACGGTCTCGACCCTCGAAGCGATGATCGAAGCGATTCAGCGGCAACCGCCGGATCTGGTGCTGGCCGACACCCAGGGCGCGGCTGATGAATTATGTGGCGCCATCCAGCAATTGCGGCAGGGCGCGGCGGGCTACAATCCCTTCATCGTGATCATCGTGACCGCCTGGGAAAAGAGTTCGGCGCTGATTACCAAAGTGGTCAATTCCGGCGCCGATGATCTTCTGCTCAGACCTTTCTCGACTGCGCTTTTGGGCGCGCGGATCGAAACCCATATCGAGCGGCGCAAGGGCTTCGTCATCACCACCGATTATGTGGGGCCGGACCGCCGCCGCGATGCCGCTCGCTCTTCGGATAGCGACATGTTCGATCCGCCCAATTCGCTCAAGATGAAGGCCAAGGACAAAATGCCGTCCGACGTGGTGGCCAAGCGACTGGACGCGGAGTTGCAGGTGGCGCGCGAAAGACTGGCGGTGGAAAAGCTGCGCCGCGATTCCTTCCAAATTTGCATCCTGTGGCGGCTCATGCAGGAGCAGCCGCCGCAGACCCCGCAATATGCCGCCGACCTGATCAAGCTCGGCAATGTCGCCCATTCGGTGGAGCGGCGCGCCTCCGGCGCCGGCAACGAAAAGGCCGTGGAATGGTGCACATCTATCCAAGCGGCGGCCGAGGGCCTCAAGGCGGAAGTCGACCGCAACGCGTCCATGCATCTTCTGGGGCATGCCGCACTGAGCCTGCACCAGTTGATCTGCCCGGAAAAATCGCCCGCCGACCAGTTGAATGAGATCGACGCCACCGTGGCGATCATCCGCGCCCGCAGCCAGGCGACGGCCCTGGCGTCCTGATTTTCCGGCCTTTTTGGCGGAGCAGGGGCTCCGGCTTTCCATTTGTCCCGCATTGTTCTAAAGAGCCCCGCCTTGTCCTGGCGCGGGCGGCACCCGATATCCGCCCTGGCCCAATTTGGAAGCGTTTGATGCAGACCCTGCTTGTTTTTGCGGAACTGGTGATCGCCGTGGCGCTGATCATCTTTGTGCTGCTGCAACGCTCGGAGGGCGGCGCGCTGGGCATGGGCGGCGGCGGCGGGGGGCTTGGCGGCCTGTTCAGTCCCCGGGGTGCCGGCGATGCCCTGACGCGAACCACCGCGATCCTGGCGGCTCTGTTCTTTCTCACCTGTGTCGGTCTCAATCTTCTGGCGCTGCACGGCCGCAACGAGAAATCGATTCTCGACGCACCGGTCACAAGCCAAGGCCCTTCGACCGCGCCCAAGCCGAGCGCGCCGGCGAACATGCCCGCGCCGGCCGGCCCCCAGGTCCCCAAGCCTCAGTAGCAGCGCGCTTTTTCGCGCAAAAAATCATGCAAGTCCCGCGCGAAAATTTTTCCAAATTTTCCGCTTGAGGCGGGCGGGTCTTTTCGACATGTTGGCCTCCCATGGCCCGGTTAATCTTCATCACCGGCGGCGTGGTCTCTTCCCTCGGAAAAGGTCTGGCGTCCGCCGCTCTCGGCGCGTTGCTTCAAGCGCGCGGTTATAAAGTCCGTCTGCGCAAACTCGATCCCTATCTCAATGTCGATCCGGGCACGATGAGTCCGTTTCAGCATGGCGAGGTCTACGTCACCGACGATGGTGCGGAGACCGATCTGGATCTGGGCCATTATGAGCGCTTCACCGGCGTCTCGGCACTCAAATCCGACAATGTCACCTCCGGCCGCATCTACAGCCAGGTGATCGAGAAGGAGAGGAAGGGCGGCTATCTGGGCCGCACCGTGCAGGTGATCCCGCACGTCACCGATATGATCAAGGAATTCGTGCTGGCCGACACGGACGGGCTGGATTTCCTGCTGGTGGAGATCGGCGGCACGGTGGGCGATATCGAAGGCCTGCCGTTCTTCGAGGCCATCCGCCAATTGCACAATGATCTGGGACGCGGCCAGACCGCGTTCATCCATCTCACCCTGGTGCCTTATATCGAGGCGGCGGGCGAATTGAAGACCAAGCCCACCCAGCACAGCGTCAAGGAACTGCGCGCCATCGGCATCCAGCCGGACATCCTGCTTTGCCGCGCGTCTCACCCGATTCCGGACGAGGAACGCCGCAAGATCGGCCTGTTCTGCAATCTGCCGGCCGACCGGGTGATCCCCGCTTTGGATGTGGACACGATCTATCGCGTGCCGATCGCCTATCACCAGGTGGGGCTTGATACTCAGCTGTTGAAAGTGTTCGGGCTTGAGAATGCGCCGCTGCCGGATCTCACGCGCTGGCAGGCGGTGGTGGAGCGGGTGAAGAATCCGGAAGGCGATGTCCGCATCGCCGTGGTTGGCAAATATATGCAGGTCAAGGACAGCTATAAGTCGCTCAGCGAAGCCTTGGCGCATGGCGGCCTGGCCAACAATGTCCGCGTCCATCTGGACTGGATCGACAGCGAAGTGTTCGAGCGCGACGATGCCGCCGCCTTCTTGGAGAATGTGAACGGCATTCTGGTGCCGGGCGGTTTCGGCGAACGCGGCACCGAAGGCAAGATCGAGGCGGTGAAATTCGCCCGCGAAAAGAAAGTGCCGTTCTTCGGCATCTGTTACGGGCTTCACATGGCGGTGATCGAAGCGGCGCGCGATCTGGCGGGCCTGGAAGGCGCGGGCACCACCGAGATCGGCCAGCCCAAACATCCGGTGATCGGCCTGATGACCGAATGGACCAAGGGCAATGAGAAGGAAACCCGCGTCGCCGATGGCGATCTGGGCGGTACCATGCGGCTTGGCGCCTATCCCGCCACCCTGACGCCTGGCTCAAAGGTCGCGGAAGTCTATGGCGCGACAGAGATCAGCGAGCGTCACCGCCATCGTTACGAAGTCAATGTGAACTACGCCAAGGACCTCGCCAAACATGGCATGGAAGTCTCAGGCTGGTCGCCCGACGGCCGCCTGCCGGAGATCATGGAGATCCCCGATCATCCCTGGTTCATCGGCGTGCAATTTCATCCCGAATTGAAGTCGCGCCCGTTGGAGCCGCATCCGTTGTTCACCAGCTTCATTGCGGCGGCAGTGCAGAAGAGCCGTTTGGTCTAGGGAGCGGTTCCAGGAAAAGTGTGCCGCGGTTTTCCGTCCGGAACCGCGACCAGAAATAAACCTTAAGGACGCCCCGGGCCCGGGATGTATCCCGGCGGATGCGCCACCGCGCGGCCAGACGGCGTCAGATAGGGCTGGGGCGGCGGCGGCGTCTGGATTTGCGACTGAAGCAGGTTGCTGCGCGCCGTGTTGGCTTCGTTGCGGATCGTCTGGTCGTGCTGCGCCTGCAATTGCTGCGTGGTCGGCGGCAGGGTCTGCGCCAGTGCTGGTGAAAGCGCGGCAGCTGCAAGGCAAAGGCCGAGGATCAAGCTCTTCATCGCCATACCATAGCAGATGGTGAGCCCGAAGCGTTCCTTAAAGAGGCGACAGGTCAGCCGGGCAGGGCCACCGCGCCCTCCCGCTCCTGTTCCGCTTTCAGCGCCAGGGCTCGCACTCTCAAGAGTTCCCGGCGGGCTACCAGCCCAACCAATGCGCCGTTATTCCGCGTCACCACAGGAACCCTGCTGGCGCCAGTTTCCGCCATGCGATCCGCCAAGGCACCGGCCAATTCATCGGCGTAAGCCGTCACCATCTCGCCGCCCAGATCGCCCAGGGTTTCGCCGAGGCCCCAGCCCTCGCGGGTCCAGCGCAGCATGTCGGCGCGCGATACCATGGCCACGACGCGGCCAGCCTCGTCGATTACGGGATAGCTCTTATGCCGGTCGCCGCTTTCGAAAAAGCGGGCGGCATCAGCCACCGGCATGGATGCGGGCAAGGTATCGACGGGTTTCGCCATGATGTCGCCCACGCGCATCACATCGAAGGGATCGACGGAATATTCGCGGGTCAGATGAAGGCCGCGCCGTGCGATGCGCTCCGTCAGGATGGAGCGGCGCATCGCCAGCACCGTGAAACCGAAACCGGCCACCGAGGCGGCGAACAATTGCGGCAGCAAATGCGGATTGCCGGTCAGCTCGACGGCGAACAGGGTCGCCGTCAATGGCGCGCGCATGGTGCCGCCCAGGATGGCAGTCATGCCCAGAAGCGCCCAGAAGCCGGAATCGCCGAACGGCATGAGATGGGATTCCAGCGAACCCAAGGCTCCGCCCAGGATCAGCAAGGGCGCCAGCACGCCGCCGGAGGTGCCGGACGACAACGCCACGATCCAGACCAGCGCCTTGTCCCACAGCAGCGTCGTTGCCGCATGGATGTTCAGCGCGCCTGTCAGGAGCGCGCTGATATTGTTGTAACCGACACTCAACACGGCCGGATCGATCACGCCGCCGATGCCCACTACGACGCCGCCCAGCGCCGGCCACCACATCCAGTGAATGGGCAGGCGGCGGAAAAGGTCTTCCACACCATAGAGCAGGAGCGTGAGGATCGCGGATTGCGCGCCTGCGATCAGCCCCGCCACGATACAGAGGCCAAGACCCCACCAAGGCATGACGACGACCGTCGCGTAAGGAAAGAGTGGGCCGCTGCCGATCAGAAGCGGTCGCCAGGCGAAAGCGACCATGGCGGCGACGGTCACCGGAATGAAGCTGCGCGGTTTCCACTCGAACAGCAGCAATTCGACTGCCAGCAGCACCGCGGCGATGGGTGTGCCGAACACCGCGGTCATGCCGGCGGCAGCGCCCGCCACCAAAAGGCTTTTGCGCTCCGCTGCACTCAAATGGAAAAGCTGCGCGAAGAGCGAGCCTAACGCACCGCCGGTCATGATGATGGGGCCCTCTGCGCCGAACGGGCCGCCGGTGCCGATGGAAATGGCGGAGGAGAGCGGCTTCAGCAGCGCGACCTTCAGTTCGATGCGGCTCCGTCCGATCAGGATGGCTTCGATGGCTTCGGGAATGCCGTGACCGCGGATCTTCTCGGAACCGAACCGCGCCATCAGCCCGATGATGAGGCTGCCGACGACCGGAATGGCGATGCTCCAAAGCGGCAGATGATCCGGCAAACTCGCATTCGCGACACTCAGGCGCCCGAAATAGGCGAGATTGGTGAAGAGCGCGATCAGCTTGAGCAGCACCCAGGCCGCGGCCGCACCCATGGTGCCGGTGATCGCGGCCATCGCCGCCAATTGCAGCATGCGGGGGGTGGCGGTGAAATCGCGCAGATGTTCGTTGATTTTGACTTCGGATTGCATGGACCGTTGCGCCAGGAAAGGGGCGCATTTATATCGTGACGCGATATAAATCAATCGGCGGCATGACAAGGCAGACAAGACTGACGCTCAAGGAATATCGCGCGCTGGCCGCCATCCGCCGGGGAATGCGGCAATTCCTGGATTTCAGCGCCGGCGCGGCCGAGAGCGCGGGACTGACGCCGGCGCAACATCAGGCGCTGCTCGCCATCAAGGGCATGCCGGAGCCGGTAACGGTCGGCACGCTGGCGGACTGGTTGGGCGTGCGCCCGCACAGCGCCGTCGGGCTGGTGAACCGATTGGTGGCGCTGAAGCTTGTCGCGCGCGTCATGGATCCCAACGACCGCCGCCGCGTGAAGTTGCGGCTCACGCGACAAGCCGATGCCAGACTTGCGATCCTGTCCCAAATTCACCGCGCGGAACTGCGCCGCTTTTCCGCGGCGCTCCGGCCGCTTCTGGCCATCCTGCGTTAAGCCTTTTTTAACCGGCTGGGCCAGTTCGTAGCGATTCCGTAAGCATAGGACTTCTATCGTCGCGGGCCATGGGCCGGAGCGCGGAAATTCTCTTGAGAATGTCGATGATTGCGGGCGCCTTCGCGCTCTTGATCTTGTGCATTCGCGCCGCCACGGCGCAAGAAAACGCACCGCTTCCGCCCGGCGCGCAGCCCTATGGTCTGGTGCCGGTTCAGAATGCCCAACCCGATGCCATGCCTTATGGCGTCAAACCGATCCCCGGCTACACGCCGCCCGCGCCGATGGCCCAACCCGCACCGGCGCCGGAGATGCTTCGCGGCAGCATGCGCGATGCGCCCGCCTCGCCCCAGGGCGATTATGGTTATGTGCCGTTGCGCCAGGCCGAGCCGCTGCAGCCACCTTTGCGCGCCAGCTCGTCCACCGACGATCAGGGCGACACGGCCTATCTGCCGCAACCCAATGCGCGCCAGCAGATCGCTTATCAGCCCGCGCCGGTGCGCGGCAGCGGGGACTATCGGCTGGGAGCAGGCGACAAAGTCCGCGTGACCGTGTTCGGGGAAAGCGACCTGTCCGGCGAATATCAGATCGACGGTTCGGGCATGGTGCGTTTGCCCTTGATCGGCACCTTGCAGGCGACCGGCGCGACGGCGCCCGCGCTGGAGCAGAATATCGCCGCCGCGCTGGAACAGGGCTATATCAAGGCGCCCCGCGTCAATGTCGAGATCACGCTCTACCGGCCCTTCTACATCATTGGCGCGGTCAACCGGCCCGGCCAATATCCTTACGTCGATCACATGAGCGCATTGAACGCGGTGGCGTTGGCAGGCGGCTTCACCGATCAGGCGATCCAGAGCACGATTTATGTCCGCCATGAAGGCAGCGCCACCGAACAGTCGGTGGAGACCAGCCAGCTCACCCATATCGAGCCGGGTGATGTGGTGCGGGTGCGGACAAGTCCTTTCTGGGAGGCGATAAACCTGTTCTCGCCGGTCGCCGGTCCTGCCGCCATCGCCGCCGCAGCCTGGCATTAGCGGCGATTTACGCCGCTTTGCGCTTGCGCGTCGGCTCCCGTAAAATGGGGGCATGAACACCAATCCCGTTATCCATCCCAATGAAGTGGTGAAGCTGAAATCGGTCGAGATCGGCAACGCCCTGAAGCTCGCCATCATCGCCGGTCCCTGCCAATTGGAAAGCCGGGCGCATGCCTTCGACATGGCCGGCGCGCTGAAGGAGATCTGCCAAAAGATGGATGTGGGCCTGGTGTACAAGACCAGTTTCGACAAGGCCAATCGCACCAGCGCCACTTCGGCGCGGGGCCTGGGCCTGGAGAAGGCGCTGCCGATTTTCGCCGACATCCGCGACAAGTTCGGCCTTCCCGTCCTCACCGATGTGCATGAGCGCGACCAGTGCGCGGCGGTGGCGCAAGCCGTGGACGTGCTGCAAATCCCCGCCTTCCTGTCGCGCCAGACTGACCTTCTGGTGGCGGCGGCGCATACCGGCAAGGCCGTCAATGTGAAGAAGGGGCAGTTCCTGGCGCCCCAGGACATGAAAAATGTGCTCGCCAAGATCACCGGCGCTGGCAATCCCAATGTGCTGGCGACGGAACGCGGCGTCAGCTTCGGCTACAATACCCTGGTTTCGGATATGCGGTCGCTGCCCATCATGGCGGCGTTTGGCGCGCCGGTGGTGTTCGACGCCACCCATTCGGTACAGCAACCAGGCGGGCAGGGCGACAAATCCGGTGGCGACCGCGCCATGGTGCCTTATCTCGCCCGCGCCGCGGTGGCCGCCGGCGTGGCCGCCGTCTTCATGGAAGTGCATCAGGATCCCGACCATGCACCCTCCGACGGACCCAACATGGTCAAGCTCAAGGATTTCCCGGCGCTGCTGCAGCAGCTTGTCGAGATCGATGCGGTCGTGAAACGGTCTCGGTAGACCAGAGCAGCAGCCAGGAGCGCATAGCGACAGCGTATGCGCGCGGCGCCTTGACCGGATGGCCTAGGTCGCCGTTGCCGCCATCCAGCTGACCGCCAGGCCCCAGATCGAGAGAACCAGCAACGCCAGGCTCGCCAGGGAGGCGATGGCGAAGCCCGCGCCGCGCTTGTTGGCTTCCTGCATATAGCCGATGGCGTAGATCACGCGCCCGACGCACCAGACCAGGCCCAGCGCCGCCGGAATCCAGCCATGGAAATAAAGCGTGGCGACCCAAAGCAGGGGCAGGAAGATCACCACCTGTTCGACGGTATTGCCCTGCACGCGCAAGGCGCGGTCCACGTCAGGGTGGCCCGTCATGGCAGGCGGAAAAATCTTGTGTTTGCCGCGCGTACGTCCAACCACGAACATCGTGTAGTAGAGCACGATAGCGGTCAGCACGGTGACGGCGGCACTCAAGATCGTGGCAGGCGCTGCAAGCATGTTTCCCCCGATTTGAACAAACAAAAAGCCCCACGCCGGAGTCGGCGCAGGGAGCGCAACCAGAAGAAGTGTGTGCGAGTTTCCGTCCGGTTGCGCGACCAAATGACAAAAAAACCCGGCGCCGATTCCGGCGCCGGGTTCCACGCTAGCAGATCGACGGTTTTATTGCGCGGGGGGCGGACCGTTGCGTTCTGCCAGGCGTTGCTCGATCCGCGCCTTGCGATCCGCGGGAAGCGCATCCCAGCGGGCCTGCAGGTCGGCCTTCAACTTCTGTTTGTCCGTGTCAGACATGGCGGACAATTTCTGGACCTGGTCCGCCCGCCAAGCTCGGCGCTGGTCGTGGCTGATGTCACGGGTTTCCTCGCGGGCTTTCAGCATGAAGGCCGCGCGCTGTTCCGGACTAAGGAACGCGGCCAGCTTGCCACCATGATGGCGGCCAGCGTCCGGTCCGGGCATGGCGGGGCTCTGCTGGGCCTGGACCACAGCCGGCGTGGCGGCCTGGGCCACCAGGGGAAGCGCCGCCAGGCTGGCGGCCAATAACAGGAATTTCAAACGATACATGGATTTGCTCCAAGGGAACGCCCTTCACTGGGGTGAAACGGTTCAGCCTCTAACCCTCCGTCGCACCGGCCAGCGGGAACAGGTAGCGAATCCCGCCAAACTCCCGTAAAGACGGCGCAAATTCTGCGAAAAAGGTGCCTGCCATGACCGCCATCCTCGACATCACCGGCCGCGAGATCCTGGACTCCCGCGGCAATCCCACCGTGGAAGTGGACGTGCGGCTCGAAGATGGCAGCTTCGGCCGGGCCGCCGTGCCCTCTGGCGCCTCGACCGGCGCCCATGAAGCGATGGAGTTGCGGGACGGCGGCAAACGCTATGGCGGCAAGGGCGTCGAGAAGGCGGTCGCCGCGGTGAACGGGGAATTGTTCGACGCCTTGTGCGGCATGGAGGCCGAGGAGCAGCGCCGCATCGACAAGGCGATGATCGCGCTGGACGGCACGCCCAACAAAGCCCGGCTGGGCGCCAATGGCATTCTGGGCGTGTCGCTGGCGGTGGCGAAGGCCGCGGCGATGGCATCCGGCTTGCCGCTCTACCGCTATGTCGGCGGCGCCAAGGCGGAGCTGCTGCCGGTGCCGATGATGAACATCGTCAATGGCGGCGTGCATGCCGACAATCCCATCGACTTCCAGGAATTCATGATCTTGCCGGTGGGGGCGCCGAATTTCCGCGAAGCCCTGCGCATGGGCGCGGAAATCTTTCATACGCTCAAAAAGGCGCTGCACGATGCCGGCCTCAACACCAATGTGGGCGACGAGGGCGGCTTCGCGCCCAATCTGAAGAGCCCGGATGAGGCCTTGGGCTATATCTCCAAGGCGGTGGAGAAAGCCGGCTACAAGCTGGGCAGCGATGTCTTTTTCGCGCTCGACCCCGCTTCGACCGAATTCTTCAAAGATGGGAAATATGTGCTGGAAGGCGAGGGCAAGACGCTGTCGCCGGACGAGATGGTGAAGGTCTATGCCGATCTTTGCGCCCGCTATCCCATCATCTCCATCGAGGACGGCATGGCGGAAGATGACTGGGCGGGCTGGAAAGCCTTGACCGATGCCGTCGGCAAGAAAGTACAGCTGGTGGGCGACGATCTTTTCGTCACCAACGTGAAGCGCCTGAAGCAGGGCATCGACCAGGCCACCGCCAACGCCATTCTGATCAAGGTCAACCAGATCGGCACCTTGAGCGAGACGCTGGACGCCATCGAAATGGCGCACAAAGCCGCCTATCGCGCCGTGATGAGCCACCGCTCGGGCGAGACGGAAGATTCCACCATCGCGGACCTGGCGGTCGCCGCCAATTGCGGGCAGATCAAGACGGGCTCGCTCGCCCGCTCCGACCGCCTGGCGAAGTACAATCAGCTGCTCCGGATTGAAGAGCAACTCGGTGACGCGGCCATTTATGCTGGTCGGTCAGTTCTCCGGACTTGATCGCCTCAGGCACGGTTGATTCAGGATTGCGGGATTATGCACGAGATCCGCGTTAACACGCCGGCCTTTCTGAGCATCGCCACTATTGAAGTGATCTGAGGGTAGGTTCCGCCGGTACGCCCGCTAACAACGATGGGAAAAGTGCCTTGCTTCGCCCAAGCTGCTGCGTATTCGTCAAGCTCTCTATGGCTGATTTTTCTGCCGCTTAGATAGATTTGGCCACTTGGCTCGACTGTCACCCGCCATTCATCGTCGTTGGCAACACAATCCGACTTTCCACTGCAGACATCCGGCGGCGGAGGATCGCAAACAATAGGCTGGCCCAAAACTTGAGTAGGGCAAGCCGCAAGAACCAAAACAACTGCGGCCCTTGCACATTTGATGGTCCTCACGTCTCGGATTCCCGTTCTTCCACCAGCGTCACAATATCGCCAACCCACCAATCTGTAACCGGCCCAACACCAGCTCTGGTGAGGTTTGGTCGTACCCTTCCTCCCCTTCGGCGCGCAGCGCCTGGAAGGGGAGGTGCCCGTAGCACGCTCTCGAGCGTGCGAAGGGCGGAGGGGTAAGCAAAAGAGAGGGCGGTCCCGCTAAGTTCCTCGAATCCTAGGCTCTTTTCCCCTTGACCGCCCGAATCAGGAGTGATTCGGTGGGCCCATGCGAATCAAGCGCTCCGTCACCCGTTTTTTCCTGGCGTTGATCCTGCCGGCTCTCACCATTGCGGTGGTGGGCTATTTCGGCAGCTACGCCATTTGGGGCGAGCGCGGTCTTCTCAAGCTGGAAGACACGGAAGCCCATCTGGGGATGCAGCAGGAGAAGCTGGCGCAGGTTATGTCGGAGCACGACCGTCTGGCCCATCGCATCCAGTTGATGGAAGATAGCCATGCCGATCCCGACCTGGTCGAGGAACTGGCGCGCGGCCAATTGATGGACGGCGCTCCCAACCAGGTCGCCGTGCCGCGCTCCGCCGCGCACTGAGCCTCTATTTCGTCTTGCGCGCCTTGTAGAAGGTGAGATCGGATTCGGCGGCGATATAGCCGAAGCTCGCCCAACCCGGCGTATCGTCGACAATCGCATTCATGCGCTCGAAGGCGCCCTTCTTGTCGCCATTGACCAGATGGTAGTTGGCGACGCCATAGGCCACCGCCACGCCCGCGGGGTCCTTGGCGCCATCTTTCATGGCTTCGGCCTCGGTGATCTCGCCTTTATCTAGCCTGAGCGCCCGCCAATAGGTCTCGTTCTCGATCAGCTCTGGCTTTTCCGGCACGGTCTTGAGGAAAGCAGCGGCCTGCTTGTCGTCGCCCATGCGACGCAGGATTTGATAGGTCCAATAATCGGCCGAGATGCGGCGGTCATCATTGTCGGCCAGCTTCACTTCCTCGCCGAAGAAGCGCAGCGCCTTCTTCCAATCATGCTTGAGGTAATAAGCCAGCCCCAGATGATAGCGGATGTTGCTGCCCAAGGTGGTGAGCGGAATGTTGCGGGCATTAGGGGCGCCATCCGGCTCGATTTCGTCCTTCTTGTTCGCAATCAAGGTGTAAGCTTTTTCGAAATCGGCGACCGCGCGATCGAACTGGCGGGTGGTGATGTAGCGGTGGCCGCGATGGCGCAGGATGCGTGCATCCCCAGGGAATTTCCTCACGCCATCGCTGAAGATGCGGATGGCCGCTTGGAAGTCGCCGGCATAGGCGGCGCGGCGGCCAACCCAGATCAGTTTGTCGGCGTTGTTGGGATCGGCCTCGTAGTCCTTCTTAGCGGCCTGCAATTTGGCCACTGCTTCGGGCGATGGCGCCGGCGTGGTCAGCTTCTGGCCGAACAGCGAGGTCGCCTGCGGCGTTTCGGCCGCGGCGACCGGTGTCGCGGCAAGCAGCAAGGTCAAAAGCAGCATCGGCCGCAACGCCATGACGTGTCCTTTCGATAGTAGACGGTGTCCACCAACCAAAGAGAGTTTGGCAAAAATAGCAATCCGGGAGATCTTGGCTTCCGGACGACATGAGCCGAGGCAGATCAATGAGCGAACACTGTTCGCAAGTGTGCAGCGCAACAATATTCTAAACGCTTGCCAAGCTTCCGGGACCTTGCCAAAACCGCAATTCCTGCCCGCTGCCCCTCTCAAAAAGAGCGCCCAAGACCGCATGAGCGACCCCGCGAAACGCCCCGAAAAACAAGAAAAATCTTCTCCTAACACTGCTCGCAGCAACTCCGAACATCTCAAGAAGCTCTATTACGACATGCTCTTGATCCGCCGCTTTGAAGAGCGGGCGGGCCAACTTTACGGCATGGGGCTGATCGGGGGCTTCTGCCACCTCTATATCGGCCAGGAAGCCGTGGTGGTGGGGATGCAAGCCAATGTCCGCTCCAACGATCAGCTCATCACCGCCTATCGCGACCACGGCCATATGCTGGCTTCGGGCATGGACCCCAAAGGCGTGATGTCCGAGCTGACCGGCCGCTCCACCGGCTATTCCAAGGGCAAGGGCGGTTCGATGCACATGTTCAGCAGCGAAAAGCGCTTCTATGGCGGCCACGGCATCGTCGGTGCCCAAGTGCCGCTGGGAACGGGGCTGGCCTTCGCCAACAAATATCGCGGTAATGATGGCGTAAGCGTCACCTATTTCGGCGACGGCGCCGCCAACCAGGGCCAGGTCTATGAAAGCTTCAACATGGCCGAGCTTTGGAAGTTGCCGGTGGTCTACATCATCGAGAACAACCAGTACGCCATGGGCACCAGTGTGGCCCGTTCGAGCGCGGTGACGGATTTCTCCAGGCGTGGCGTCTCGTTCAACATTCCGGGCGTGTCGGTGGACGGCATGGACGTCGAAGCCGTCCAGGCGGCCGGAGCCGAGGCGATCGCCTACTGCAGAAGCGGCAAGGGTCCCATCATCCTGGAGATGAAGACCTACCGCTATCGCGGCCATTCCATGTCCGACCCCGCCAAATACCGC
>DATNGI010000143.1:0-16315 GCA_035605955.1 Rhizomicrobium sp.
TCCACGACATCCCCAACACCGTGGCGGGCGCGATACGTGCAGCCGCCGCGCTCGGCGTCGACATTCTCAATGTCCATGCCGCTGGCGGCCCAGCGATGCTGAAAGCCGCGGGCGAGGCGGCGCGCGCCGTCAATCCCGAGACCAAGGTCATTGCCGTGACGGTGCTCACCAGCCTTGCCGACGCGGATCTCGATCTGGTCGGTCAGCGCGGTCCGGCGGGCGATCAGGTGCTGCGGCTTGCCGGCCTGACGCGCGATTGCGGTCTGGACGGCGTGGTCTGTTCGGCGCACGAGATCGCAGCGCTGCGCGCGAAGCTGGGCCCCGACTTTCTTCTGGTTGTGCCCGGTATCCGGCCCAAGGGGGCCGATCTGGGCGACCAGCAGCGGGTGATGGGCCCCAAGGAGGCACTGGACGCCGGCGCCAGTATCCTGGTGATCGGCCGGCCCATTACCGCCGCCGCCGATCCGGCCGGGGCCGCCCGGGCTATCGCGGCCAGCCTGGGTTTTTCCTGAGGCGGCTTTTATTCCTGCTACGGAGACTTGAGGCCTCTTTTGATGGCCTATCGCTTCGCTATTTGAGGCCTCTCTTTCCGCTACACGAGGCCGGAGGGCTTGCTTGATTTCGGGCGGCCTTTAAGCCCATAAGCCCCATCCCATGCCGGTCCAGGTCAAAATCTGCGGGATCAATTCGGCCGCCGCCGCTGACGCGGTGTTGCGCGCGGGTGCCGATTTCGGCGGGCTGGTCTTCTTTCCCAAAAGCCCCCGAAATTTGGGCCTGGAGGAGGGGACAAGGTTGGCCGAGCGGATGCGGGGGCGGGTCCGGCTGGCTGCCCTGGTGGTCGACGAAAGTGATGACCGGCTGGCCGCCATCGCCCGAGAGATCAAGCCGGACTTCTTCCAGCTCCATGGTCGGGAAACTACGGCGCGGGTGGCCGAGATTCGCGCCCGCTTCGGCCTTGCGGTGATCAAGGCTCTGTCCGTCGCCGAACCGGGCGATCTTTCGCGGGCAGCCGACTATGAGCGCGTCGCCGACATGCTCCTGTTCGATGCCACCCCTGCCGCCGGTGCTACGCGCCCTGGCGGTCATGGCGCCGCCTTCGACTGGCAGATGCTGAACGGCAGGCAGTTTTCGCGGCCCTGGTTCCTGGCTGGCGGGCTCAATTCGGAAAATGTGGGGCGCGCGATCGCCGTCAGCGGCGCCGCGCTGGTGGATGTGTCGTCCGGCGTGGAAAGCGCGCCGGGCATAAAAAGCGACAGCCGGATCGCCGAATTTGTGGTAGCGGCCAGAGAAAAGGTGCGCGTGTGAACAGCCTGCCCAACTCGTTGCGCTCGGGTCCCGACGCCACTGGTCATTTCGGCGCATTCGGCGGCCGCTTTGGCGCCGAGACCTTGATGCCGCTGCTGCTGGACCTGGAACAAGCCTATGAAGCGGCCAAAAAGGATCCGGCATTTCAGAAAGAGCTTAACGGCCTGCTCACCCATTACGTCGGCCGTGAAAGCCCGCTCTATTTCGCGCCCCGCCTCACCGAGCATTTCGGTGGCGCGAAGATTTATTTGAAGCGCGAGGACCTCAACCACACCGGCGCGCACAAGATCAACAATTGCCTGGGCCAGATTCTGCTGGCGCGTCGTATGGGCAAGACCCGCATCATCGCGGAGACGGGCGCCGGCCAGCATGGCGTCGCCACCGCCACCGTGGCGGCGCGTTTCGGTCTGCCCTGTGTGGTCTATATGGGCGAAGTCGATACCGAGCGGCAGAGGCCCAATGTCTTTCGCATGCATCTTTTGGGAGCCGAGGTCAGGCCGGTCACGTCGGGATCGCGCACCTTGAAAGATGCCATGAATGAGGCGCTGCGCGACTGGGTCGCCAATGTGGAAGACACATTCTACATCATCGGCTCGGCGGCGGGGCCGCATCCCTATCCCGCGCTGGTGCGCGATTTTCAGACCGTGATCGGCAACGAGGCCAGGGCGCAGATATTGGCGCAAGAGGGCAAACTTCCCGATCTGGTGGTGGCCTGCGTCGGTGGGGGCTCCAACGCCATCGGCATGTTCCATCCTTTCGTGGATGACGCCGATGTGGAGATCCATGGCGTGGAAGCGGCGGGCGAGGGCGTGGACACGCCACGTCATGCCGCCACCATCTCCAAGGGCTCGCCGGGCGTCTTGCATGGTGCACGGTCCTATCTGTTGCAGGATGCGGACGGCCAAGTGCTGGAGGCGCATTCTATTTCCGCCGGTCTCGACTATCCCGGCGTCGGCCCGGAGCATTCCTGGCTGAAAGATGTCGGCAGGGTCAAATATTTCTCCGCCACCGACAAGGAAGCCTTGGAGGCGTTTCAGCTTCTTTCCAAGCTCGAAGGCATCATTCCGGCTTTGGAGTCGGCGCATGCTCTGGCGCATGTCGCGCGCATCGCGCCAAAGATGCGGAAAGATCAATCCATTGCGCTTTGTCTGTCTGGGCGCGGCGACAAGGATGTCTTTTCGGTTGCGGATGCATTGGGAGTAAAGCTGTGAGCCGGATCGCCGCCCGGTTTGCCGATCTGAAGGCACGGCAACGCGCCGGCTTTGTACCTTTCGTCACCGCGGGCGATCCCGATTTCGAAACTTCGCTGGCCATCCTGAAGGCGCTGCCTGGTGCGGGCGCGGACGTGATCGAGTTAGGCATGCCCTTCTCCGACCCCATGGCCGACGGTCCGGCGGTGCAGGCATCCAGCCTGCGTGCGCTGAAAGCCGGCGGCAATATGAACCGCACATTGGATCTGGTGCGCGAATTCCGCAAAAGCGACGGCAAAACGCCAATCGTCCTGATGGGTTATTACAATCCCATCCATAGGCGCGGCGCGGAGCGTTTCGCGCGCGATGCGGCTGATGCCGGCGTGGATGGGTTGCTGGTGGTGGACCTGCCGCCGGAAGAAGATGCCGTGTTGCTCAAACCGGCGGCGGCGCTGGGCCTGGATGTGATCCGGCTGGTGACGCCCACCACCCATGATGCACGCCTGACCAAAGTGCTCGATGGCGCAAGCGGCTATCTTTATTATGTCTCCATCACCGGCGTCACCGGCACCAAGAGCTTCGCGGAAGACGATGTGAAGAAGGCGCTGGCGCGTATCCGGAAGGCGAGCGCGCTGCCCGTGGCGGTGGGCTTCGGCATCAAGACGCCGGCCCAGGCGGCGCAGATCGCCCGCATCGCCGATGCTGCTGTGGTCGGTTCGGCCATTGTCAATATCGTGGCGGACCACGAAAAAGTCGGGCGGGACGGGATCGTGAAAGCCGTGACCGATTTGTGCCGGTCCCTGGCGGATTCCATTCATGCCCCGTCCGGTGCTAAGGTGGGTGCATGAACTGGATCACCAATCTCGTCCGGCCCCGCATCAAGAAATTGATGACCAAGGATGGCGGCCGCGACACGCCGGAAAATCTTTGGAAGAAATGCTCGGCCTGCGGCGAGATGGTTTTCCATCGCGACCTGCTGGCGAATTTCTATGTCTGCCCCAATTGCGGCCATCACATGCGCATCGGCCCCGCCGAGCGCTTCGCTTATACCTTCGACCCCAACAGCTTCAGCGAATTGCCGCCGCCGCAAGTGGTGCAGGACCCACTGCGGTTCAAGGGCGAGAAACGCTATGGCGACGAGATGAAGGCTGCCAAGGCGAAGACCGCGCGGCCGGAGGCCTTCACGGCAGCGCGCGGTACGCTGGACGGCCTGCCGGTGATGATCGCGGTGCAGCCGTTCGACTTCCTGGGCGGTTCGCTGGGCCTGGCGGTGGGCGAGGCCTTCGTGCGGGCGGCGGAAGCGGCGGTGGCTGAAAAGCGCGCTTTTGTCCTCTACGTATCGTCCGGCGGCGCGCGCATGCAGGAAAGCATGCTCTCACTGATGCAGATGCCGCGCACCACCATCGCGGTGCAAATGCTGAAGGAAGCGGGCTTGCCCTATATCGTGGTCTTCGCGGACCCGACTTTCGGCGGTGTTTCGGCCTCTTATGCCATGCTGGGCGATATCCAGATCGCGGAGCCCGGCGCGCAGATCGGTTTCGCCGGCGCCCGCGTCATCGCTCAGACCATCCGGGAAAAATTGCCGGAAGGCTTTCAGCGCGCGGAATATCTGTTGGCCCATGGCATGCTGGACATGGTGACGCCCAGGCCCGAATTGCGTCCCACGCTATCGCGCCTTCTGCATCTGCTGATGAAAAAACCCAAGCCCAAGGCCCGGACCCTGCCGCCGCCCACGTTCAACGGCAATGGCCGCGTGGTCGCGGCGGAATGATCGACTTTCCGCGCAGCACGGCCATTCTCGACCGGTTGCTGGCGCTGCATCCCAAGAAGATCGATCTGGCGCTCGACCGCATGCTGCGGCTCTTGGGCGAACTCGGGAATCCGCAACTGAAATTGCCGCCGGTGATCCATGTCGGGGGCACCAATGGCAAAGGCTCGGCCTGCGCTTTTTTCCGCGCCATGCTGGAAGCGCAGGGCTTGAAAGTCCATGTGCATATTTCGCCCCATTTGGTGCGCTTTCATGAGCGCATCCGTATCGCGGGCGAGTTGATCGCCGAAGACGAGCTTTGCGCCACGCTGGAAGAAGTAGAGCGGGTCAATGGCGGTCGGCCAATCACATTCTTCGAGATCACAGGCGCGGCCATGTTCCTGGCCTTCTCCCGCCATCCGGCCGATGCGACGGTGCTGGAAGTGGGGCTGGGCGGGACCTTCGACGCCACCAATGTGGTCTCGAAGCCCGCCATGACCGTCATTCAGCCGGTAGGGCTCGACCATCTCGAATTCCTGGGCAACGACATCGCCGGCATCGCGGGCGAAAAAGCCGGCATCGTCAAGCCCGGCATTCCCGTGGTCGTGGGGCCGCAAGACGAGATCGCCCGCGAAGTCATCCTGCGCCGCGCCGATACCCTCAGCGCGCCGGCCTTCGTCTTCGGTCAGGATTTCTTCGGCCGCCAGGAACATGGCCGCATGGTCTATGAGGACGAGACCGGCCTGCTTGATCTGCCCTTGCCCAAGCTCATGGGCCGGCACCAAATCGACAATGCCGCGGTGGCCATCGCGGGACTGCGCCACGCGCACCGCGACGGCAAGGTGCTCGACTGGGGCGCGGATGCCGCGGTGGAGAAGGGGTTGCGCACGGTGGAATGGCCGGGGCGGCTCCAACATCTCAGCCACGGTCCGCTGGTGGCGGATGCGCCCAATGATTCGGAGATCTGGCTGGATGGCGGCCACAATCCCCACTGCGCCGCCGCCGTCAGCCGCGCCATCGCCGATTTGGACGAGAAAGTGGACCGGCCCCTCTATCTCATTTGCGGCATGCTGAAGACCAAGGACGCGGTGGGTTTTCTATCGGCTTTCAAGGGCTTGGCGCGACATGTTGTGACGGTTTCTATCCCCGGCGCAGACGCCAGCCTGGGCGCGGGCGCGCTCTATGACGCCGCGCGCCAGGCCGGTCTGGACGCCGCGCCGGCCGAAGATCTCGAAGACGCCATGCTGCAGGTGGGCGCCTGGGCGCGCGCCCATCCCAAAGAACCACCGCCCCGCATTCTGATCTGCGGGTCGCTATACCTGGCAGGGCACGTGTTAGCCGAGAATGGGTGAGCAGCGACCCGCGGGGGCGAAATGGTGTCGCGCTACGCTGACGCTAGCGACGGACCATTTCGAGCTGCGCCTCCCTCGCTTCGCTCGAAGAGGGACAAGCTTTTCTAGGCTCGCTTTCGCGCGCCAAGAAAAGGTAAGCCAATGCCGCGAGCTGTCCGTAGCGACAGCGTACGGACGAGCGGCCGGTCAGCGCTTCAGCACCGCCGTCGCTTCATCTAGCCGCGCGCTGTACGAGTTGATGGTGTTCGCCGTCAGCCCGATATATTTGGTGGCGTCCGCCCAACGCTCTTCCTCGATCGCCTCGCGCACACCCGGCAAGGTCTTGGCGCCATAACCGGTGAACCGCCCCGGGGCATAGATCGAATTCTTGTACCAATCGCGGAAGGGCAGGCCTTCGCTGATGAGTAGCGTTTGGTCCAGTGACTGCATCAGGGATTGCAGGCGCGCTAGATCCGCGCCCGACAAATGCGAACCATTGGCCGAAAGCGCATCGTCATAGGCCTTGGCGCTGGTCTTGAGCTTCGCCGCCGCTTGATCGAGCGGGGCGAAATCGAAGCGCGGCACTTCCTGCAACGGTGTGGGGTTGGCATGCGGTTTGGTGGGGTCGGCGGCCAAGGTATAAGCGTTATCCGCCAGCATCTTCTTCTGGTTGGCCGCCGCTTCGCGGTGGGTATCGGCCAGTCGCTTCACTTCGCCCACATATTGGCCCACGGCATCGGCGAAATCGGACGTCTGCTGGACCGGCAGATCCGCATCCGCCGCTTTGATCACGGCGCGGCCGATGGTCTTGGCCAAAAGTGCGTCATAGACGAAGCCGGGATCGACGAATTTGCTGTGATGCTCATAGGTGTCGTAGCGCGAATGATAGACGCCGGTTGAGCGGCCTTCGCCGCCATAGCCATAATCCAGCGTCTCCAGGCCCAGATGCTGGAGATAGGCGGAATAATCCGAACCCGAACCTAGCGGCTCTAGCGGCATGTTGCGGGATGCATCCGCGGCCTGGCGGCCCATAGCCTTGTCATGGTCTTCCGCCATCGGACCCGCCATGCGCAGCTTGGCGCGGCGGCGTGCATCGACAGGCTGGCCGGTCTCCGGATCGGTCAGGCCCGCCAGCGTGTCGCTGACGAATTTCTCCAGATCCTCGCTGCCGCCGACGTTCAAAATGCCGCGTCCATTGCCGTCGCTGTTGATATAGACGATGGCCTTCTGTTGCAGCTCGGCGCCGTGATCTTCCGCCCACTCGGTCGAGCCCAGCAGCATCGGCTCTTCCGCGTCCCAACTTGTGTAAACGATGGTGCGCTTGGGCTTCCAGCCGGCTTTGACCAGGCGGCCGATCGCTTGGGCTTCCGCCAACAGTGCGGTCTGGCCCGACAGCGGATCGCTGGCGCCCATCACCCAGCCGTCATGATGGTTGCCGCGGATCACCCACTGGTCGGGATATTGCGAGCCTTTGATGGTGGCGATCACGTCATAAATAGTCTTGAGGCTCCATTCCGACTTGACCGCCAGATGCACCGGGTCTTTGCCGGTGACCCGATAGGTGATGCCCAGGTGACCGCGCCAGTTTTCGGGCGCCACTACGCCGTCCATGGCGGCGAGCAGCGCCTGCGCGTCGCCATAAGATATCGGCAGTGCGGGGATTTTGAGAATGGAGGGCGAGGTTTCCCGTGTCAGCCGCTTGGCGTTCTCGGTCGCCGCCACGCCCGGCGTCAGCGGGTCGCCGGGATAGATGGTCATGTCGGCGACGGAGCCGCGCTGCACGCCCTGGGGCGGGCGCATCGAGCCTTTGGGATAGACGGCGTCTTGCGAATAGCCATCATCGGCGGGATCGGAATAGATCAATGCCCCGATGGCGCCATGGTCCTGCGCCAATTTCGGTTTGAGGCCGCGCCAGCCCTGGCCATAGCGGGCGATGACGATCTTGCCCTTGACCGAGATGCCCAGCTGTTCGAGCCGCTTGTAATCATCGACATTGCCGTAATTGACGTAGACGAGAGGCGCGGTGACGTCGCCGTCGCCCTGATAGGCGACATAGGCGGGAAGGGTGAGGTCCTTGGTGCGCGAGGAGCTGTCGCCGGGAATGGGGCGCTCCTGCAACGTGGCCTTCCAGGGCTTGCCATTGAGGCTCTTGGCTTCCAGCGCTTCGCTGATCGGGGTGGGATAAAGAACGCGATAGGTCTCGATATGCGCGTCCCAGCCGAAAGCCTGGAGCTGTTTCAGGATCCATTCGGCGTTGCTTTTGTCGTGCGGCGAACCGACCTGGTTGGGCTCGGCCGCCATCAGCTTCATCCAGCCGTCCAGCTCATGCGGATTGATCTCGGCATCAAAGCGCGTGACCAGGCCGGCATAGTCGTTGGACGATTGCGCGAAAGCGCTGCCGGCGAGCAGCAGGCTCGCCAGACCGAACAGAACGGAACGCCGCATAAAATCCCCTTAAGCGATGTTTCTTGACGAACATCGTATCGGCGGATTTCCGCGGCGTCACGCCGGAAAAAGGGACGTGTCGTTAGATGGAGGACTCAATCCACTCTTTAATTTTCGACTTGGGCAGCGCACCCACCTTGGTGGCTGCAACCTGGCCCTGAGAAAAGATCATCATGGTGGGAATGCCGCGCACGCCATACTTGGTGGGCACATGGGGATTCTCGTCGATATTGATCTTGGCGATGGTCACTTTTTCGCCCAGCTCGGTGGACAATTCGTCCAAAGCCGGCGCGATCATGCGGCAGGGACCGCACCATTCCGCCCAGAAATCCACCAATACGGGTTTCTTGGAATCCAGCACGTCGGCCTGGAAGGAGGCGTCCGATACTTTCAGGGGCATGGGCGGTCTGTCCTTTATTTCGCCTCCTTACTTAGGAATGCCCCCCTTCAGGGTCAAGACGGCGGCGCATCAAGGCCATTTGCCGGTCCAGAAGGGCGTCCGACAAGCGCATCAAGGCCGGCCCGTCGGTCCAGATCAAGGCACACATGATTCGGTGGCCCGGAAAGACCCGGGCCGCGGCGGCGCGGTAGAGCGCCATCTGAACAAGGTAAACCGGGCTGACATCTTCTTCGCGCGAGGGCGGCGGCCGGTTGGTCTTGAAATCCAGGATCAAAACTTCCGTGTCCGTCACTGCCAGCCGGTCCACCCGGCCATTGACCTGGGCGCCGGGACCAAGTTCTGGGAGATCGGCCAGGAACGCGACTTCGGCACGGCTTCCCGTCGCGAAGGCGGGCGCGAATTGCGGATCGTCCAGCACGCGCAAAACTTCGCGCGCCAAGCTTTGTGCGTCGCCCGGCGCGAGACCTTGTTTCTGGGCGAATTGGATAGCCCGCTGCTCCCGTTCCACTTGAGCGATCTCGGGCAGGCGGGAGAGAAGCGCATGCACGACATTGCCACGCCGGAAACGCGTGGCCCCCGCTGTCAGGGGCGACAAAGATGGCTGTTCGGGCATGTCCAGCGCATCTGAAGGCCGGATCAAGCGCGGCACGACATGCTCGGGCGGCGCCGGACGGGTCATCCATCCCGGCAGAGCTTCCGGAGCCATGATCCGGGGCGGTGCTGCCGGTTGGGTTCGGTTTTCGACATGGCCGAAGCCCAATCCCGTCGCGCCATGGCGGAGGATCTCCCGGCCCAGCGCGCGCGCCGCTTTTTCCGCCAGCGCATACCAGGAGCCTTCGCCCACGCCGCGCCGGTTTTCGAAGCCGCAGATATAAAGCCGTTCGCGCGCCCGCGTCAGCGCGACGTAGAAGAGGCGCCGATGCTCGCGCAGGGCTTCCTCTTCCTCGGCGCGGCGCGCTGCCAGCACGCGCGAAGGCGCCTCGCCGTCCTTCACGGGAAAAAGAATGCTGCCGTCGTGATAGAGAAGATGACCCTTGCCTTTGCGCGAAGGGGCACCGGGCAGGGTGGTGGTGTCGGGCAGGATCACGATGTCGGCTTCCAGGCCCTTGGCGCCATGGACCGTCATCACGCGGATTTCGTTGCGCCCGCGCTCCATGTCGCGCTTGATCTCGGTGTTGCTGCGCGCCAGCCAATCCAGAAAACCTTCCAGCGATGGCGTATGCGCCCGTTCATAGGCGAGCGTCAGGGACAGAAATTCCTCGACCATGTCGGCGGATTCCGGGCCTAGCCGGGCGATCAGGTCGTGCTTCTTGCCAAGCCCGGTCAAGGCATGGCTGTAGAACTCGAAGGGCGGCATATAGTCCGCGCGCGCCAGCATGTCCGACAGAAAGAGATGGGCGCGCGCGTAGGACGCCTCATGCTTTCGCGCATCCAGCGCTTGCCAGACGGTGCCCGAACGCGCATGGCACAATTCGAACAGCTCTTCTTCGCTGAGAGCACAGAGCGGCGAGCGCAGCAGGGCGGCGAGATTGAGATCGTCTTGTCTCAGCAAGACGAAGCAGCCCAACGCCATCAGATCCATCACCGCGATCTGCTCGGTGAGGATGACCCGGTCGGCGCCGGCCACGGGAATGTCTCGCAATTTGAGCTGGCGGATCACTTCGCTGCCGAAAGGTTCGCGCCGGGGCAGGAGGATCATGATATCGCCCGGGACGATGGGCCTGTCATGGCCGGGCAGGGCGGCGCCGGAGGCGAGCCAGCCCTGAATCTGATCGGCTACCCGGCGGGCCAGCAGGATCACCGGGCTTTCCGGCTGTTCGGCATCGACCGGCAGATAGGGATCGATGGTGACGGCGGGCGGTGGCGGTAGCGCGGTCCAGAATTCGATCCCGCCTTTGGCGTGCGTGCGATGCGCCTCATGCGTAATCGGCTGGTCGCGCGAGGTAAGCCCCGCCCGCGCGCCAGGATCGGCGAACACCTGATCCACAAATTCCAAGATCTCGGGCGCAGAGCGGCGTGAAGTGAGAAGCGGCTGATCCACGAAAGGCTGCCCGGCTTGGGCCGCCAGGCGTTCGAAGCGTTGGCGGTTGATATCGAACTGGGCAGGATCGGCACCCTGGAAGCTGAAGATGGACTGCTTTTCGTCGCCTACGGCAAAGATGGTGCGCGGGTTGAGCCGCTCGCGGCCGGCGCCCGCGAAGAATTCCTCGCTGAGCTTATGCACGATCGCCCATTGCTCTGGGCTGGTGTCCTGAGCCTCGTCCACCAGAATATGGTCGATGCCATTGTCGAGTTTGTAGAGCACCCATTGCGCCATGTCGGCGCGTTCCAGAAGCGCGCGTGTCTTCGCGATCAGGTCGTCATAGTCCAGCACGCCCTGGCGCTGCTTGGCATGGGCATAGTCCCGGCGCACCGCATCGATCACCAGGAGCGAGGCTTCGGCCAAGCGTGCGGCATGGCTGGCGCGGCGGCGGTCCTCGGCGTGACAGAAGCGGCTCTGCAGATCCAGGAGATAAGTGAGCAAGTCCGGCCGCGCGTCAGACAAAGCCTTGGTCGCCAGCTTCTTGCGCGGCTCGCCTTCGCCGGTCATCAGCCAGGCGCGCAAGAAAAGAAAACGCCTGTCTTCCGTTTCCTGCGCAAGAATTTGCGAAACCTGCTCGGCATGACCGGCATCCGTCTTGGCGCCGGTCTGAAGCCAATCCCGCGCCGCGCGCAATGTCTCAATCTCCCGGCCAAGGCCGGCGCAGAAATCCCGCACCGGGTCGGCGCCGCGCTGAACCCCGTGCCCCTGCCAGACGGCATCGGCCATCGTCTCGTCGGTCAGGCCTTCAAAGACGCGATCCAGTTTGCGCCGGTCGCCGCCCAGCGCTGTATCAAGGATGTCGCCCAATCGGCTCTCGCTGAGTTCCGTCGCCAGAAAGCCGATCGCATCGCGAAGCTCGCTTTTTCCTTGGGCGCGTCGCAACACCGATTGCCGGGCTTCGGCCATCAAGGCGCGGGCGGATGCTTCATCGAGCACGTCAAAGCCGGGTGGCACGCGCGCTTCCACGGGAAAGCGGGTCAGAACGATCTGGCAGAAGGCATGCAGGGTGAGAACTTTGAGGCCACCAGGGGTCTCCAATGCCTTGGCGAAGAGGCGACGCGCTTTCGGCAGGTCATGCGGCTCGGCGCCGATGGCGCGGATCCGGTCCCGCAAAGGCTGGTCTGCCAGCATCGACCATTCGCCCAATTGCCGGAACAAACGATGCTGCATCTCCGCTGCCGCCGCCTTGGTGAAGGTAAGGCAGAGAATTTTCTCGGGCGGAGCGTCCGCGAGTAGCAGGCGCGCCACGCGATTTGCCAGCGTATAGGTCTTGCCCGCGCCGGCATTGGCCGCCACCCAGGCGGACATGGTGGGGTCGGAGGCGAGATCGGCGCTCATGCCTCCTCCCGTCCCGCGGCCGACCATTCGCGCACCCGCGCCAGATGGTCGTAATCGCCTTCTGACTCGCGGCTGAATGGCCGCACGCGCGAGCGGTAAGGCGTGGCGGGATCGTCGAACCAGGCGATCCGCGCCGCCAATTGCGCCAGAGCTTTTTCGATCAGCACCGGCACATCGGGAAGGGATCGCGCGCGACCGCCCTCCTCGCCGCCGCTGAGTTGCAGATAGAGCAATTCTTCCGCGTCCAATTTTCCCAGACCGGGAAATCCGCCGGCCTTCAGCATCGCGCCTTCCAGCGGCAATTGCGGCGTCAGCAAGGACTGAACCTGTGCGTTGCTGGGCGGCTGGCCGGTCTTGTAGTCCAGAATGGCCGCGTGCCCGTTCGCCAAAAGATCGATGCGGTCGGCAACGCCGCTCAGCACGAAATCACCGCCGGGCCCGTTGAAGGTGAGGCTGCCGCGGATCTCCAATACGCTTTGGCTGGTTTGCGCCGCGCGTTCGCTTTCGAATTCCACAAACCAACGCGCGGCATTGTGAAAGCGCGGTCGCCATATCGCCAACGCCGATTGCGGGATAGCGAGGCCTGCGAAAACTTCGTCTGCAATAGCGATCAATTGGACTAAGGCATCCGCGCGCGGCACGCCGGGAAAGCGTTGCTTGTACAGTTCCAGCACCCGATGCAGCGCCGTGCCCCGCTCCAGCGGTCCCACAGGCGCGTCCAGCGGATCGAGCGGGCGCAGCTTCAGCACATGCCGGGCATAGATGGCGTAGGGATCGCGCAACCAGGTCTCGATCTCGGTGACGGACAGCCTGCGCGGTCGCGCGGCCAGGGGCGGTCTGGGTGTGGGTGGAGCGATCGCCAGCGCCGGCGGCACCGCCGAAAGCGCGCTGATGTCGTGCGCGTAAGACCCTTCTGCGATCGACAGGCCCAGTCCTGTGGTCAATTGCGCCAAGCGTTGCAGCCAGCGCGACGCGATGGTGGGGGCGCCCTCCGCCTTGGCGGCGCGGGTCATAAGAACATCTTGGTTGGCGGCCAGGCCCGCGAAATCTTGCGCCGAAAGACCGATACGGCGCTCAGGCTGTTCCAAGCCCAAAGTCTCGCGCATGGGGCGCGAGAACCAGGGATCGGCGGGCGCGCCTTGCGGCCACACGCCCTCATTCAGTCCGCCCAAAACCACCAGATCGAAGCTTTGCAGTCGCGCCTCGAGCGGGCCCAGAATGGCGATGGCGCGATGCCGGTTGAAGCGCGGCCTGACCGGCGTCTTCATCGCCAGGCTGTGCAGCAAGGCCGGATAGGCGTCCGGCGCGAAGTTCGGCAGGCCGGCCGCGCCGGCGCGAAATTGATCGAAGAACTGTGCAGCGGCTTCGCCATCGGCATCGCGCCAGATCGGGCAATCGCGCGCGTCGCCGCAAGAAAGACGTTCCGCCGCGCCCAGATGCACAGCGATGAGATCGTCCAGCGGCAATTGCTTGCACGCGAAGGCCTCTTCCAGCGGCCGCAGGACGGCGGATACCTGTCGCCACCAAACCGCCAATGCATCACAGGCGCGTTCGATTTGTGGGTCGCGCGCGTCGGTGCGGGCGCGGGCAATGGCCTTGGCAATGCCGTCCAGCCCCGGATCGGGTCGCGCTCCGCGCAGCGCCACGCGGTCGAGCGCGCGCGCCTGATGCCGGAACGCCGCAGACTCTTGTTCCAGGCGCGCGAAAGGATGTTTGAGTAGCGCCAACAGAGGAACCGGCGCGAAATGTGCGCCGGCTGCTTCCGCCAACAGGCACAGGAATGTTCCGGCGGCCGTGTGCGCCAAAGGCCGGCCGGCGGAATCGTCGATGGCGATCTGCCAGCGCTGCAATTCGCTGGCGACCCGGCGCGCCAGCATGCGGTCCGGGGTCACCAGCGCGGCGGTGCGGCCTTCCGTTTCCAATGTCTTGCGCAACGCCAAGGCGATGCTCAGCGCTTCCTCGGCAGGATCGGCGGCGGTGACCATCGTGATGCCGTTCAGACCTTCCGCTATTTGCGGGTCGCTCTTGTCGGCCAGCGCGCGCCAAGCGTCGGTGGTGGGCGCGGGCCTGAGCGTCTCGCGCAGCATAGTCTCACGCGCGGGATCGCGAGAGGGCCCATGCCAGTCGCGGACGGCGCTACGATTTGCGCCGATGGAGTCCAGCAATTGCTTCAGGCCGAATTGCGGATGCCCAGGATCAAGCGCGCGCCAACTTCTTTCCTCCAGATCGCGATCGAGCCCCGGCAACACCAACGCTCCATTGGGCAAGGCGGCGATCACCCGCAGAAGATTGGCCGTGGCGGGAATCGAACCGGTGGAGCCCGCCGCGATCACCAGTCCGGACGGCGGGTCTCTTTCCAGCTGCTTTGCCGTCAGCTGAAGCGCTTGGTTGCGCCGCACCGCCGGATCGATGGCGCCTTCGGCCGCGAGCAAGGGCGGCCAATGATCGCGGACCAAAATCAAAAAACGGCTGGCCTCCTGCCAATGCGCGGCCAAAGGCATGGGCGCCAGTTCTTCCAGCCGCGAAAGATCGGCGCCTTGGCGCTCGGCATCGTCGATCACTTGAGCCAGGCTCTCGGCCAATGCCGCCGCCTGAGCAAAGCCGATGGGTTCGCCGTCCCTGGTTTCATCGCCACTAACGCTCCATTGCCGGATTAAGGTGGCGAGCAAAAGCTGGCGCCGGATAGGTGAAATCGCCGGCGGTAGTTCAAGCTCTTCTTCGAGGGCGTCAAAGAGGAGATCGTCTTCGTCGCTGTCGCCCAGAGCGCGGAATTGCGGCAGCAGCGCCGCGCCGCCCAGCACCCGGGCGAAAGCTTCGCCGAAATTGCGCGCCGCGCGCCGGGTCGGCAGATAGATGATGGTCTGCGGCAAAGCGAGCGCTTGTTGCTCCACGCGTTTCAGCACGCCCCGCGCCAAGGTTTCGCCAAACGGCGCGGTGGCATGGATCGTGAAGATCCCGCTCACGCCCGTCCCAGCCGGGCGAGGAACGCCTCGGCGTCGTCACGTGCTTGGGGACTGCCGACATGCAGCCACACGCCGTCCAACCGTGCGCCATAAAGTCGCTCTTTGGCGATGGCGCGGTCCCACATCACATTGGTGGAGAAAATGCGCGCGGGCGGATCGTCGAACAGCCGCGGATGCACGACCTGGATGCCGGGAAACGCGAAAGGCGAGATAATGCGGTCAGGCACGCGGCTGACATGACCGGTCGGCGACAGGCGGAAATCGCCGCGCCAGCCGTCATAGCCCAGCGACGAGACCATGGAAGCCAGAAGCAGAAGACCGTCCATCCGCTCCGCGTCCCACAATCGCGCAAGCGTCGGCAGCGCCGAACTATAGCCCTCGACCCAGATGGAATCCGAATTGAGCACGAAGAAGGGCTCGCCTTCGAAATGCGCCAGCGCCTTGACCACCCCGCCGCCGGTGTCCAGTACCGCCTCGCTTTCGTCGGAGTAGCGGATCTCGATGTCATGGCGCTTGGCGAGATGGGCGCGCAGCATGTCGCCGAAATAATGGAGATTGACCACCGCCAACTCGACGCCCGCCGCCACCAGCCGGTCGAGCGTGTGATCGATCATGGCTTTGCCATGGACGGTGATGAGGGGCTTGGGGCGGTCGAGCGTCAAGGGCCGCATGCGCAGACCTAAGCCCGCGGCCATGACCATGGCGCGACGGATCATGTCGATTCCAGTTCTGGCAAAGTGCGTCGCGTCTTGGGAATGGTCCGGTCATACCAGGCGCGCAGCCCGGCCATCAGCGGGTGTTTCAAATCCTGCTCCAGATAGCGCCACACGCGCGGCAGATAGCCGAGATAACGCCGCTTGCCGTCGCGGGCGTAAAGCCGGGCAAAGATGCCCACGATCTTGGTGTTGCGTTGCGCCGCCATGACCGCCATCTCGGCCCGGAAGCGGTCTTCGTCCAGCGGTGTGCCGCGCGCCGCTATCGCGGCGAGATAATGGTTGGTCGCGATCTCGGCCAAGTCCGGCGCCACGTCGCGGCGGGCGTCCTCGACCAGCGAGATCAGGTCATAGGCCCGGCTTCCCGCCACGGCGTCCTGGAAATCGATCACGCCGATGCGCTGAAGCCCTTCGCGCTCCGGCCGCCACATCAGATTCTGAGCGTGGTAATCGCGGTGTACGAACACCCGTTCGTCGTCGCCGATGGCCTTTAGCGCCACACGCCATAAGGCGCGATGCTCGCGATATTCGGTTTCTGTAGCCTTGCGCCCCAGCGCCAGTGGCAGGAACCATTCCAGCATCAGATCGGTTTCGGCGATCAGGGCGATGTCGTCATAGACAAAGAGGGGAATGGGGCCGTAGCTGGCCCTCGGGCTAGCGAAGGCCGGAGGGGGTAAAAAAGCCGGTGCTGGCTCCTTGTGCAGCCTTGCCAAAACTTCCACGGCGGCTTTGTAAAGCTGCTCTTCCGGCATACCTTTGGGGATCACATCGGTAAACAGCGTGTCGCCCAAATCCTCCAG
>DATNGI010000144.1:0-33492 GCA_035605955.1 Rhizomicrobium sp.
GGCTCTGGGGGTGGAAGTGCTGACGGCAGAGGATCATTTCGTGCATGTATCCGGCCACCCGGCGCGCGACGAGCTGGAGCAGATGTATCGCTGGGCCCGGCCTAGGATCGCGGTGCCGGTGCATGGCGAACAGCGCCACATGGCCGAACATGCCAGATTGGCCAAATCGCTGCAGGTGCCGGAAGCCTTGGTCCCCGCCAATGGTCAGCTCTATCGCCTGGCGCCGGGACCGGCCGAATTGATCGACGAAGTGCCGTCGGGTCGCATCCATATGGACGGCCGCGTGCTGGTGGCGGAAGGCGAGGGGCTGGCGAAAGCGCGCCGGTCCATGAGCTATGCTGGGCTTTTGGCCATCACTCTGGTGCTGGATGGCAAGGGCCGCCCGGCCGCCGATGCCGCCATCCTGGCCGAAGGCCTGCCGCAGGCCGTGGAGGGCGCCGTGCGCATAGTGGTTGACGAAGCGCTGCGCCGCCACAATCCGAAAAAGACCGACAGTGAGGAATTGCGCGAGGCAGTGCGCCGCGCCGCCCGCCGCGCCGCGCTGGAAGCCTGGGGCAAAAAACCCGTCACGCGTGTTACGGTGGTGCTCCTCTAGGACAAGAAAGCATGATTGGACGTTTGAACCACGTCGCCATTGCCACGCCAGACCTTGCCAAGGCCGCATCCGTATATCGCGATGTGCTGGGCGCGAAGGTCTCGGAGCCGGTGCCGCAGCCTGAACATGGTGTGATCACCATTTTCGTGGAGCTGCCCAACAGCAAAATCGAGCTGCTGGGGGTCTTGGGTGAGAATTCCCCCATCGCCAATTTCCTGGCCCGCAATCCGCAAGGCGGCGTGCATCATCTCTGTTTCGAGGTGGACGACATCATCGCCGCGCGCGATCACTTGCTCGCCGAGGGTGCGCGCGTGGCGGGTTCGCCCGAACCCAGGACCGGCGCCCATGGCAAGCCGGTGCTGTTCCTGCATCCCAAGGATTTTGTCGGCACCTTGATCGAGCTGGAGCAGGCATGACCATTCCCGGCTTCCTGCATTATGTGGTGCTGTTCAGCGCCTATGCCGTGTTGTGGTTCTTGACGTTATTCTGTCTGCTTCCGATCGGGCTCGGTGAGGTCGATCCGGAAACCGGTGCGCCGCTCAATGCGCATTTCAAACGCAAGGCAATCTGGGCGAGCGGCATCGCGGCCGTGCTGTGGCTGGTCTTCTATTTTGCCATCGGCTTTCACTGGTTGGAGCTTTGAAATGCAGAAGGCCGGAGCGATGCTCCGGCCTTTGCCCGCCTCACGGCGCTTTTCATCCCCGAACTTAGCCGCTTTACCAGCCACGACTCGCTTAGCGAGTTTTTCTAGGTGTGTGTTGATACTGTGCTTTGGGTCCGCCTGTCACGAAATTTTTGGGAATTGTGCAGTGCAGCATTCGCAACAAAATTACAAACAACTGCAGCTAGGTGCGCTGTTTGTGCTTCTTGCTGCCCTGCCGGGTGGCGGGCTTGAGGCAGCGCCGTCCGAACGGCTGCTGACGGACGGAACGCCTGGTCCATGTGACGCCCGGCTGGACCAGCCGGACTATGTCGGTGGCGTCGATGTCGCTGGAAATCCTGTCGCCCCAGCCGACCTGCCAGCTGCTAGAAACCCGGTGCCGGATGGCGTCCTGGTCCCGCTGAAGAGAGGATCGCGGCATGCCGGGCAGGCACCCGTCGTCACGCTGGATGGTAAAGCGTTGGACACCTTGTTGAATGCAAAGCCGGCCTGCCCACCCAAAACGCGCTGAAACAAAAACCCCGCCGGTCACCCGGCGGGGTAATCACATTTTAGAACTGAATCTTAGAACTGGATCCAGACGCCGTCACGCCAATAGCCGCGGCCTTCATGCTCGCGCCAGTGGAAACGGCTATGCCGGCCCCAACGCCATCCGTCCGGATGAACCACCACGCCAAACTCGGGCCGGTAGTCATAATGGTCGCGGACATGCCAGCAATCGCCATGGCGGTTGCAGACGACTTCGGCGGATGCGGGGGCGCTGCTTGCCACGATAGCGGCCGCGCCAATCGCGGCGGTCACGCCCGCCGTCGCAAGATATTTTCCAAGAGTCTTCATAATGCGCTCCTTTCAGCTTTCAGACCGCAAGGTCCAAATGAAAAAAGCGATTTGAAGGTTACATGTTCCACAGAAACGCACAGAAATGGCGATTCAGACATCTTTGTGGCGTCAATATGCCCGCCCGATCAAGATTTCTTCGACACCCGCCACACCTGTGAAAATACAGCGACCAAACGACTCAGGCTGATCATCAGGCGCGTTGCGGATGGTGAGCTTGAGCGCTTTGAGCTTTTGTTCGGCCGCTTCCAGCGCTGCGCCGGTCGGTTTCGACCACGCGACGCGCACCCAGCCTTTGAAGGTGTCATCGTCCTCACCGAAATAAGTCGCGACGGCGTCGAAGCTTGTGAGATCGGTCTTGATGTTGCCATCAAGCCGCGCCTTGGCTTCCGCATAGAGCCCCGCTTGGATTTCCGCGAGAAGCTGAACGACGCCTTCCACGAAATCCACCCGCGGCTTGACGATCGATTTCACCTTGTCGCCGTCGCGCAGATCGTCCCGCCGCATGAAGGTGACATTGCCGGCAGCCGCGTCGCGGGGTCCGACTTCCACAATCAAGGGCGCGCCACGACGCACCCAGTTCCAGCGCTTCTCCGCCGATTTGATTTTCTTGATGTCCAGAAAAGCGCGCAGCGGCTGGCCGAAAGCGGTGAGGCCGGAAAGCGCCTTCACCAGATTTTCGCAATAGCTGAGCACCTCGACATCTTCCGGTTTGTCGCGCAGCATCGGCACCACCACCACCTGACGCGGCGCGATGGCGGGCGGCAGGCGCAGGCCGTCGTCATCGCCATGGGTCATGATCACCCCACCCACCAGGCGGGTGGAGACGCCCCAACTGGTGGTGTTGCACAGCGTGAGCGTGCCGGCATCGTCCTGGAATTTGATGTTTTGGGCTTCGGCGAAATGAGTGCCCAGGAAGTGCGAGGTGCCGGCCTGCAGCGCCTTGCCGTCCTGCATCATGGCTTCGATGGAATAGGTGTTCACCGCGCCGGGAAAGCGTTCATTCTCTGGCTTCTCGCCCGCGATCACGGGCATCGCCAACACGTCTTCGGCAAAGGCACGATAGACTTCCAGCATCCGCCGTGTCTCTTCCACCGCTTCGGCTTCGGTGGCGTGGGCGGTATGCCCCTCCTGCCAGAGAAATTCGGTGGTGCGCAGGAAAAGCCTCGGGCGCATCTCCCAGCGCACCACATTGGCCCATTGGTTGGTGAGCAGCGGCAGGTCGCGGTGGCTCCGGATCCAGCGCGAGAAGGCATCGCCGATGATGGTCTCAGAGGTGGGACGCACCACCAGCGGTTCTTCCAGCTTGGCGTCGGGATCGGGCTGAAGCTTGCCGTCGATCTGTTTCAGCCGGTGATGAGTGACGACCGCCATCTCCTTGGCGAAGCCTTCGACATGATCGGCTTCGCGCGCGATGAAGGAGAGGGGGATAAAGAGCGGAAAATAACAATTCTCATGACCGGTCGCTTTGATGCGGCGGTCCAGCTCCTGCTGGATCAATTCCCACACGCCCCAGCCCCAAGGCTTGATTACCATGGCACCGCGCACCGGACTGCTCTCGGCCATGTCGGCGTCGCGCACCACCGCCTGGTACCAGTCGGCGAAGCGTTCACGGGTGACATTCAAGGCGCGCTGCATGATCGGTCCGAAATGGAAATTCCGGGCTGTCTTAGCTTGTTGGCGCGTGCGGTTCCAGCACCGGCGCCGTCCAGAAATGATTGGCAGCCAAGGCCGCAAAGCCGCACAGGCAGATCAAAGCCGCCATAGGCACCGGCGTTCCGGGTGTGAAGGCGCCCATCGCCAGGGACGCCATGGTGCCACCGGCATAAACGACGATGCCCATCAGGGCCGAGGCCATGCCGGCGCTGGCGCCGAAACCCATCAGGGCGAGACCAGAGGCGGTGGGGCTGACCGCGCCGATCAAGGAACAATAGAGAAAGACCCAGGGGAGCAAGCCGAACAAACCGCCCCAGCCGGTCCAGGCAAAGAGCAATGTCAGCGCGCCGCACACGGCTTGCGCCACCAGCGCCCAGAACAGGAGGCGCGGCGCGGGCCGGTGATGCAGGAGGCGCGCAGTGATCTGCGAAATGATGATCAAGCCAATACCGTTCAAAAGAAAGGTGAAGCCGAAATATTGCGGCGGCACGTGAAAGATATCGATCACCACATGCGACCAGCCGGTGAGATAGACATAGAGGCCCGCGCCCGACAGTGTGGAGGCCATCACATACCCTAGAAAGCGGCGATCGCGCGCGATGACAATATAGTCACGCACCACCGCCACCGGATGGATCGCGCGGTCCGATCCCGGATGACTTTCCGGCAGGCGAACGAACACCGCCACCGCGGTCAAGGCGGCCAGCGCCCCTTGAATCCAGAACAAGTCGCGCCAGCTCCCGATGAGAAGCAGCCAGCCGCCGAACAAAGGCGCGAACAGGGGCGACACCGACAAGACCAGCAGCATCTGGGCGAAGATGCGTGCCGCCTGTCCGGGTGGAAAAATATCGCGCACACAGGCGCGCGCCAGCACCGATCCCGCGCAGCCGCCGGTGGCCTGCACGAAACGGGCGGCATCCAGACTCAGCGGCCCGGGCGAGAGCGCACAGACCGCCGAACCCAGAACATAAAAACCCAGGCCCACCAGCAGCGGGATCTTGCGGCCGAAACGATCCGAGAGCGGTCCGACCACCGCCTGGCCGACCGCCACGCCCAGAAAATAAGAGGCCAGCGAATGTTCAACCACGGCGATGGAGGAATGGAATTCGCCCGCGATAGCCGGTAACGCCGGCAGATACATGTCGATCGCGATGGGGGTGAAAACGGTCAGGGCGCCGAACAGAAAAATCAGCTCAAAGCGGCGTGAAGCCGTCAGTGTCTCGCCCCGGATCATGGCTTTCGCTTAAGGGGCGCCCCGCCGATAAGCAAGGCGTCCAGAAGCACGTAGACGCCGCATCGCCGCCCCCTTAACCTCCCGCGTCATGGCCGAATCACGGGACGTCGGGGCGTTTGCGCCTTTCGAATGGATGCTGGCGCTGCGCTATCTGCGCGCCAAGCGTCAGGAAAGCTTCGTCTCGGTGATTTCGGGATTCTCCCTGGTCGGCATCGCGTTGGGGGTGGCCACGCTCATCATCGTGATGTCGGTAATGAACGGTTTCCGGCACGAGCTTCTGAAAAGCATCCTGGGGCTGAATGGCCATATCACCGTGCAGTCGATGGGCGGCCCTTTGCCCGATTATGACGCGGTGGCCGCGCGGCTGAAGGCCGTGCCAGGCGTCACCCGGGCCGCGCCGGTGGTCGATGGCGAAGTGATGGCCAGCCAGAATGGCGTCAATTCTGGCGTGGTGGTGCGTGGGCTTCATCCCGCCGATCTCAAGAGCCTTACGATTGTTTCCAAGACCCTGTCGCCGGGCGCTCTCGACGGCTTCGACACGGGGGAGGAAGTGGTAATCGGCGCAGGCCTGGCGCAGCGTATGGGCATCCGCCCAGGCGGCTCGATTACACTGATCGCGCCCAAGGGCAATGTGACGCCGTTCGGCACCACCCCGCGCATCAAGACTTACACCGTGGCGGGTGTCTTCCGCATCGGGATGACGCAATACGACACCGGCTTCATCTTCATGCCGCTGACAGAGGCGCAACTTTTCTTCAACTCCGAAGGCGGCGCCAGCGGCATCGAGGTGATGGTCACCGATCCGGACAAGGATTTGAGCGCGTTGCCCCAGATAAGGCAGGCGGCGGGGAGAGGCACGCGTCTGGTGCCATGGCAGGACACCAATTCCAGCTTCTTTGAAGCGCTTCAGGTCGAACGCAATGTGATGTTCTTGATCCTGACCTTGATCATCCTGGTAGCGGCGCTGAATATCGTGTCCGGCCTCATTATGCTGGTGAAGGACAAGTCGCCCGATATCGCGATTCTGCGCACCATGGGGGCTTCACGTGGCGCGGTGATGCGGGTTTTCCTGATCGCGGGCGCCAGCATCGGGGTGATCGGCACCCTTCTGGGATTTGTCATCGGCGTGGTGTTCTGCGCCAATATCGAAAGCATCCGGCAGGCCCTGTCGCGGCTGACCGGCACCACTCTGTTCGACCCCACCATCTATTTCCTGTCCAAGATGCCGGCCGAGATGGATGCCGGCGAAGTCACTGCGGTGGTGGTGATGGCGCTGGTGCTCACCTTCCTTGCTACGCTTTATCCGTCTTGGCGCGCCGCCAAACTCGATCCGGTCGAGGCTCTGCGCTATGAGTGAAATCTTGCGGCTGGAGAATGTCTCGCGCCGCTACAAGGAAGGCGAAGGCCAGCTCGAGATTTTTCGCGACCTGAATCTCTCGCTGAAGGTCGGCGAGATCGTGGCCTTGGTGGGCCAGTCCGGCGCCGGCAAATCCTCGCTTCTCCACATGGCGGGTCTGCTGGAAGAACCGTCGGGCGGGGAGATCTATATCGATGGTGCCGCCGCCTCGCATTTGCCAGAGCAGGCGCGCACCCGCATCCGCCGCGACATGATCGGCTTTGTCTATCAGGCGCATCATCTCCTGCCGGAATTCACCGCGCTGGAGAATGTGATCCTGCCTCAGATGATTGCGGGCAAAAGCCGCGACCAGGCGGCGGAAGAGGGCAAGCGGCTGTTGGGCCTTCTGGGGCTAGGCGCGCGGCTCAGCCATCGTCCAGCACAATTGTCGGGCGGCGAGCAGCAGCGGGTCGCCATCGCCCGCGCGCTGGCCAATAGGCCCCGCATCCTTCTGGCGGACGAGCCCACCGGGAACCTCGATCCGCGGACCTCGGGCGGGGTGTTTGACGCGCTCTTGGAGATCACGCGCGCCCAGGGTCTGGCGGCCTTAATCGCCACCCACAATTTCCAGTTGGCGGCCCGCATGGACCGCGCCCTGGTATTGGAGCAGGGCAGGCTGGTGGACGGGACGGCGCTTCCCCAGCCGGCTTAGACGGGCCCGCTAGAACCGCTCTCCGGCTCGCTTTTCAAGCGGTTTGCCGGAAACAAATTATGGTTAACGGCTTTTCGTCCTTATGACGTATCCCGCAGCCACCGCTCCTGGGACCACGTGGCGCCGTCTGGGCATCAATTTGATCTCGTTTTGTTCTTGTCAAATGATGAGAACTAAACTAGAACAAAAATCCAGAAAGCGGGAGACAGCAATCATGTGGCTCAAAGATGTGGTGGCGGGCACGGGTTTGATCATTTTCATGGTGTCTTCCTTTGTTTTGGCCAGCGGAGCGCACGCGGTTCTCGCCCATTTCTGATTGTGGATAGAGGGCCGGGGAGCCGCACAGGGCGGGCCTGACGCGCAATAGTGGCGGCGATTCCCTCGGATCGGCCTTGGCCTGTGACCACATCGCGCAAAATGGCTTCTTTCGTTCATCTGCGGGTGAAGAGCGCCTATTCATTGCTGGAAGGCGCGGTCAGGCCCAAAGAGCTGGCCGCGCTGGCGATGGAAGCGGGCATGCCCGCCGTCGCGGTCACCGATACCAACAATTTGTTCGGCGTCTATGAGATCGCCGACACGCTGGCAAAAGCTGGCGTGCAGCCCATCGTCGGTGCGCTTCTGTCGGTCGAACTGGTGCCCTCGCCGGTGACGCAGCAGGGCAGCCGCAAGAAGCCGCCGCATTTGCCGCTGCTGGTCCAGGATGAGATGGGTTATCAAAATCTCACCAAACTTTTGAGCGCCGCCTATCTGAAGGCCGAGCCCGGCGACTGGCCGCATGTGAAGGCGCAAGCCTTGGCTGAACATGCCGACGGCTTGATCGCGCTCACCGGCGGTCCTGGCGGCCCGGTCAACGCCTTGCTGCTGGAAGGCCAAAGTGATGCGGCCTCAGCTTTGCTCGACCGACTGGCGGTGATGTTTCCGGGCCGGCTCTATGTCGAGCTTCAGCGGCACAACCTACCGGAAGAGCGCGCCGCCGAAGCCGCGCTGATCGACATGGCTTATGAAAAGAACCTGCCGCTGGTCGCCACCAACGATGTGCATTTCGGCGGCTCGGCGATGTACGAAGCGCATGATGCGTTGCTTTGCATCGCCGACGGCAGTTTCGTGTCGCAGGACGATCGCCGCCGGCTGACGCGCGAACATCGCTTCAAGAGCCCGACGGAAATGGCGGTGCAATTCTCCGATCTGCCGGAGGCTTTGGACAATACCATCGAGATTGCGCGCCGCTGCGCCTTCCGCCCCATGAAGCGCAAACCCATCCTGCCGGTGTTCGTGCCGGAATCCGGGCGCGATCCGGAATCGGAATTGAAATTCCAGGCGGAGGAAGGACTGAAGCGGCGCATGGCCGCCAACACGCTCTCCGCCGAGGCGAATGTCTATCATGAGCGGTTGGCCTATGAGCTTTCGATCATCAACCGCATGGGTTTCCCCGGCTACTTCCTGATCGTCTCCGACTTCATGAAATGGACCAAGGGTCAGGGCATTCCGGTGGGCGTGCGCGGCTCCGGCGCCTCTTCGCTGGTGGCTTGGGCGCTCGATATCACCAATCTCGATCCGTTGCGCTTTGGTCTGTTCTTCGAGCGATTCCTCAACCCTGAACGTATTTCGATGCCGGACTTCGACATCGATTTCTGCCAGGAACGGCGCGATGAAGTCGTGCGCTATGTCCGCGACAAATATGGCGCCGACCGCGTCGCTCATATCATCGCGCTGGGATCGCTGCAGGCGCGCGCCGCCGTACGCGATGCAGGCCGGGTGCTGCAGATGCCGCTGGGCCTGGTCGACCGCATCGCCAAGCTGATCCCCAACCCGCCGGGCAAGCCCGTCGCGCTCAAGGACGCCATCGAGAGCGAGCCCCGGCTCCAGGCCATCGCGGAATCAGAACCCATCGCCCAGCGCCTGTTCGAGATCACGGGCCGCATCGAAGGGCTTTATCGCCACGCCTCGACCCATCCCGCCGGCGTGGTGATTGGGGATAGGCCGCTGGACGAGATCCTGCCGCTTTACCGCGATCCGCGCTCCGACATGCCGGTGACGCAGTTCGATTATGAAGACGCGGAAAAAGCCGGGTTGGTGAAGTTCGACTTTCTGGGACTGAAGACGCTCACTGTCATCGCTAAGGCGGAAGAGCACCTCAAGAACCGGGGCGTCAGCCTCAACACCCAGACCATCGATTTCAACGACAGCGCTACTTTCGAGATGCTGGCCCGGGGCGACAGTATCGGCGTCTTCCAGCTGGAAGGCGCGGGCATGCGCGATCTGATGCGCAAGATGAAGCCCGATCATATCAACGATTTGGTGGCGTTGGTGGCGCTCTATCGCCCGGGCCCGATGGATTCGATCCCCAAATACATCGCCTGCAAGAACGGCAAGGAAGCGGTGGAATATCTTCACCCGCTGCTCGAGCCGATCCTGCGTGAAACCTATGGTGTGATGACCTATCAGGACGATGTCATGCGCATCGCCCGCGAACTCGCTGGCTACACCATGGGCGAAGCCGATCTTTTGCGGCGCGCCATGGGCAAGAAAATCCCGTCCGAAATGATCATGCACCGGGAGAAATTCCTCAAAGGCGCCGGCGAACGGGGCATCATCTCCTCGGTGGCGGAGCAGATTTTCGAGCAGGCGGAGAAATTCGCCGGCTATGGCTTCAACAAGGGCCATGCCGCGGCTTATGCCCAGGTCGCCTATCAGACCGCCTACCTCAAGGCGAATTATCCGGTTGAGTTCCTGGCCGCGTCCATGACTCTGGATATCGGCAACACCGACCGGCTGAACGTCTTCCGCCAGGAGGCGCAGCGGCTGGGCGTCAAGATCGCGCCGCCCGACATCAACCGCTCGGAAGCCGTGTTCGCCTGCGATGCCGATACGGGCGTGGTGTTCTATGCCCTGGCGGCGGTCAAGGGCGTGGGCCGCCAGGCCATGGATCATGTGGTGGAGGTGCGCGAGAGGGACGGCAAGTTCAAATCCGTTTCCGATTTCGCCCGGCGCGTGGATCCCAGGCTGGTCAATAAGCGGGCTTTCGAAAATCTGGTTCGGGCAGGGGCCTTTGACAGCCTCAACAAGAACCGCCGGCAACTCACGGAAAATTCCGACTGCATCCTGGGCGGGGCCCAGGCCGCGGCGCGGGAGCGCGAAAGCGGCCAGGTGAGCCTGTTCGGTGGCGGCGATGCCCAGGGTGAAGAGTTGCGTCTGACCTCGGTTCCCGATTGGCCGGCGCATGAACGCCTCAGCGAAGAGTTCAGCGCCATGGGCTTTTATCTTTCGGGCCATCCGCTGGATGCCTATGGCGCGGCTCTCAAGCGATTGGGCGTCACGAGCTATGCCAGCCTGCTCGAAGACCGGCGCGCCGGGTTCAAGGCGAGGCTCGCCGGCACCATGATCAAAAAGTCGGAGCGGCGGGGCCGCAACGACCAGATGTACGCCTTCGTGTCCTTCTCCGACTCCACCGGCATGTATGAAGTGATGTTGTTTCCCGAAGTGCTGGCCGCCAGCCGGCCGCTGCTGGAAGCGGGTAAGAGCCTGGTCATCACCGCCAGCGCCGACTGGGATGGCGACGAGCTGAAGCTGCGCGCCGCCTCCATCGCCGATCTCGATCAGGCGGCGGCCAATGCGGGCGAGGGCATGGTGGTGCGGTTGGATTCCACGGCGCCGCTGCCATCCATCGCGGCGCAGCTGACGCAGCCGGGAAAGGGCCTGGTGAGTTTCATCGTGCCGGGCGGTCCAGGGGAGGAAGTGGAGATCGCACTCGCCAAGCGTCAAGCCGTCACTGCGGGCCTGCGCAGCACCATTGCGGCGATCCCGGGCGTGGTTTCGGTTGAAGCGGTCTAAACCGAAGCGAGCGCAGTTTCGATCCGCTTCAAACCTTCACTCAATCCGTCTGGATCGCGGGCGAAGCAAATGCGGACATAAGCCTCGTCGCGCGGATCGCCCAAGCCGAAGGCCGAGCCTGGAGCGGTGCCGACATTGGCGCGCAGCACCATCTCCTTGGCGAAGGCGAGGCTATCCTTCAAACCTTCGACTTCCAGGTGGCCGTAGAAGGCGCCGGCCGGTTCGATCCAGCGCACCCGGTTCTGACGGGCGATGAAATCGGCAACTAGGCCGCGATTTTTCTCACAGCGCTGACGCAATTGTTCGCGGAAGACATCGCCTTCCGGCGTGAGCGCCGCCAGCGCGCCATATTGGTTGAAAGTGGTGGTGCCGGTGTTGGCGGCAGGCGACATCAGCTTCATCGTCTCGGCGAGATTGCGCGGATGGGTCAGCCAACCGATGCGCCAACCCGTCATCGCCCAGGGCTTGGAGAAGGAGTTGATCACGAACACCGCATCGTCCTCCTCCGCAATATGCAGAAAGGACGGCGCGTGCGTGCTGCCGTCATAGACCAAGGTGCCATAGACCTCGTCGCTGATGATAGCGAGGCCGTTCTTCCTCGCAAAATCCAGGATCGCTTGCTGTTCCTCACGGCTTGCCATCCAGCCGGTGGGATTGTTGGGCGAGGAGATAAAGATCGCCTTGGTGCGTGTGTCGCAATGGGCGAACAGCTTGTCGAGATCCAGATGCCAGCGACCCTGCCGCCAATCCTCGTCCAGCCGGACCAGCCGGACTTCCGCGCCGGCGACCTGGGCGGCATGAAAGATGTTGGGCCAGACCGGCGCCACGATCACGATATTATCGCCAGTCTCCACCACGCAGTTGAGCGCCATCACGATCGAGAGCATGGCAGCACCCGGCACGGTGATCCGCTCAGGATGGATGGGGCGGCCCAAGGTGCGTTGGTGAAAGCCGGCGATAGCTTCGCGCAGTTCGGGAATGCCGCGCGCCCACACATAAAACGTCTTGCCGTCTTCCAGCGCGCTGGCCGCGGCCTGGCGAATGAAGGGCGGTGTCACCAGGTCGGTCTCCCCAAACCAGAGGGGGATCAGGCCGGGCCGGTCCAGGCCCAGATGGGCGACCGCGACGATGCCGTTGGGGCGAAGTTGGCTTAAAACCGGGCGGATGGGGCTTTTCATGCCGTTTCCTAGCATGGGAACCGCAGGAAATGGCCCTTTCCGGCTGCAAACCAGGGTTGTCAGACCCGGGTCCAGACCGTATAAGCCCCGCCATCTCGCACGCGCGGGTGGGTCCAGGCCGGGTGTTCCGGCTTCCCCGTCCGGTGCCTTTCCCTGGAGCGTCGGCGTGAGCCGGAGCGACCATCAAGAGAGGTAACCCGCACGTCTGGCCAACCGGTAAAGGAGACTGAATCAATGGCTTTGCCAGAATTTTCCATGCGTGGACTGCTCGAGTCCGGCGCCCATTTCGGTCACCGCCAGCAACGCTGGAATCCGAAAATGGCGCCCTTCATCTATGGCGCCCGCAACGACATCCATATCCTGGACCTCACCCAGACCGTGCCGCTGCTGCACCAGGCGCTGGTGGCGCTGCGCGACGTCGCCGCCTCGGGTGGCCGCATTCTGTTTGTGGGCACCAAGCGCCAGGCGTCCGAGCCGATCGCAACCGCTGCCAAGCGCTGTGCGCAGTATTATGTGAATCACCGCTGGCTGGGCGGCACGCTGACCAACTGGCAGACCATCAGCCATTCGATCCGCCGTTTGCGCTCGATCGAAGAAACGCTGACCACGGCGGAACAGTCCGGCCTCACCAAGAAGGAATTGCTGGGGCTTTTGCGCGAACAGGACAAGCTGGAACGCGCGCTGGGCGGCATCAAGGAAATGGGTGGCCTGCCCAATATGCTGTTCGTGATCGACACCAACAAGGAAGCCATCGCCATCGCGGAAGCCCGCAAGCTGGGCATTCCCGTGACCGCGATCCTGGATTCCAATTCCAATCCCGACGGCATCGCTCATCCGATCCCGGGCAATGACGACGCCGCCCGCGCCATCGCGATGTATTGCGATCTGGCGGCGCGCGCCATCATCGACGGCTTGGGCCAGAGCCAGGTCGATGCCGGCGTCGATATCGGCGCGGCGGCGGAGATCGAGGACACGTCCAGCCACGTCGTACCCCAGGAAGCGACCGCCTGATCTTTCTCGTTTGATTGTCGCACCGCCGCGCGGAAAGCAGCTTAGCTTTCTGCGGCAATGAAGTTACGGAGGCCTCAATGGCAAACATCACCGCGAGCATGGTGAAAGACCTGCGCGACAAGACCGGCGCAGGCATGATGGATTGCAAGACCGCCCTCAATGAAACCGGTGGCGACATGGAAGCCGCCATCGACTGGTTGCGCAAGAAGGGCATTTCCAAGGCGGCCAAAAAGGCCGGCCGCGCCGCCGCCGAAGGGCTGGTGGGCGTGGCGGTCGGCAAGGGCTCGGGCGCGCTGGTCGAGGTCAATGCCGAGACCGACTTCGTGGCCCGCAATGACGAGTTCAAGGCATTCGTCAAATCTGCCGCCGATCTGGCGCTTACCGAAGGCGGCGATCTGGGCAAGCTGCTCGCCGCCAAGCATGGTACAAGTAACGTCCAGCAGACGCTGACCGAGTTGGTGGCCAAGATCGGTGAGAATATGAGCGTGCGCCGCACTATGGCCTTGTCGGTCAATCCTGGCGTCGTGGGCGCCTATGTGCACAACGCGTCGTCGCCTGAGTTGGGCAAGATCGGCGTGCTGGTGGCGCTCAAATCCACTGCCGACGAAGCCAAGCTCTCGGCGCTGGCCAAGCAGCTCGCCATGCATATCGCCGCCGCTAGCCCGCTGGCGATCACGCCAGAGCATCTTTCTAAGGATGTGGTGGAGCGCGAGCGCAATGTCCAATGGGAATTGGCCAAGCAATCCGGCAAGCCCGATGCGGTCATCGAGAAGATGATGGAAGGCCGCATGCGCAAATTCTACGAAGACACGGTGCTTCTGTCCCAGACCTTCGTGATCGATGGCGAAACTCAGGTCGGCAAGGTGATCGAGAAGGCCGCCAAGGAACTGGGTGCGCCCATCGCGATCGAAAGCTTCGTCCGCTTCCAAGTGGGCGAGGGCATCGAGAAAGTCGAAAGCGATTTCGCCGACGAAGTCGCACAGATGGCTGGTACGCGTTGATGTTGGTCGCACGGCCGGGCCGCCTGTGCGCTCCGGGCCGTGCTCCGGAGGAATGATGTTGATGCCCAGCCCGCCCAAATATGCCCGCGTGCTCTTGAAGGTCTCGGGCGAGGCATTGATGGGGGATGGCGCTTTCGGCATCGACATCGCCACCGTCGACCGCATCGCCGCCGATGTGAAGGAAGCGGCCGAGGCCGGCAGCCAAATCTGCATGGTGATCGGCGGCGGCAATATCTTCCGGGGCCTGGCCGGCGCGGCCAAGGGCATTGACCGGGCCACCGCCGACTATATGGGCATGCTGGCCACGGTGATGAATGCGCTTGCCATGCAGGCGGCGCTGGAGCGCTCGGGCCTGCCCAGCCGGGTCCAGTCGGCCATCCCCATGTCGAGTGTCTGCGAGCCCTATATCCGGCGGCGCGCGATTCGGCACATGGAGAAGGGCCGGGTGGTGATTTTTGCGGCTGGAACCGGCAACCCCTTCTTCACCACCGATACGGCGGCGGCGCTAAGGGCAGCGGAAATGAACTGCAACGCTATGCTGAAAGCCACCCAAGTAGACGGTGTTTACAGCGCCGACCCCAAAAAGTATCCTGACGCCACGAGATATGAATCTCTGAGTTATCACGAGGTGTTAGCGCGAGATCTTGCAGTAATGGATGCATCGGCGATTTCGCTCTCGCGAGAGAACGGAATTCCGATCCTGGTGTTTTCGCTGCATGACAAGGGGGCGTTGGCCAAGGTGCTTCGGGGTGAGGGCCGGGCGACCATTATCGAAGAAAAGTGAAGTTCCGCCGGGGTTTGGGTTAGGATTCGGGCTTCAGGGCGAGGCGAAGGACAATGGCGGACACATATAACAAGGATGAGTTGAACCGCCGCATGAACGGGGCGGTCGCGACCCTCAAAAGCGAGTTCGCGGGCCTGCGCACCGGGCGCGCCTCGCCGGCGCTGCTCGATCCGGTCAGCGTCGAGGCCTATGGCAATGTCGTTCCCATCTCGCAGGTGGGAACCATCTCTACGCCGGAAGCGCGCATGCTGACGGTGCAGGTGTGGGACAAGAGCCTGGCCAAGGCGGTGGACAAGGCGATCCGCGACGCAGGGCTTGGCCTCAATCCGCAGATGGACGGCCAGCTCTTGCGCATTCCCTTGCCGGAATTGAATCAAGAGCGGCGCAAGGAACTGACCAAGCTCGCCTCCAAATATACGGAAGCCGCCCGCGTCGCCGTGCGCAATGTGCGCCGCGACGGCATGGAGTTGCTCAAGAAGCTGGAGAAGGATCACAAGATCGGCCAGGACGAGCATCACACCAAGGGCGATGAGCTGCAGAAGCTCACGGATTCGCACATCAAGGACATCGACAACATGCTCCATACCAAGGAGCAGGAAATCATGCAGGTATAAGCGACCGCATGGACATCCCTCTGGCTGACCTTCCCCAGATACTGCCCCGCCATGTTGCCGTCATCATGGATGGCAATGGCCGTTGGGCGCGCAAGCGGCATCTGCCGCGGGAAGCGGGCCACTTCGCCGGCATGAATGCGGTGCGCGAGACGGTGCGCGCCGCCTGCGACATGAAACTGGGCAATCTCACCTTGTTCGCCTTCTCGAGCGAGAATTGGAAGCGCCCCAAGGCCGAAGTGGGGGCCTTGATGGGTCTTTTCCGCACCTATTTCCGCAGCGACATGGACGAGCTGGTGGAGCGTAATGTCCGTATGCGGATCATCGGCCATCGCGGGCGCGTGGCCAACGACATCCATGAGATGATCCTGGATTCGGAAAACCGCACCGCCCAGAATACCGGACTCAATCTCACTTTTGCCTTCGACTATGGCTCCCAGGAGGAAATCGCCGCCGCCGCGCGCGAGTTGGCCCGGGCCGCCGCCGAAGGCCGGCTTGATCCCGCAACCATCACGCCCGAATTGTTCGCCTCCCGGCTCTTCACCAGCGCCTTGCCCGAGCCAGATCTGGTGATCCGCACCTCGGGCGAGCGGCGGCTTTCCAATTTCCTGCTTTGGCAATCGGCTTATGCGGAGCTTTTGTTCGTGGACACGCTCTGGCCCGATTTCGGCCGCGCCGAATTGCTGAAGGCTTTGCAAAGCTTCGCCGGCCGCGACCGCCGCTTCGGCGCCCTCAATTCGGAAGCCGTAGCGTGAGCGGCGCTCCTCAAAACGCCCCCGGCTATCGCGCCATCCGCTGGAACATGGACTGGATCACCCGTCCACTGTTCGGAATTGCACTGGCCGGCATCGCCATTCTGGCTCTGTCTTACGCGCCGGAATATTTCGGGGCGCTGGTGGCTGCAATCATCATCCCGGCGGCCTTCGAATGGCATCGCATGGTCGGGCAGGGGCGCGATTGCCGTGTGGAGATAGCTTTGACGGCCATTACCGCAGCGCTCGCCATTCTGACGCTGCTTTTGACCCGCCAGGCTTGGATCGCGCTGCTTCTGGTGGCTGCGGGGACGGTTGCGGCCGTTATTCTTGCCGCCCGCCGGGATCAAAGCCCGCTCTGGCAGGGCCTGGGTGTGGTCTATCTGGGGGTTCCCGCCGTGGCACTGGTGAGCCTTCGCATGTTTCCCCATCGCGGCGCGCTGGTGATCATCGGTCTGCTTCTGATCGTGTGGGCGACGGATACAGGCGCCTTGATATTCGGCAATCTGGTCGGAGGGCCGCGCATGGCCCCCAAATTGTCGCCGTCCAAGACTTGGGCCGGCACCATTGGCGGCAGCTTCACCGCCGCTCTCATCTTTGGCCTTTACATCTTGCTCCTGGGCGGATCGCTGGGTATTGCCGTTCTGTTTGCCTTCTTCTTCAGCGCGACCGCCCATGCCGGCGATCTGTTCGAGAGCTTCGTCAAGCGCCGCTTCGGGATCAAGAATTCCGGCAGCCTCATACCCGGACATGGCGGCGTGCTCGACCGGATGGATTCGACTTTGGCCGCTGGTGCGGTGATGGCGGTTCTGGTGTTCCTTTTTCACTTCAATCCTTTGTTCGGGATTGCGTCATGAAACCGATCGCCGCCACGCGCGCTTTCGAGGGGTCGCTGGAAGACGTGATCCACCGCAGCGTCACCATTCTGGGCTCCACCGGTTCGATCGGCGTCAATACGCTGGACGTGATCGCCCATGCCCGCAAAGTCTATGGCGGCGATGTCTTTCCGCTTGAGGCGCTCACGGCCCAGGCCAATGTCAAACTTCTGATCGAGCAGGCCCGCGCGCTGCGGCCGCGCCGGGTCGTCATCGGCGATGCCGCGCTGTTTCAAGAATTGAAGAACGGCCTCATCGGCACCGGTATCGAAGTAGAGGCTGGGCGCGATGCCGTGATTGCGGCAGCCGGTATGCCATCCGATTTCGTGATGGTGGCGATCATGGGCGCTGCGGCGATCGAGCCGGCTCTGGCCGCCATCCGTCGCGGCGTGATCGTGGCTTTGGCCAACAAGGAATGTGTGGTGGCGGCGGGCGCAGTGTTCCGCGAGGCGCTGGAACGGTCCGGCGCGTCGGTCTTGCCGGTGGATTCGGAGCATAATGCGATTTTCCAGGTGTTGGGCTCAGGCGACGCCAGCGAAGTGGATGTCGTGACCATCACCGCGTCCGGCGGGCCGTTCCGCGAATGGCCGCTGGAACAGATGCGCGTCGCCACAGTGGAACAGGCGGTGGCACATCCGAATTGGGCGATGGGCCGCAAGATCTCGCTCGACAGCGCCACCTTGATGAACAAGGGCCTGGAGCTGATCGAGGCGCATTTCCTCTTCGCGCTGCCTCCCGAAAAGCTGGACGTGGTCGTGCATCCGCAATCCATCGTGCATTGCCTGGTGGGCTATAGCGACGGCACCACCATGGCGCATCTGTCGGCGCCTGACATGCGCACGCCCATCGCGCATGCATTGGGCTGGCCCCGGCGGATCGCTTCGCCTTCGCGACGGCTCGACCTCGCCAAGTTGGGGCAATTGGTGTTCCAGGCGCCGGCCCATGACCGCTTCCCAGCCTTGAATCTCGCCATCGAGTCTATGCGGTCCGGCGGATTGGCGCCCACCGTATTGAACGCCGCCAATGAAATCGCGGTTCAGGCGTTTCTGGATCGCCGCATAGGTTTCCTTGATATTTCCAAAGTGGTGGGCGAAACCTTGAATGCCGATGCGGGACAGGGTTCCAACGGTTTCGCCGCGGATCTCGGCACAGTTTTGGGGACCGACGCGCGCGCGCGTGTCCTGGCGGAGGAGATATGTCAGCGGGTGGGGTTATGAGGAGAGTTCATGTTTGACGCCCTGCACAATCTGATTGCCTGGACACCGCTCGGTCTGCCCGCCTTTCTGTTTGTCATCACAGTGGTGGTGTTCTTCCATGAGCTTGGCCATTTCGTGGTGGCGCGCTGGTGCGGCGTGAAAGTCGATGTCTTTTCCGTCGGTTTCGGGCGGGAGATTTTCGGTTGGAACGACAAGAGCGGCACGCGCTGGAAGGTGAGCTGGCTGCCCATTGGCGGCTATGTGAAATTTTCCGGCGACGCGAACGCTGCAAGCCTTCCCGACCACACCGCCGCCGAGCGTATGAGCGAGGCGGAGCGCGTCCTTACCCTTGCCGCCAAGCCGGTCTGGCAACGCGCTGCGGTTGCCGCTGCTGGCCCTGTCGCCAATTTCCTTCTGGCGATCCTGCTTTTCACCGGCCTGATCTATCACAGCGGCCACACCGTGCTCGCCCCGATTATCGGCGATGTCGTGAAAGGAAGCCCGGCAGAAGCGGCCGGCATCCGGTCGGGTGATCGTGTCACCGCCATCGACAGCACCCGGATCACCGATTTCGAGCAGATGCCACAGATCATCTCGGTCAGCGGCGGACGGACCCTGAACATCACCGTGGTGCGCGCGGGCCATCCTCTCACGATCCCGGTGACGCCCAAATCTACGCGCATGCGCGATGTTTTGGGCGACATGGGAACCAACATGGTGATCGGGGTGCATCCCTCGCCGACGGCGCCGATCACGACCGAGCGCTACAGCCTGCCTGGCGCTTTCGGGGCGGCGGTCACCGAGACCTGGGACATCATGCACACCACGGTGCAGGGCGTCGCTCAGATGATCCGGGGCCATGCCAGCGCCGATCAGTTGCGGGGCCCGCTGGGCATCGCCAAAATGACGCGGCAGGTGGCCATATTCGGCTTCATGGCGCTTCTTCAGCTTGTGGCTGTACTTTCCGTAAGCATTGGGCTCGCCAACCTTTTCCCGATTCCACTGCTCGACGGCGGCCATCTTCTGTACTATGCATGCGAAGCTGTTTTGGGACGGCCGCTGGGTGAGCGGGCCCAGGACGTCGGATTTCGGCTTGGGCTGGTTTTGGTCCTGGGGCTGGTGCTCCTGACCACGTGGAACGACCTCGCCCGCTTGAATCTTTTCTGAAACCTCGGCCGTTGCCGGTTCGGTGACGCGCGCATTTGAGACGAGTGCCGGACGGCGGAATGCGGATCATCGCCAAGCATAGAGCGGCTTTGCGCGCCACGTCTGCGACCGTGTGTCTGGCGCTGTTGTCGGTGCCTGCGGATGCCCAACTGCGCCCCGGCGCGGAGGATCGCGCCGCCGTGCTCAATGCCGAGCGGCAAAATCCCGAGACCCCAACACAACCCGCCCAGCCGCAGGCGCCCGCCCGCATCATCCAGCACATCACCGTCCAAGGCACCCAGCGCGTCGAGCCAGGCACGGTTCTCACCTATGTGAACATCCATGAAGGCGACGCCTACGACCCCGCCAATGTCGATCTAGCGCTGAAGGCGCTGTTCGGCACCGGCCTGTTCTCGGACGTGAAGATCAATTTCAACAACGGCACCTTGGCGATCCGGGTGGTGGAGAATCCCATCGTCAATCAGGTGGTGTTCGAGGGCAATGACAAGGTCTCGACCAAGGATCTCACCAAGGAGGTGCAGATCAAGCCGCGCGGCATCTTCACCCGCGCCCGCGTCCAGGCCGATGTCGCCCGCATCATCGAGCTTTATCGCCGCAACGGAAAATTCGCCGCCCGCGTCGATCCGCAGATCATCCAGCGGCCACAGAACCGCATCGATCTTATCTTCTCGATCACGGAAGGCGCCACCACCGGTGTCGCCCGCATCAATTTCGTCGGCAACAAGGTCTATGACGACTCGATTTTGAAAGGGCAGATCGCCACCGAAGAGAGCGCTTGGTACAAAATTCTCGCCAGCAACGACAATTACGATCCCGACCGGCTGGCCTTTGACCGCGAGCAGCTGCGCCGCTTCTATGTCAATCACGGCTATGCCGATTTCACCGTGGTCAGCGCCGTGGCGCAGCTCGGTCAGGACCGCAAGAGCTTCTATGTCACCTTCACCGTCAATGAAGGTCCCCGCTACAAGTTCGGCAAAGTCGAGATCAATTCCAAGATCAAGGAGCTGACCCCGCAATCGCTCCGCCCGACGGTCCCAGTCGTCACCGGCGATGTCTATGACGCCGAGACCGTGCAGAAGTCGATCGATTCCTTGACCAACGCGGCCGGCACCAAGGGCTACGCCTTTGCCGAAGTGCATCCGCGCATTGCCCGCAATCGCAACAACAACACGATCGACCTGATCTTCGATATCGAGCAGGGGCCGCGCGTCTATATCGGCAAGATCAACATCCAAGGCAACACGCGCACGCTCGATAAGGTGATCCGCCGCGAATTCCGGCTGGTGGAAGGCGACGCCTTTAACCGCGTTCTGGTGGACCGCTCGCGTACCCGCATCCGAGCGCTGGGCTTCTTCAAGGATGTGGACGTCAAGAACACACCCGGCATCGCGCCCGATCGCACCGACATCACCGTCAACGTTACCGAGCAGCCCACCGGCCAGCTGCAATTGGGCCTGGGTTATTCCTCGGTCAGCCAGCTCACCGGCGAATTCAGCTACACCGAACAGAATTTGTTCGGCCGCGCGCAATTCATGAAGGCGTCGGTGTCGGTGTCCCAGATCGCCAAGCAATATATCTTCAGCTTCACCGAACCCTATCTCCTGGACCGGCCCCTGGCGGCGGGCTTCGACATCTACAAATCGCAGGTCGATTATCAGCAGGCGACCTATTCCAGCGATACCACTGGCGTGACCCTTAGATTGGGCTTCCCGATCTCGGAATATTCCACAGTGGGTCTGCGCTATACTTACCAGATCACCCGAGTAATGCCCTTCGGCAATGCGCCGCTGGAGATCCAACTCGCCGCCGGCGACGCCTATGGCTCGATCTTCGGTTTCACCTACGGCTACAACAGCCTCGACGATGTCCGCAAGCCGACCACCGGCATCGCTTTCTCGCTTTCTCAGGATTTCGCGGGCTTCGGCGGCAATCTGAAATACATGAAGACCGAGGCGCAATTCGCAGGCTACCGGCCCGCCTTCGACGGCGCGGTGATCAATGCCTTGCAGCTCGAGGCTGGCATTATCCAAGGTTATGACGGCGCTTCGGTGCCGATCAACTTCCGCTATTTCAAGGGTGGCGACTCTTTCCGCGGCTTCGCTATCGCCGGCATCGGTCCGCGCGATCTGGATGCGCCGCTCAACACCGGCGCCATCGGCGGCGATGTCTTTGCCATCGGACATTTGTCGGCCCGCCTGCCGTCGCTTCTGCCGGAAAGCTATGGCGTTTCCATTGCCGCCTTCACCGATTTCGGCACCCTGGGCCGGGTGGACAATGTCATCCGGGCCTGCACGCAAACCTCTTGCGTGAAAGACAATTTCGCCTTCCGGGCGTCGGCAGGCTTGAGCTTTGGCTGGCGTTCTCCCTTTGGACCCTTGCAGATCGATTTGGGCCTTCCCTACGTCAAGACAAGTTATGATAGGCCCCAGATTCTCCACTTCTCCGCTGGAACAGGATTCTAAGACGATGAAAAAGACCCTTTTCGCGCTCGCTCTTCTGGCCGCCGCGGCGCAGCCAGCGCTGGCCGCCGGTCCACCCCCGCAGCCGCAGGTTCAGCCCCGCATTCTCCTGATCGATCGCCAGGCCATCCTGCGCCAGTCGAAAGTCGGACAGGATGTCGCCAAGCAGGTCCAGACCTATGCCGACCAGGCCAAGGCCGACATAGCCGGACAGCAAAAGGCGCTGCAGACCGAGGCGCAGCAATTGCAGCAGCAGGTCGCGATTTTGGCCGCCGACGCCAGGCAGAAGAAAGTTCAGGCTTTCGAAGCCAAGCAAGCAGGCATGCAAGCGACTGCGCAAAAGCGCGAGGCGGCTATCCAGGGCGGCTTCATGAAAGCGCAGCAGACTATCGCCCAGACACTGGAGCCGATCTTGAACGGCCTCATGCAGCAGCGCGGCGCCAATATGATCCTGGACAAAAACGCGGTGGTTTTTGCCTCGCCCGACGCGGTCAAAGCCTTCGATATCACTCAGGCCGCGGTCGCACAGTTGGACCAGAAACTGCCCAGCCTGAAAGTCACGCTGGCCACGGCACCCGCGCCGGGCCAGAAATAGGAGCGCGCTCGCGCAGCATTTCCGATGGCTGATCCCCGCTTCTACGACAATCGCGGCCCGCATAATCTGGCCGGGATTTGCGCGCGGTTGAGTGTGGGACTGCCGGAAGGCGCCGACCCGGCTTTCATGGTCGCCGACCTTGCCGGCCTGGAAGGCGCGGGCCCGTCGCATCTGAGCTTTTATGCCGGCGGCCGCGACATGGCGGCGGCATTTGAGGAAAGCCGGGCCGGCGTCTGTCTGGTGCCCACGAAATTTTCCGGCCGCAAGGCGCCGGCTGATGCGATTTTGGTGCCGGTGGATTCGGTCCCGCACGCTTTTGCGACGGTGGCTTGCCTGTTCTATCCGGACACATCTCAACCGGTTTGGGCGCAGAGCGAAGCGGTATCGGCGAACGCTCGGATCGGTCGCGGCGTGATCTTGGGACCGGGGAGCGTGATCGGCCCGGGCGCGGAGATCGGAGACAATGTCCGCATCGGCGCCAATGCGGTCATAGGCGCAGGCGTCGCCATCGGCCAGGGCAGCGAGATCGGCAGCAATGTCACTATCAGCCACGCTTATATTGGCGATCGCGTGACCATCCTGCCAGGAGCCGCGATCGGGCAGTCCGGTTTCGGCTTTGCGTCCTCCGTGGCGGGACACGAAAAGATCCCGCAGCTGGGCCGCGTGATCATTCAGGACGGGGTGGAGATCGGCGCCGGCACCACCATCGATCGCGGCGCCATGGGCGATACCGTGATCGGAGAGGGCGCCAAGATCGATAATCTGGTCCAGATCGGCCACAATGTGCAGATCGGCAGGCATGTGGTGCTGGTGTCGCAGGTGGGGATCGCGGGCAGCTCCAGCGTCGGGGATTTCTCGGTTTTGGGCGGACAGGTGGGCATCGCCGATCATGTCCGTATCGGTCCCGGTTCCCGGCTCGCCGCCCGTAGCGCGATGGTTTCGGGGCAGGAGATCGAGGGCGGCCAGGATTATGGCGGGGTTCCCGCAAAGCCTGTAAGAGAATGGCTAAGGGAGATTCACGCGGTCAGCCAGCTCGTCCGGCGCCGCAAGCGGGACGGCGATGACTGAAGTGACCCTCGATGTGGCGCAGATAAAGAAGCTCTTACCGCATCGGCCACCCATGTTGTTCGTGGAGCGGCTGACCGACATCGTGAAGATGCAAAGCGCCACCGGCTGGAAGGCCGTAAGCATCAACGAGCCCTATTTTCAAGGCCATTTTCCCGACTATGCGGTCTTTCCCGGTGTCTTGATCGTGGAAGCCATGGCGCAGACGGCGGGCGCAGTGGTGATGCACAGCCTGGGGCTCCAGCGCGACAAGGACATCGTCTATTTCATGACCATCGAGAAGGCGCGCTTCAGAAAGCCCGTCCATCCCGGCGACATGTTGCGCATGCCGGTCAAGGCGATCCGCCAGCGGGGACCGGTCTGGCGTTTCGGCGGCCAGGCCTATGTCGGCGACGCGCTTTGCGCCGAAGCAGAATTCAGCGCCACCATCCATGCCGGCGCGGACGTCAGCCATGATCCATCCGACAGCCCTGATTGAGGGCGGCGCCCGCCTCGGCGCGGGGGTAGAGGTCGGTCCCTTCTGCCATGTCGGTTCCCGCGTGGTGCTGGAAGAGGGCGTGCGGCTTCTTTCCTATGTGGTCGTGAAAGGCGTGACGAAGATCGGCGCACGAACCGTAGCTCACCCAGGCGCGGTGCTGGGAGGCGAAGGCCAGATCCGGGGCAATGATTTTCCCGAGGGCAGGCTCGAGATCGGCGCCGATTGTGTGCTGCGCGAATTGGTGACGATGAATTGCGGCAGCCGCAAGGACAAGGGCGTCACCATCGTGGGCAGCCGGGGCTACTTCATGGCCAACAGCCATGTCGGCCATGACTGTGTGGTGGGCGACGATGTCACCTTCGCCAATTCCGTGGCGCTGGGCGGCCATGTGCAAATCGGCGACGGCGTAATCTTTGGCGGCCTTTCGGCCGTTCAGCAATTCTGCCGCGTGGGCAAGGGCGCCATGGTCGGTGGCTTGACCGGCGTCAATCGCGACGTGATCCCTTATGCCATGGCGTTCGGCGACCATGCCGAGTTGGCAGGGCTCAACCTGATCGGGCTCAAGCGCCGGGGCCTGTCGCGTGAGGCCATCAACGCCTTGCGCCGCGCCTTCCGGACGATTTTTTATGGCGGCGAGGGTGACGTCAAAAGCCGGGCCGCCGAAGTTCGGGCTTTGTTTCACGAAGTCAAAGAGGTGGCGGAGGTCGCCGATTTCATCCTGGCGCCCGCCAAGCAAAATCTCTGCACCGCGCGCCGTCGCGGCGGCGACAGCGAATGACGCTGGGCTTGATCGCAGGCGGCGGCGATCTGCCCCGCGCGGTGGCCGAAAGCGTTCGCGCCGAAGGCCGCGGCGTATTTGTGGTGGCGCTCAGAGGCATGTGCGGCGATTGGGCGTCGGATTTTCCTAACACGATGGTGGCGCTGGGCGAGCCCGGGCACGCGCTCAAGGCGTTGAAAAACGCAGGCGCCACAGAGGTGCTTTTGGCGGGGCGGGTGGAGCGGCCGAAATTTTCCGAACTCAAGCTCGATGCCAAGGGTGTTATGGTGCTGCCGCGGGTGATCGCGGCGGCGCGTCAGGGTGATGACGCGCTTTTGCGGGTGTTGACGAATCTGTTCGAAAGCGAAGGTTTCCGCGCCGTGGGTGTGGCTGAAGCTGCGCCGGGGCTGGTGGCGCGGGAGGGCGCGCTCGGCCGCCTTGTGCCCAATGAGGATCACAAAGCCGACATCGCGCGCGCGTTCGCCATCGTGCGAGCGTTGGGCGCGCTGGATGTGGGGCAGGCTGCGGCGGTGTGCGAAGGCTTGGCGCTGGCGGTCGAGGCAGCCGAAGGCACCGATGCCATGATCGCCCGTATCGCGCAGTTGCGCGACAATCTCCGCGGCACGCGGGACAAGAAACGGGGCGTTCTGGTCAAAGCTCTGAAGCCGACCCAGGATGCCAAGACCGACATGCCCGTGATCGGCGCAGAGACGGTGCGCCGTGCCGCCGAGGTGGGGCTTGGCGGCATCGCGCTGGAAGCCGGCAAATCGCTCATCGTGGATAAGCGCGCCGTGGCCGCGGAAGCCGACCGGCTTGGCCTTTTCGTGGTGGGCGTCCTGCCGTGACGGCGATGCGCACCGTGATGCTGGTCTGCGGCGAGCCGTCTGGCGATCAGTTGGGCGCGCAATTGATGTCGGGCCTAAAGCAACTGGCCGGCGACCGGGTGAAGATCGTGGGCGTGGGTGGCCCCGCCATGACGCGCGAAGGCCTGCAAAGCCTTTTTTCGCTGGATGCCACGGCAGTGATGGGACTTCGCGAAGTCGTGCCCGCCATTCCGCGCATCCTGGCGCGGGTGAAGCAGGCGGCGGATTATGCCGTTGCCATCCGTCCCGATGCTTTGGTCGTGATCGATAGTCCCGATTTCACCCATCGCATTGCCCGCGCCGTCAAGCGGCGGGATCCTTCGATCCGCACCGTCAATTACGTCGCGCCCCAGGTCTGGGCCAGCCGCGCCTACCGTGCCAAGGCGATGGCCCGTTACTTCGATCTCATTCTCGCATTGTTTCCGTTCGAAGTGCCGTTCTTCGAAAAATATGGACTTCGATCCGCTTTTGTCGGCCATCCCGTGATCGAGCGGCGGGCGCGGATGACGGGCGGCGCGGCGCTGCGTTCGCGGCTGGGCATTGGCGCGGATGCGCCCGTTCTGGCGCTTTTGCCGGGAAGCCGGACCAGTGAGATCCGCTTCATCTTTCCGGTTTTCCGCGCGGCGGTGGAATTGCTGGCGCGAAAAGTTCCGGGCCTGGTGACGATGCTTCCCACCGTGCCGCATGTGGCCAGGCGGGTGCGCGAGGCGGCTTCCGCCTGGCCAACGCCGCTGCATATTCTGGAAAGCGAGGATAACAAATTCGCCGCCTTCGATGCCGCGGATGTGGCGCTGGCGGCGTCGGGCACGGTGACGGCCGAACTGGCGCTGGCGCGCATACCCATGGTGGTCGCCTACCGCGTGGGCGGGCTCACATTTGCCCTGGCCCATTGGCTGATGACGGCGCCTTACATGACCCTGATCAACATCCTACTCCAGCGCCGCGCCGTGCCGGAATTCAAGCAGTATGAGGCAACACCGGAAGTCCTGGCGGCAGAGGTCGAGCGCTTGTTCCGTGACCCGACCGCGCGCATGGCCCAAATCGATGCCATGAACGAATTCGGGCGGCGCCTGGGGGAAGGAGAGGAAGCTCCTTCCTTGCGCGCCGCCCGTGTTCTTTTGGAGTTTATAAATTAAGCTCTACTTCCTTTTGTCCATCGCCACATAGCGACGCTCGGTAGGGCCAGTATAGATCTGCCGCGGCCGCCCGATCTTCTGGTGCGGGTCTTCCAGCATCTCCTTCCATTGCGCGATCCAGCCCACCGTGCGGGCCAGCGCGAACAGCACCGTGAACATCGAGGTGGGGAAGCCCAGCGCCTTCAGCGTGATGCCCGAATAGAAGTCGATATTGGGATAGAGCTTCTTCTCGACGAAATACTCGTCCTGAAGCGCGATCTTTTCCAGCTCGATCGCCACTTTCAGCAGCGGGTCGTCATGCAGGCCCAGTTCGTCCAGCACCGCATGAGCCTGAATCTGCATCGCCTTGGCGCGCGGATCGTAATTTTTGTAGACGCGGTGTCCGAAGCCCATCAGGCGGAAGCTGTCATTCTTGTCCTTGGCCCGCTTCACATATTCAGGGATGCGGTCCACGGTGCCGATCTCTTCCAGCATCTTGAGCGCCGCCTCGTTGGCGCCGCCATGCGCGGGGCCCCAGAGGCAGGCGATGCCGGCCGCGATGCAGGCGAACGGATTGGCGCCCGACGAACCCGCCAAACGCACCGTCGAAGTCGATGCATTCTGCTCGTGATCGGCATGCAGGATGAAGATCGTATCCAGCGCCTTGGCCAGCACTTTGTTGACCTTGTAGTCCTCGGCGGGGACCGAGAAGCACATGCGCAGGAAATTCTCCGTGTACCCCATATCGTTGCGCGGATACACGAAGGGCTGGCCGACATGATATTTGAACGCCATGGCCGCGATGGTCGGCATCTTGGCGATCAGGCGATGGCTGGCGATCTCGCGCTGGCGCGGATCGTTGATGTCGGTGCTATCGTGATAGAAGGCCGAGAGCGCCCCCACCACGCCGCACATCACCGCCATCGGGTGCGCGTCGCGCCGAAAGCCGCGAAAGAAGGTCGCCAACTGCTCATGCACCATGGTGTGGTGGGTGATGGCGTAATCGAATTTGTCCATCTGCGTCTTGGTCGGCAACTCGCCATACAGCAGCAGATAGCAGGTCTCCAGGAAGCTGGAATGTTCCGCCAAGTCCGCGATGGGATAGCCGCGATACTGCAGCACGCCCTTGTCGCCGTCGATGAAAGTGATGTTGGACTCGGTGGAGGCGGTGGAGGTGAAGCCCGGATCGTAAGTGAAGATGTCCGCCTGGTCGTAGAGCTTGCGGATATCGACGACATCGGGACCTTGTGTGCCGGCATAGGTGGGGAACTCGTAGGTCTTGCCCTGGTAGGCCAGATTCGCGGTTCCGGTCTGTTTGATCTTGCTCTCGCGCATCCTTAACTCCCCAATTTCCCGGTTATCTTGCGCTGCAATATAAGCGGGGATTTCTTATTACGTCACTTAATTTGCGTCTCTGCCGGCTTTTTTTCTTCAGGCGGCATAAGCCCTTAATCGTAGAAGGGATTCTTCGCGCCCGAGCAGTGCCAACATCTCGAACACGGGCGGGGAGGCGCTTTTGCCGGTTAACGCCGCCCGAAGCGGCTGGGCGACATCGCCAAGCTTCAAGCCTTGGGTTTCGGCGAAGTTTCTGGCGGCCTCTTCCAGCTTGGGTCCGCTCCAGTCGGTCGCTTCCAGTTGGGGCAGAGTGCGGGCGAGCACGGCCCGCGCTTGCGGCGCCAGGATCTTGGCGGCGGCGGGGTCCAGGTCCCGGGGACCGTCCGTATACAGAAATTCCGCACCCTGATCGAGTTGCACCAAAGTCTTGGCCCGCTCCTTCAGTGACGGCATGGCGGTCTTGAGCCGTTCGCGCGCCATCATGGAGAGAATACGCGGCGGGGTCAGGCGCCCGGCAAAAGCGGCAAGCTCGGCGACCAGGGCGTCGTCCGAGGTTTCGCGGATATAGTGACCGTTGAGATTGTCCAGCTTCTTATAGTCCATCCGGGCCGGGCTCTTGCCCACGGCGGAGAAATCGAACCATTCGATCGCCTGCTCGGTGGAGATGATCTCCTCATCGCCATGGCTCCAGCCTAAGCGCAGCAGGTAATTGCGCATGGTCTCGGGCAGATAGCCCATGTCGCGATAGGCCTCGACCGCCAGCGCGCCATGGCGCTTGGATAGTTTCTGGCCGTCGGGGCCGTTGATCAGCGGCAGATGGCCGTAAGTGGGGATCGGCCAGCCCATCGCCTCGATGATCTGGAGCTGGCGGGCGGCGTTGTTGAGATGGTCCGCGCCCCTGACCACATGGGTCACGCCCATGTCGAAATCGTCGACCACCACCGCCAGCATATAGGTGGGCGTGCCGTCCGACCGCAGCAGCACCATGTCGTCCAACTGGTCGTTGGCAAAGCGGACGTCGCCCATCACCAGATCATGCACGATGGTTTCGCCGTCGTTGCGCGCCTTAAGCCGCACCGCGAAGGGGACACCGGCGGGGGCCTCGGCAGGATCGCGGTCCCGCCAGCGGCCATCATAGCGAATAGGCTTACCGGCAGCGCGCTGCGCTTCGCGCATGGCGTTCAATTCTTCCGCCGTCGCGTAACAGCGGTAGGCTTTGCCGGCCGCCAAAAGCCGTTCGGCCACTTCGCGGTGACGAGGTGCGCGGGCGAACTGGTAAAGGGCTTCGCCGTCCCAATCGAGCCCCATCCATTCCATGCCGTTCAAAATGGCGGCCACGGCCTCGGGCGTGGAGCGTTCCCGGTCGGTGTCTTCGATCCGAAGCAGGAAGGTACCGCCGGTGTGGCGGGCATAAAGCCAGTTGAACAGGGCGGTGCGGGCGCCGCCAATATGGAGCATGCCTGTGGGTGAGGGCGCAAAGCGCAGGACAGGCTTTTTGTTTTGGGTCATGGTGGCGACCCTTTAGCAAACGGCTCCCCGCGAGAACAGACCTTGAGCGGCGACCCGGACGGACGAAATGGTCCGGGGGACCATTTCGAGCCGTCGAACGGTCCATAGCGACAGCGTATGGACGCTCAAGCGAGCGGCAGCGGTCGGCGGTCTTTTTTTGACCCAAATCCGCCAGGCGGCACTGGCCGAGCGGCACCGCTGGCCGTTGTGGCTGCCCGTCGCGTTGGGCACGGGAGCCGCGCTCTATTTTGCAAGTCCGATCGAACCGCCGCTTTGGGCCGGCATGGGGGCCGCTACGCTCTTTGTCGGCCTTGTCGTTTTCGCGGTCCGGCGGGACGGCCTGTGGCAACGGGCGCTTCTGACACTTTTGGCGGCACTATTGCTGGGCTTCACCGTGGCAAAGCTTCGGGAAGCTTCCATCGCCACGCCGGTCCTGGAGCGGCCGGTCATCGCGCATCTGACCGGCCGGGTCGTGGCGCTGGACTGGGGCAGGGCGGGTTTGCGCGCCGTCATCGACCAGGTTCGTTCTGGACGGCTTTCTGAACCGCCGGTTCGGGTCCGTGTGCTTATTCGGACTGGCGTCGACAAAGTGCGGATCGGCGACGGTATCGGCCTGACTGCCCAACTGATGCCGCCGCCAGGACCGGCTGCGCCTGGCGACAGCGATTTTGGTCGCGCCGCCTTCTTCGCGCGGATCGGCGCGACAGGTTTTGCTTTGGGCGCGCCCGAGATCGCACCCCTGGCCCGGGCGCCTTATCCGTGGGAGCGGCTGGCGCAAGGGGTCGAGCAAATGCGGGTGCGTTTGACGGCGCGTATCCGCGCGGTTCTGCCGGGAAGCGATGGCGCCATCGCCAGCGCCATCATCACCGGCGAGCGCGGCGGCATCGACGCCGAGGACGAAGCCGCGCTGCGTGACGCGGGCTTGGCCCATGTGCTGGCGATTGCGGGCCTGCATATGGCGCTGGTGGGCGCGGGCCTGTTCTGGCTGGTGCGCGCCATCCTGGCGGCTGTTCCGCCTCTGGCGCTCGCCTATCCGATCAAGAAATGGGCCGCGACGACCGCTCTCTTCGGTGCGAGCTTCTATGTGGTGATCAGCGGCGCGTCGTCCTCGGCGACGCGCGCTTTCGTGATGCTGGCGATGATGCTGATCGCCATCCTGCTAGACCGGCCGGCGCTTTCGATGCGGTCCCTGGCGCTGGCGGCGGCCATCCTGCTTCTCGTCCGTCCCGAAGCGATCACCGAACCGGGATTTCAGATGTCCTTCGCTGCCGTCACCAGTTTGATCGCGGTAGCGGAGTGGGAGGCGGGCGGGGAACGGGTTCTTCCCCATGGTTGGCTCTATCGCCATGTGCGCGGCATCGCCGTGACAAGCCTGGTGGCGAGCCTGGCGACCTTGCCGTTCGCGATCTTCTATTTCGGCCGGGCCACGCATTACGCGGTCTTGGGAAATCTTCTCGCCATGCCGGCGATGGGGCTGGTGGTGATGCCCATGGCCGCCTTCAGTGTCGCGGCCATGCCATTCGGCCTGGAACAAGCGCCGCTCAAGGCGATGGGTTGGGGCATCGACATGATGCTTTCGCTGGGCCGCTTTGTGTCGAAATTGCCGGGCGCGGTCACGCTGACGCCGGCTTTCCCGCTGGCGGCGCTGATTCTGATCGCGGCCGGCGGCTTATGGCTCGCGATCTGGCGTAGGCGCTGGCGCTGGTTCGGCATGGCGGGTGTTTTGGCGGGGATCGCCGTGGCGGCGATGGCGCAAAAGCCGGACATTTTCATTGCCGCAGATGCCAGAACGGTCGCGATACGCGGCGACGAAGGCCTGCTGCATTTTCCGAATCCGCCCCGGGATCACTTCGCGGCGGCGCGCTGGTTGGTGCGCGATGGCGATGCTCGTGACTGGCACGACGCAGTGGGTCTTGCGGATACGCGCTGTGACGGACTTGGTTGTGTCGCAGGTCGGGGCGGTCTGACGATTGCGATGGGCTGGCGGCCGGAAGCTTTGACGCAAGATTGCGCCCGAGCCGACACCGTAATAAGCGCCGCGCCCGCTTTCTCCTGCCAAGGTCCCAGGCTTGTTCTGGACGCACGCAAAATCTCTGCCGCGGGCGGCTACGCCATCACGCTTTCCCCCTTACGGGCAACAAGCATCGATATTGTTCGCGGGGCACGGCCCTGGGTCGCGGTGAACCGTCAATAACGACGGATCAGTCCCACCAGCTTGCCCTGCACCTTGACCCGGTCGGCACCGTAAAGCCGCGTCTCATAGGCCGGATTGGCGGCTTCTAGCGCGATGGAATCGCCCCGCCGCCTGAGCCGCTTCAAGGTCGCTTCATTGTCATCGACCAGGGCGACCACGATCTCGCCTGTGGTGGCGCTGTCGGCTTCCTGGATGATGACGGTATCGCCATCCAGGATGCCGGCGTTGATCATGGAGTCGCCGGTGACTTCCAGTGCGTAATGATTGCCGCGGCTCACCATGCCGCCCGGCACGGGCACATCGGCGATGCGGTTCTGCAAAGCCTCGATCGGCGTGCCGGCAGCGATGCGGCCGACCAGCGGCACATTGACGGAGCTTTCGCCATCGCCCATCGCGCGGCGTGGCGCATTGTGGCGCGGATCGGTGGCGCGCTGCTCCGTCCGCCCATGGCGCGGCGCGGCGTATTGTGCCGGGGATCGGGCGTGCGGATCTCGGAACGGCCATGCCGCGCCGAAGGCATGATACGTTGGGCCTGGCTGCGCGTGGTGGCGGGTCTGGCGGTTTCGGCCACATTCTCGGGCAGGCGCACGACCTCTAGGGCCCGCGCCCGCTTTTCCATCCGGCGCAGAAACCCGCGCTCTTCCAGCGCCGTGATCAAGCGATGGATTCCGGATTTGGATTTCAGGTCCAGCGCTTCTTTCATTTCGTCGAAAGAGGGCGGAACACCCGATTCACGGATGCGCTCATGAATGAAGAGCAGCAGCTCATATTGCTTTCGGGTCAGCATCGGCCATGTCCTTTCGGGGCCGGGCTCATCCCGGCGGTTTTTTCAGGCTTTGCTGCCAAATCAGTGCGAACAAAGCCGAAACATGGAGAATCGTTCTACTTTAGTTCCAATACCCCGTCAACCAGCGGAAAGGGACCGGAACAGACAGCATGGAACTGGGTTCTCATGCCTAGAGGCGGCTTTGACCCAGAATGGGAGAACCCACCATGAAAAAACTCATCCTGGCCACGATCATCGGAGCAGGCGCTCTTGCGGCGGCGGCCACCACGGCGTCGGCCGAGATCGTCTGCAATCGCGATGGCGATTGCTGGCATGTGCGCGAACATTACGACTATCAACCGACATTCGGCCTGATAATTCATGACGACAATTGGAGATGGGGCGACCGCGACCATTACCGCTGGCATGAGCATGATGGCCGCGGCTATTGGAAGGGCGGCGTCTGGATTCAGTTCTAGGCGGACTTGATGAAGCGGCGGCCCATGGGGCTGCCGCTTTCATTCTAAGGTGATGAACTCGACCATCGCGCCCTCCAGCACTGGTGGCGCCTGCGGTTTTCGCACGATCAGGGCGTCGGCCTGGCTGAAAATTCTCAACATCGAAGAGTCTTGTTGGTCGAAGACCCGTGCCCAGCATTGGCCATCACGCCATTCCAGCGTGGCGCGCAGATAATCCTGGCGCGCATCGTTCGTCGGCAAGGTGCCAGCAAGACACGCTGCGCGTAGCGGATAGGCTGTGGGTCCGCCCAACATCGCTGAGATGGCGGGACGCAGAAAAAGAAGCGCGCAGACCAGCGTCGAAACGGGGTTGCCGGGAAGCCCCAGGAACGGCGTATCTCCGAATTTCCCGAAGATCAGGGGCTTACCTGGCCGCATGGCGATCTTCCAGAAATCGAGCT
>DATNGI010000145.1:0-12174 GCA_035605955.1 Rhizomicrobium sp.
CGCTCTATGGCTCGCCCGATCACCATCTGCGTCGGATGGCGAAGCTAGACTCCGAAGCTCAATAAAAAGGCGCCATCGCCGGCGCCCTTCGCAAATCTCTGTCGAAGCTTGCCCGTCTTTCTCCCCCCGTGCGGCGAAGCCGCTGACGGGGGAAGATGTGCGGTAGCGGGCTTGCCCGCGTGCCGCACAGATGGGGGAAATTAGAAAGCCAAAGCCTTCGCCATCTTCACCAGCGGCAGCTTGGTGAGTTGTTCGACAACCGCATCCGGCACCTGGCCATCGACTTCGATCAAGGCGATGGCGTCCTGGCCCGGCGCGCTCCTGCCCAGCGTAAAGTTGGCGATATTGACCTTGGAATCGCCCAGAAGTGTGCCGAACTTGCCGATGAAGCCCGGCTTGTCCTCATTCACCACATAGAGCATGTGCCGGCCGAACTCGGCATCCAGATTGATGTCCTTGATCTGGATCAGACGCGGGCGGCCATCGGAGAACACCGTGCCGGCGACGCGGCGGGTCGAGCCGCCGGCCAAGGTGGCCGTGATCTTCATGTAACCTTCATAAGCGCCTTCCTGGCCGCGGCGGACTTCGCTGACTTTGATGCCGCGTTCCTTGGCCACCAGCGGCGCATTGACCATGTTCACGCCCGAGAGGATCGGATTGAGAAGCCCGGCCAGTGCGGCTTGGCTCAAAGCACGGGTGTTGAGCTGGCTCGCGGTGCCTTCATAGACAATCTCGATTGCTTCCAGGCTGGTGTCGGTGAGCTGACCCACGAACGCGCCCAGTTTGGAGGCAAGCGAAATCCAAGGACCCACCTTCTGCGCCTCGCTGGCGGAGATGGAGGGCATGTTGAGGGCATTGGTGATGGCGCCCGTCAGCAGGTAATCGGAGATCTGCTCGGCCACCTGCAGCGCCACATTCTCCTGCGCCTCGGTGGTGGAGGCGCCAAGATGCGGCGTCGCAACGACCTTCTCATTGCCGAACAGGGCATTTTCCTTGGCGGGCTCGACTTCGAACACGTCCAGCGCCGCGCCCGCCACATGGCCGGAGTCAAGCGCCGCCTTCAACGCCTTCTCGTCGATCAAGCCGCCGCGGGCGCAATTCACGATGCGCACGCCTTTCTTGGTCTTGGCCAGGGCCTCGGCGGAAAGAATATTCTTGGTCTCCGGCGTCATCGGCACATGCAAGGTGATGAAATCGGCGCGGGCGAGCAGATCATTGAGCTCGACCTTCTCGATGCCCAGATCCTGGGCGCGTTCGGGTGAAAGATAGGGATCATAGGCGACAACCCGCATCTTAAGGCCCTTGGCGCGATCCGCCACGATGGAGCCGATGTTGCCGGCGCCGATCAGGCCCAGCACCTTGCCGGTGATTTCCACGCCCATGAAGCGGTTCTTTTCCCACTTGCCGGCCTGGGTGGAGGCGTTGGCGGCGGGAAGTTCGCGCGCCAAGGCCAGCATCAGCGAGATGGCGTGTTCGGCAGTGGTGATGGAATTGCCGAAGGGCGTGTTCATCACGATCACGCCCGCGGCGGTGGCGGCGGGAATGTCGACATTGTCGACGCCGATGCCGGCGCGGGCCACGACCTTGAGCTTCTTGGCTGCTTTGATCACGTCGGCGGTGATCTTGGTGGCGGAACGAATGGCGATGCCGTCATATTGATCGACCACGGCTAGGAGTTCGTCCTTGGTCATGCCGGGCTTGTTGTCGATCTCGACGCCACGATCCTTGAAGATGGCGACGGCTGCGGGAGACAATTTGTCGGCGATCAGAACTTTGGGCATGGAGAGCTCCATGTTGGAAATTTCGGGAAAGGGAAAATCCCGGCGCGCTGAAAAATCGGCAGCGCTGGGACGGGATCAGACGGTGGCGGTCTGTTTGACCTTGGACCAGGCCCAGTCGAGCCATGGCGTCAGGGCCTCTAGATCTACTTTTTCCACGGTTGCGCCGCACCAGATGCGCAACCCCGGAGGGGCGGCGCGGTATCCAGCGATATCCAGCGCCACGCCTTCCTTCTCCAGCACGCTGGCGATCTTCTTGGCGGCGTCGGCCTTGGCCTCGTCGGAGAGACCCTGGAACCAGGGATCGGTGATCGAGATGCAGACCGAGGTGTTGGAGCGGATCTTGGCATCCTTCGCCAGGAAACCCGCCCAGCCACATTTCTTTGTCCAGGCATCCAGCACCGCGAGATTGCTGTTGGAACGCTGGATCAGGCCTTTCAGTCCGCCCACGCTTTCCGCCCAGGTGAGTGCGTCAAGATAATCTTCCACCGCCACCATGGAGGGCGTGTTGATGGTCTCGCCTTCGAAAATGCCTTCGACGACTTTTCCACCCTTGGTCATGCGGAAGATCTTTGGCATCGGCCAGTGCGGCGTATAGCTTTCCAGCCGCGCCACCGCGTTGGGCGACAGCACCAGAATGCCGTGCGCCGCTTCGCCGCCCAAAACCTTCTGCCAGGAGAAGGTGGTGGCATCGAGCTTGTCCCAGGGCAGCTCCATCGCGAACGCCGCCGAAGTGGCGTCGCAGATGGTGATGCCGTCGCGGTCCGCGGGGATCCAGTCGCCGTTCGGAACTTTCACGCCGGAGGTGGTGCCGTTCCACAGAAACACGGTGTCGCGATTCTTGGCGGCTTTGAGGTCTGGAATCTCGCCATAACCGGCCTTGTGCACGGCGGCTTTCAGCTTCAGCTGCTTTACCGTGTCGGTGACCCAGTCCTCGCCAAAGCTCTCCCAGGCATAGATGTCGATTTCCATCGGCCCCAGCAGCGACCACATTGCCATTTCCATGGCGCCGGTGTCGGAGGCGGGCACGATGCCGATGCGGTAATCGGCGGGAATCCCTAAGATTTTACGGGTCTTCTCGATCGCATCCTTGAGCTTGGCCTTGCCAGGCTTGGAGCGGTGGGAACGTCCCACCAGCGCGCTATTCAGGACTTCAGGGGTCCAGCCGGGGCGCTTGGCGCAAGGTCCGGACGAAAAAAAAGGCCGCGCAGGACGCACAGCCGGTTGCTTCACATCAGTCATGTCAATTCATTCCTTCCAGAATGATAGCGCCTCGTTGGGGAGGCGTGGCCCGCCGCCGATATAGGGGGAGGTCGTTTTCGCGTCAACGAAAATCAGGGAACAGCGATGCCGCAGCCGCGTTTTGCGAAGGTGAAGGATTTACAAGGCGTTACCAAATGACGCGCGCAGCTCGGGAACCCCATCTCGACATTCCCTCCGACAAGCTCGGCTTCATCATCCTGAAAGCGCGCGAATATGACGTGAAGGAAAGCGATTCCGACCCGGACGAGGGCTCCAACGCCACGGATGACGGCAACACCGATGTGTTGACCGACAAGGAGGACGATCCGGTACGGGAAGAACTTCTGGGCGCTATCCGTGACCTGCCCGAAGACGAGCGCATTCAGCTGGTGGCGCTGGCCTGGCTGGGGCGCGGCACTTACGATCTGTCCGAATGGCGCGCTGCGCTGGAAACCGCGCGCCTGGAACACCGCAGGCGCACGGCGGAATATCTGCTGGGGTTGCCGCTTTTGGGGGATTACCTGGAAGACGGGCTGGCGATGTTCGACGACGGCATCGTGGACGACACCGACACGCGCGAGGGGCTCGACCATGAAGACGAACCCTTAGGCAAGATGAGAGATAAGCCGAAGCGGCAGTAATTTTAGCCCCCATCTGTCTTTCTCGGAATAAACCCTCGAAAGACATCTTCCCCCGCCAGCGGCTTTGCCGCGCGGAGGAAGAAAGCTGGAGCCAAGACGCTCTGCCTTATTTAACTTACGCCGGGGCCGAAAGCTGCTTCGGTTGCATCGCAGCCTGAAGCTTCTCGAACGCTCGCACTTCGATCTGGCGCACCCGTTCGCGGCTGACGCCATATTTCTGCGACAGCTCCTCCAAAGTGGCAGGCTCGTCCTTCAACCGGCGTTCCTGGATGATGTCGCGCTCGCGTTCACTCAAAGTGTCGAGTGCAAGAGACAGGGCCTCGTGCCGGTCACCGCGCTCCTCGCGCTCCGCCAGGCGGGTTTCCTGGTCCATGGTGTCGTCGGCCAGCCAATCCTGCCATTCGCTTTCGGACTCCGAACGGAGTGGCGCATTGAGCGAAGCATCGGGACCGGTGAGGCGCCGGTTCATTTCCGTCACTTCGCGTTCCGTCACGCCAAGCTTGTCGGCCAAAGTGGCGGTGTGATCGGGGGTGAGATCGCCTTCCTCGATGGCGCCGATGTTCGACTTGGCTTTGCGCAGGTTGAAGAAAAGCTTCTTCTGGGCCGCGGTGGTGCCCATCTTCACCATGCTCCAGCTTCTCAGCACATATTCCTGGATGGCGGCGCGGATCCACCACATCGCATAGGTGGCAAGACGGAAGCCCTTGTCCGGATCGAAGCGCTTAACCGCTTGCATCAACCCGACATTGCCTTCGGACACGATTTCCGAAACCGGCAGGCCATAGCCGCGATAGCCCATGGCGATCTTGGCGACCAGGCGCAGATGGCTGGTGACGAGACGGCGCGCCGCGTCGGCGTCGCCATGCTCCTTGAGCCTTTTGGCGAACATGTATTCGTCTTCGGGCGTCAGAAGCGGAAATTTGCGGATCTCGCTCAAATAGCGCGAAAGACCAGCGTCGCTGGAAAGGACCGGAAGGCCGCGGCTGCTCATATCAACCCCTCAATCTGGGTGATGCGACGGTAACGCCCGAAATCGGCCGACGGCACGTGGAACTCACCCCTGGATTGGGTAAATGGTATTTCACAGCTTGCTATTCAATCCCCGTAAGGCCTTCGCGAGGCTTTCAAAATCAGCAGGCCAGGGGGATTCAAAACGCAGGGTCTTGTGCAGGCTGGGATGCTGAAAACCAAGCACAAAGGCGTGCAAAGCCTGGCGGGAAAAGGCGGTCGCTGCGGCAAAAGCCACTTCTTCCTCTGTGGTTTTCGGCCTGGGCGCCTGGCGGGCGCGGCCGTAAGTGGGATCCCCGAGCAGGGGATGGCCAAGGTGGGTGAGGTGAACGCGGATCTGGTGGGTGCGCCCCGTCTCCAGCCGGCATTCGATCAGGGAGGCAAAGGGGCGGGCGTCCGGCCCGAACCGTTCCAGCACCCGGTAGCGGGTCCGCGCGAGCTTGCCGCCGCCTCGGAGCACCGCCATGCGCTTGCGGTCGAAGGGGCTTCTCCCGATCTGGCCTTCGATCACGCCTTCGGCGGTGCGCGGCGCACCCCAGACCAGGGCGTGATAGGCACGTTCGATTGTGTGATTGGCGAATTGCTTGGCGAGGCTGCCCATCGCCCGTTCCGTCTTGGCGGCGACCAGAAGGCCGGATGTGTCCTTATCGAGCCGATGGACAATGCCGGGCCGCGCTTCGCCGCCGATCCCCATCAGACTTGCGCCGCAATGGGCGATCAGAGCGTTGACCAGCGTGCCATCGGGATTGCCCGCCGCCGGATGCACCACCAGCCCCGCCGGCTTCTCGATCACGATAAGGTCCTTGTCCTCGTAAACCACGTCCAGGGGAATGTCCTGGCCTAAGGGCGCGGCCGCGACGGTCTCCGGCACCGACACGTCGTAGGTTTCGCCCCCTTTGACCCGGTGGTTGGCGTCTTTTATCGTCGCGCCATCGTGGGCGACGTGGCCTTCGCCCAGCAATTGCTGGATACGGGCGCGGGAAAGATCGCCGAGCCCGGCGGCCAGGACGCGGTCCAGACGCTGCCCTGCCTGGGCATCGTCCACCGTCACCCGATGCCGCGCCCTGTCGCGAGAGGATTTGATGTCCGACATCCTGCCCGATCCGCAAAATAGTCCCGCGCTGAAGGCGGCCAAGATCGCCGTTATTATTCTCTCGAGCTTGATTATCCTAGCCCTGATCGCGCTGGTGGTGGGTGCGGTGATGAAATTGTCCGGCGGCAAGAAGCCGCCGACCGCCGAGCCGCCGTCGAATTTCACCCTGGCGCCGGGCTCGCGGATCATCAGCATGGACAGCCAGCCGGGTCGGCTGATCCTGCGCATCAAAACCCAGACCGGCGAAGAGATCGATATTCTCGACACCGCCAACGGCCATCTGGTGGGACAGGTGAAGGCCCAGGCGGAGAAATGAAACTCATCCTGCCGCTTGTGTTGCGGGGGCGGATCGAAGCGGAAGCGCGCAACGCTTTTCCGCGCGAATGTTGCGGTTTGATCGAGGGCTTATGGCGGGGCGATGCCGGGGAGGCTATGGCGCTTTACCCCGCGCGCAACCTCGCGGATCGCAGCGACCGTTTTGAGATTCATCCCGAAGATCATTTCGCGGCGCTGAAAGCCGCGCGCGACAATGGCCGCACCTTGATCGGCTGCTACCACTCCCATCCCAATGGATCGCCAGTTCTCTCCGCGACGGACCGCAGCGGCGCGGGGGAGGTGGATTTCCTCTGGCTGATCGCCGCGCTGACGGGGCCGCACGCTCCCGTTCTCTTCGGTGCGTTCGCTTATTCCGCGGCGGGATTCTTGACCGTCGATCTTGATGGACCGTTCGGCGCCGATTTGGTCACGTCATCGGCATAGCTCCGCCATTCCCCGTCGCTAAAGAGAATGTCGCGCGCGTCGATCTTAAGAAGCGTCTTGCCGCTTTCGTCGGCGATCTCGATCTGGCGATGATTGAGCGAACCGCCATGCAGCAGGCGTTCGCCCAACATCTCGCGATTGGCATTGATGGCCTCGCGGCGCGCCGCTTCCAGATCGGGCAAATCCTGGCCCTCTTCGTCGCGGCTGATGTCGCCGTCCTGGTCCAGCACATGGAAATAATATTTGGGCATGCTGCTCAAACCACTTTGCTTTCTCGAAAACGCAACGAAGGCGTGCGGCTAGCGTTCCGGTCCCGATTTACCGCTTCCCGAAAACGGAACTTGCTGGGGGGAACCGGCCTCGCGTATAAGCCGGCTGGCCGCTTGCTCCCATCGTCTAGCGGTTAGGACGCGGCCCTCTCAAGGCTGAAACCGGGGTTCGATTCCCCGTGGGAGCGCCAGTTTTCGTTAGCGAGCGAAGCGAGCTTACGAAAACTGAGCGCCACGGAGGATCGCGCAGCGATCCGAGTGGGCGCCAGCAGCGCGGTGTCGATTAGCCGCTTAGAAAATCAGGCGCCACCGAGGGCCGCGCAGCGGCCCGAGTGGGCTGGTAGACAACTACACGCAATAGCGCGAAGCGAGCTTAGAAAATCTGAGCGCCACGGAGGATCGCGCAGCGATCCGAGTGGGCGCCGCCAATGTGGTGCGGATCACTTGTGCAAGTCCGGCAATCCTTGTGACCGTGCCAGAAGATGGAGCACGATTTCGGGCGCGAAAATCAAGAACACGCCGATGAAGATCGTGCTCGCCACGACCACCATCGCGGCTGTGCCTCTCAGATAGCCCGTGGTCTGCCAATTCCATTGGAGCGGCACCCGCCCTATCACCGCTTCATAGAGCGCGATGGCAACAAGAAAGACGCCCGCCACGCGCATGCCCAACGTCAGGTCGTAGAGGCAAGCCGCTATGAAGATCGCCGCGAAGCCATAGCGGACGAGCGCTGATTCATCTGGGCCAGGATTGTCGGTATCCTCCATTCGGACAGTATCCCTGGCAGAGGTTAATTCGCGGTTTTGGGCGCGGCTCTTCCTGTTTGGCTGTTGGGCGGTCATATTGGACCTGCTGGTTTTGCCGTCGTGCCGGCACAAAGGGGATTGCCAAGATGAAAGGCGAACAGCGCCCGCAGGCGCATGAGAAATGGCGGGTCGGTATCATCGCGCTCATCGTTCTTGCTGCGACGATTGCCGGCGCCAAGGCCGCCGAATTGGTCGACTACGCCTATGCACCGGCACTATGGCAAACCGCGATCGGGCTGATCGACGATCCGGACAAGTCGGTCGTCGATAAAAGTGGCACGCTTCTTTACGACTTCTCCAAAGGGTTCGACGGCGCCTTCGCCACGCGGATCAGCATCGATCTGGCGCCCGATACGCAATGGGTGCTGCAGCGGGTGCAATCTCCAAAAATTCCCATTGTCATAACCCAATCCCAGGTCGAAAATCTCGCGATCGCGCAAGAAGAATTTTCGATTGCCAAGCCGGCACGAAGCGATGTCGTCCATGTCCTGCTTCACAATAGCGGTCCCAATGCTCTGACTTTGTCGCCGAGCATTTTGATCGATACGGCCAAAGCTCTGCGCAGGGGCAACAACGAAGCGCGCATCGACAAGACCATGACGGTGACGGCTTCGCTCCGGTTTGGTGGATTGCGCGCATTATCAAAAACCCGGCGGGCGCTCAGGCTGGCGCGCATCACCGTTCCGGCTCACGGCGCATCGGAATTTTATGTTCGCATTCAGCTGGAAGGTAAGCCCAACACAGCGCCGCTCACGAACGAATTGGGTGCGAGCCTCAAAGATCAGGCGCTTGCTTACTGGAAAGATGCTCTCCTGCCTTACGGGCATGTGCAGGTGCCCGATGAGCAGATTCAGGCTTTGTTTGACGCCTCGATCCGCAACATCTGGCAAGCCCGCGAGATCAAAAGCGGGCTGCCCGCCTTCCAGGTTGGACCCACGGTTTACAGAAGCCTTTGGGTGGTCGATGGCGCCTTTATCCTGGAGGCCGCCGCGATGCTCGGGGCGGGACAAGAAGCGCGCGCCGGAATTGCCCGGGAATTGACCTATCAGAAAGCCGACGGTGGGATAGAGGTCTTGAAGGGCGTTATCAAGGAGGGCCTTGGTGGCAAGCCCTGGCCACAGGAAAATGGGGGAAGCGAGGCCAATTTCAATTATTCCAAGGAAAATGGAATTGCGCTTTGGACCTTTCTGCGGCACGCCCAACTAACGCAAGACAAAAGCTGGCTTGCGACGATCTATCCGAAGATGCAGCAAATCGCGGAGCATATTCGGCAGTTGCGGCTGCCGAAGAATAGCACATCCCCCGATGCCGGACTGATCCCACCGGGATCGACGGATGGCGGCCAGAATGGTTTCGTGCCGGAATATTCCAACACATTATGGAATCTGGTCGGCATTCGCGCTTTTGTCGAAGCGGCACGCTGGCTGGGAAAAGATGCCGATGCCGCGCGATGGCAAGCCGAGTATGACGATTTTCTCGCCACGTTCCATCGCGCTGCCGCAAGGGACCTAAAGACGGATTCCTTTGGCAATCGCTATCTGCCAAACCGGATGGACGGAGCCGATCTTCCCCAGCGCGCCCAATGGGCATTCATGCAAGCGGTTTATCCCGGCGAAGTGCTGGCGAAGGACGACCCAATCGTCGTTGGCAATCTTGCGATGCTTCAGGCCACGTTGAAAGAAGGCATGGTTTACGGGAGCGGCTGGGATGAGCACGGCATTTGGACCTATCTGGGCTCTTTCTTTGCGCATGCCCTGCTTTGGAAGGGCGACGATGCCGCGGTGACCGAGCAACTTTACGCCTTTGCAAATCATGCGTCCCCGACATTCGCCTGGCGAGAAGAGCAGACGCTGAAAGAACAGCCATTTTCTCCCACCGGAGACATGCCGCACAATTGGGCAAGCGCGGAGTTCATACGGTTGGTGATCCATATGATGGAACTGGATCGCGGCAAGGAACTGCATTTGCTGGAAGCGCTTCCCGGCACCTGGTTAAAGCCGAACGCGGTCACAAGCCTCAGCAAGGTTGCGACACCATTCGGACCGCTAACCATGAATTTGACGGTATCGCCCGATGGCAAGACGGCCAAGCTGCATGTCGAGGCGGTCAGCGATCCATCTTGCACAGGGATCGTGGTGCATTCGCCGGGCACCGGGGCCCTCGTGACGCTCGCACCCAACACTGCACATGATCTTGCGCTGAACCTGCGGTAGCAAATCTCAATGCCAAGCGCACGCCGCGCGAGTGGTGCCCGCCATAATCTTGTAATCAAACGTTGATAGAATGAAACGAAGGAGTGGATGCACGACGCAGGTCGCGGGTACCGCTGGGGTTTCCAAAATGCTGGGAAAATTAAAGGGATGCCGCATCGTCAACGGGGTTTTTGTGCTCCTGTTTTTGTTGACTGCCTTAATTCCGGATTACGGTTCGTACCTGCTGCAACTTGTCACGATTATCGCCGCTTCGCTAGCAACGGGATTGTTTCTTCGAGGCGCACCCGGCCCTTTTGTCGGAAACCGTGATCGATTGACGGGCTCGAAAGACAGCCGCTTTCTAGAGGCCGTGAGTCCGCATCTTGCGGTTTGGGGCATTGGCATGGGCCCAAAAGTCTAAGACGCTCGCGCGGAGTTCTTGACGCGAGCATTGGCCGAAGCACCGCTTTGGGCCATGGCGGGCGCTTGGCAACAAAGCGCCCGTCGCGTAATGATCCCAGCAGCGTTTCTTGCGACGCGGGCGTCCGCCCGCGGTCTTTGGCCCCGCCCTTTCTGGAGAAACCCCATGAAATCCGTTGTCGCCGCTATTATCGGTCTTTGCGTTGCGCCGGTGCTTGCCATCGCCGCTCCGGCCAAACATTTCCCAGCCGGAAGCGGCACGCCGGGCGGCCCCACGCCAGCCTTCTCCGCCGCCGTGCAGACAGGCGACACGCTGTATGTGTCAGGCACCACCGACGGTACGGACCCGGACACGGGCAAGCTGCCGGTCGATGCTGCCACCGGGGCGAAAGTGGTGTTGAACAATGTCAAGAAGACGCTGGAAGCAGCCGGTTACACCATGGACGATCTGGTGTGGGTGCAGATCTTCGCCTCCGACCTGAAATACTATGCCGACTTCAACACCGTGTACCGCACCTACTTCAAGGGTCCGCTGCCGGCCCGCGCGTTTATCGGCGCAGGCAGTTTGCTGGGTGGCGCGCATTTCGAAGTTATGGGTATCGCGCACAAGCCGACCAAGTAGCCTCGGCCGCTCGCCCGGGCTCGCGGAGGTCGCGTTTCCTTAGAGTCGACGCACCCGTCCGTCCGTCGCCGCGGACGGCGGCGTCACGTCGAGACTGGCCGCGGCGTCCAGTTCGCGCGCGATCATCTCTTCCAGCATCCTGCGGCGGCTCGGATCCTGTGTGTTGGCTAGCAGGGCGCGATAACGCGCGGCTGCGGCCTCGTAAACTTTGCGCTGTCTGAAGGCCGCCAGAGACATGCCCCACCTCCGTTACGCGATCATGTCGGAACTTCGCACAAGGTGTCTAGGTTAACATGCTCGGGTCCCCGGTTATCGGCCCTACATCTTGTGGTTGAAAGGCTTGTTCGGCACTTTCCGCTCTCGCTGGCAAGGCCGATCCGAGAAGGGCGGTGGGCGCCGCCGCATGGCCAAAGCGCCCTGATCCACAACGACAATCTCTCGGGACGAAGGCCGGCGGGCGGGCCAAGCCTTGTCAGGCGCCTTACCGAAGGCGTTACATGGGCTCGCGTTCAACGCTGGAGGGGTCATGAAAAACACCACATTGAAGCTTGTGTTTGTTGCGTCCGTTTTCGCGCCGATTGGCGCGCTGGCACAGGACGGCAAGGCGCCGGACACCGCGACCTACATCATGAAAGATGAGATCGACAAGGTCAGCCAGTCCGAACAATCCGCCCGCACCAAGGACGAGAACATCAAAATCGTCGACATCGGCGACCAGAATTTTGCGCTGGGGGTGGTTCATCGCGGCTCGACCAGAAATCCGCCAGCGACGGGCGGCGGCAATGGCGCAGCTGCGGATCGCAAGCCATGCGGGCGCCAGATGGCGACTTTGCCACCGGGTGGACTGTCGGGCGGCATAACCCATGATCATCAGACCGAAGGCTATTACATCATCTCCGGCGCCGGCACGATGTTCACCGACGGCTACATCGTCAACGGACGGCATGGCGAGCAGCCTGAACCCGGCGGTCCCAACGGTCCCAGCTGCGGCGGGATGGCTTACGGTTCGAAGAAGGTGGACGTGAAGGTCGGCGACGTCGTTATCGTTCCGCCCAATGTGGTGCATGGCTGGGCCGACATCCCCGACCATGTGGACTATCTGAGCTTCAGGCCGTCACAGCATGTGATGCAGGCCGGCTGGGTGAATCCCACGATCGCGAAGAAGTAGAAATATCGGCCCGCTCGAAGTGGCAACGCCGCAAGGCGGCGGGGCAGGTTGTTGCGTATATCCGTTAGGCGCCGCACGTGCGGCGCCACAAAGGGGACATGCATGAAGGCCATAGCTTTTCTTCCGGTGCTGTTTCTGGTTGCGCCGGTCTGGGCCGCGCCGGCCTCAGCCGCGTC
>DATNGI010000146.1:0-21187 GCA_035605955.1 Rhizomicrobium sp.
GCATGCAGACCCAGAACGCTCAAAGCGCCGGCATCGGCATGGCCGTAAATGCCAAAAACGCCGCACTCTTCATGCAGCGTATCCGCGTCAAACATAGGGTTTTTCCGGTTTTTGCTTGGCCCGGTCATGGCTTGCTGCTTCCGCCGTTCCCTGTCGCCTCGAGGAGGTTGTCTAGCGCGCGGCGGTCCTTGGCGCCATAGGCTTTCTGCGCCGGCTTGGCGGCCATGCCTTTGTGTTGCACATGGTCCTCAGAAAGCTTGTTCGCATCGCTGTTCCGGCGGATCAGGTCACCCAATTCATCATGACGCGCCCCGGGTTCCTTGGCGAAATCGGCGTAATTCCGACCGGGCGCTAGGGATAACAACACTTCCGCCGACGATTGAATGATCGGCAGGCTGCGGGCCTGGGTCAAAACCGTGGGCTGTTGCTTGATGGGCACGAAATAGGTGAAGGCCATGTAAGCCAGGCCGACGACCACCAGGCCCCGCACCACGCCGAAGGCAATGCCCAGCGCCCGGTCGAGCGGCCCGATAGGCGAATGTTTCACAGTCTCCGAGAAACGGTGCGCCATGAAAGACAGCGGTATCAGCACCAGCAGGAAGATGCCGGCATAGGCGGCCAGCGAGGCGATCCAAGGCGTGGCGATCACGCCCCGCATCAATGGGATCAGCCAAGGCCCGAAATAAAGCGTGGCGAAGGCCGCCGAAGCCCAAGCGAAAACCGACAAAACCTCAGACAGAAAGCCGCGCCAGGCTGCGTAGCCGGCGGACACCAGCACCACCAGCCCAGCCAGCACATCGACCATGGTGATCGGCAAGGTCATGATTCGACTTTAACACGCTTTGAGCTGCGATCGGGCGCGAAAGCCAGAAGGTCGGTCACGCTGGCGACTTCGCTGAGCTTCAGGCCCGCGCCTTCGACCTTGGTTCCCTTGGGAATGAAAGCCCGTTTAAAACCCAGCTTGGCGGCCTCTTTCAGTCGCGCCTCGGCCTGGGGCACAGGGCGAACGTCACCGGAGAGAGAGATCTCGCCGAAGAACACAGTGTCGCGGGGCAACGGTTCCCCGCCGAAAGAGGAAACCAGCGCCGCCGCCGCCGCCAAGTCGCAGGCCGGCTCGGAAATCTTCAGACCGCCCGCGATGTTGAGATAGACGTCGGAACCGGAAATGCCCACGCCAGCGCGCGCATCCAGCACCGCCAGGATCATCGCCAGGCGTCCTGTGTCCCATCCCACAACCGCGCGGCGCGGCGTGCCATAGCCGGTGGCCGCCACCAGCGCTTGGATCTCGCACAGAAGAGGACGGCTGCCTTCCAGCCCCGCGAACACAGCTGTGCCGGGCGCGCTGGAGTCACGGTCGCCCAGAAACAGCGCCGAAGCGTTGGCAACTTCGCTGAGACCTTTGCCCGTCATCTCGAACACGCCGATCTCGTCGGTGGGGCCGAAGCGGTTCTTCACCGCGCGCAACACACGGAAATGATGGCCGCGCTCGCCTTCGAAATAGAGCACCGCGTCTACCAGATGCTCGACCGCCTTGGGTCCGGCGATCTGGCCCTCCTTGGTGACATGCCCGACCAGGATCAGGGCCGCGCCGCTGGATTTTGCGTAACGCACCAGATCGAAACTGGCGGTGCGCACCTGGGCGATGGTGCCGGGCGCCGCATCCAACGCGCCGGTCCAAAGCGTCTGGATGGAGTCGATGGCGACGATGCCGGGCGGCTTGCCGCCTTCCAAGGTTGCGAGAATATCTTCGACATTGGTGGCGGCGCCGAGATTGAGCGGCACCTCCGACAATTCCATGCGGGCGCCGCGCATGCGCACCTGCGCCATCGCTTCTTCGCCGGAGATATAGACCGCATGACCCCCCTTCTTCGCGTATTGCCCCAGGGCTTGCAGGATCAGGGTGGATTTGCCGATTCCGGGATCGCCGCCAACCAAGAGCGCGGAGCCTGGCACCAAACCGCCGCCGCACACCCGGTCGAATTCGGTGATGCCGGTGATGCGGCGAGGCGGCGGCGCGTCCTCGGTCTTGAGGTCCTCCAGCGCGAATTTGCGGCCCTTCACCCGGCGGATGGCGCTGCCGCCGATGGGCGGGGCCGCGCCCTCTTCCGTAATGGTGTTCCAGCCGCCGCAAGCCTCGCATTTGCCCGACCATTTGGGTGCGGTCGCGCCGCAGGATTGGCAAACGAAACTGGTTTGGGACTTCGCCATGGTTGGACTGTATCACGATGGTCAAGCACCTCTGCCAGCATCAATTCCCGGCCATGGCGTGCTAAGCTGTGGACATGGCTGGCGCTGCAAAATCCCGCAAGGCGGCCTTGGGTTTTCGGACCCATTCCGGCTGGGCCTTGTCTGTCCTGGCGGCCGGACGAGGCGGCGCGATTGAAGTCTTGGACCGTCGTCATGTCGTGCTGTGTGATTCGGAGAAGGACGGCAGCAAGCAGCCCTTCCATGCCGCCGAACCTATGCCTCTCGCGCAAGCCGAGAGCCACATCGCGCTGTGCCGCAAGGCGACCGACGGGCTGGCACGTGAGGCCATCAAAACTGCGCAAGTGATCTGTGAACACCAGGGCGTGAACTTGTTCGGCATCTGCGTTATTACTTCGTCCGGCCGCGCCCTTCCGGATCTTGCTACTATCCTGGCATCCCATGCCCTGATCCACGCCGCCGAAGGGGAATTCTACCGCGATGCCATCCTCGCGGCGGCGCAACTTCTGAACATTCCCGCGAGCCGCCTCAAAGCGGCCGATGCGCTGCCGCATCTCGCCGCGCAGACGGATATCGGCGAAGCCGACATAACGAAAATGTTGACCGCGATAGGCAAGACCGTCGGCCGGCCCTGGACGTCCGACGAGAAGCTCGCAACCCTGGCCGCCTGGTCACTCCTAGCGCGCTGAGGGCTTAAGCCTTCACCGCCATCTTGATGGGGCCTTCGGCGCGTCCATGGATGAACTGCTCGACGAACGGATTGCCGCTATGGTCTATATCGCCGGTCGGACCCTGCCAGATGATCTTGCCTTGATAGAGCATGGCGATGCGATCGGATATCTTCCGTGCACTGACCATATCATGCGTAATGGACAGTGCCGTGACGCCGACATCCCTGACCGTGGAGACGATCAGATCGTTGATGATGTCGGCCATGATGGGATCGAGCCCCGTGGTGGGCTCATCAAAGAAGATGATCTCCGGATCGGCGGCGATGGCGCGCGCCAAGCCGACGCGCTTCTGCATGCCGCCCGACAGTTCCGACGGGCTAAGATAAGCCACATCGCTGGTCAGCCCCACCTTGGCCAGCTTCTCGATGGCGATGTCCTTGGCTTTGGCGCGCGCAACGCCATGGCCTTGGATTAGACCGAAGGCCACATTCTCCCAGACCGGAAGACTGTCGAACAAAGCGGCGCTTTGGAACAGCATACCGAATTTCTTCATCAAGGGATCGCGCGCCGCGCCTTTGAGCTTGGTCACGTCCTCGCCATCGACGCGGATGATGCCTTCGTCCGGCGTCAAGATGCCCAGAATGCATTTGAGGGCCACGGATTTTCCAGTACCGGAGCCGCCAATGATCACGGTGGAGGATTGCTTGTCGATGGTGAGATCGAACCCGTTCAGCACCACCTTGGGCCCGAAGCGCTTCTTGACGCCGATCAACTCGATTTTGGGGGTGGCGCTCATGTGTGAAACAAGATCGCGGTCAAGACGAAGTCGGCGGCCAGGATCAAAATGCAGGACGACACCACGGCATTGGTGGTGGCCGCGCCCACGCCCTGCGCCCCGCCCTTGGAATAAAAGCCGTTGTAGCAACCCATCAGAGCGATGATGAAACCGAACACCGCCGCCTTGATGAGGCCGGACGTGATGTCGTCATTCTTGGCGAAGTCGATGGTGTTCTTGAGATAGATCGAGCCGGTGAAACCCAGATTGTAGGTCGAGACCAGATAGCCGCCGAACACGCCGATGGAATCGCCCACCGCCGTCAGCACCGGCAGCGAGATCACCGCCGCCAGAAGCCGCGGCACCACCAGATATTTGACCGGATTGGTGGCCAAAGTGGTAAGCGCGTCGATCTGTTCGGTGACCTTCATGGTGCCGAGCTCAGCCGCGATGGCGGCGGCGACACGGCCCGCTACCATCAGGCCCGCGATCACCGGCCCCAGCTCGCGGGTGATGCCGAGCACCACGATCTGCGGCACAATGGCTTCGGCGCCGTAGCGGTTGCCGCCCAGATAAATCTGCAGCGCCAGCACCGCGCCGGTCGAAAGCGCGGTCAGGCCCACCACCGGCAACGAGAAATAGCCCACCCGCATGATCTGCTGGCCCAGCAACCGGCCATAGAAAGGCGAGCTGAAGATCGCGGCCAACGCCTCGCCGGTGAAACGGGTGACGCGGCCGATTTCGGCCAAAAGCGTGAGGACCGTGCGGCCGATGGAGGCAAAGAAATTCACGCCGTACTGTCCGTGTAATGCCGTGGCGCGCGCAAGCCCGAGAGAATTTCATAGGCGTTGGTGCCGGCCATGGCCGCCACCTCCTCCAGCATCATGTGATCGCCAAGGAATTCCACCAGATCGCCTGTCTTCACGCCTTTGTGCTCGCTGATGTCCAGCGTCACCATGTCCATCGAGACGCGGCCGACAAAAGCCGCGCGCTTTCCCGCCAGGAACGCCATACCCTTGTTGGAGAGAGAGCGCGGAATGCCGGCGGCATAACCGGGCGCCACCGTCGCAATCAAAGTGGGTTTCTTGGCGCGGAAGGTGGCTGCGTAGCCAACGCTGTCGCCTAAGTCAATTCGGCGCAGCTGCAGCACGCGGCCCGTCAGCACCCCGGCGGTCTTGAGCGGCGGCCCGCCTTCCTGCGGCGCGCCGCCATAAAGACCCACGCCCGGCCGCACCAGATCGAACCAATAGGGCTTGCCCAAAAAAGCCCCGCCCGAGGCAGCCAGGCTGGCAGGCGCGGTGGGCAGCATGGCGAGCGCGGTCTGGAAGCGCGACAATTGTTCGCCGTTCATCTTGGTGCCCGCTTCATCGCCACAGGCAAGATGGCTCATCAGCAGAACCAGATTGAGATGCTTCAATCGCGTCTTCCATTCGGCGGCGAGTGTGGACAATTCCTCGCCCGGCAGACCCAGCCTGTTCATGCCGGTGTCGATATGGATGGCGGCGTCGAGCGCCCGGCGCGCCGTCATGGCCGCGGCGCTCCAGCTCGCGATCTCGACCAGGGAGTTCAACACCGGCGTCAGATGATGCGCGATCAAGGCCGGCACCGCGTCCGGGGCGGCGCCGTCGAGCACGAAGATCCGTGCCTCGCCCCGCAGCACCCGGCGCAACGTCACAGCCTCCTCCAGCCGCGCCGCAAAGAAGGTGTCGCAGCCGGCAGCCGCCAAGGTCGGCGCCACCATCTCCGCGCCGAGGCCATAGGCGTCGGCCTTGACCACGCCCGCGACCGCTGCCGGGCCCGCCAGCCGCTGGAACGATTTGTAATTTTCGGCAATCGCCCCCAGCCTGACCGTCAGGCGGCAGGCCTCGAAATCACTCTCTCGCATGGTTCGACAATGGCCCGGCGCGGGCGCTCCCGTCCAGTTCGTTGGCCGATTAGTTGGTCGGAATACCGATCCCCACCATAGGCGTATTGCTGAGGCAGGGCGTGTTGACCAAGATGGGGCATGGCGGCGCCGTCTGCATCTGGCGCCGGATGGCATCGGCGCCCGACAATTTGGGCTCGGGCGGGGGCGCAAAGGGCGAAGGATTGGCGGCCTCCAGCACGATGGTGCCATTGGGCAGCTTGCGCGCGATCCAGGGTTCGTTCTTGCAGCGGGCGCGTTCGGCCTGAGTGAGATTCTCAAAATTCTCCGCACCGCAGGAGAGCGCTTCACCGATCGCCTTCAGGATATCTTCCGGCGTATGGGGCACGGCCTGGTCGGGATTGATGGGCGGCACCACGATCGCGGGCGCGGTGGTGATCGGCGGCGGCGCCGCGGCCGGCACTTCGGGCCGGATCAGGCGAATGGGGGGCGCCTCACCCACCGGAAGCTTGGTCAGATCCAGGATGGTTTCAACCGGCTCGCGCCGCATCATCAGACTGCGCTCTCGAATCTGATCCAGGATAAAAAGCGACAACAGCAGGACATGGATCAGGCCCACCAGCGTCCAGGAAATGACACGACGGACCAGAAGGCGGCGCTCTTCCTCATTCGACAGGCGCAGGCGACGTTGCCCGTAAAAGGCCAAAGCGTGATCGGTCAAAAGCAGGTCTTTCCTGTGGCGCGCGCGAAACGGGCCGGTTGGCCATTCTAACTTCAGATGGGGCGCCCTCCAACCCGTAAAGGGTTTCACAAAAGCAACCATGGATGCTTAAAACCCTTATGGACCTTTATCTGATCAATCTGAGGCGGCGCCCGGACCGGCTCGCCTCGATGGCTGCGCAAGCGGAAAAGCTGGCCTTGCGGCTGATGCGGCTGGAGGCGCTGGATGCCAAAGACGCCGATCCGGCGCAGATCGACAGATGGTTCCAGGCCGGCGGGCCGCTAGGCGAAATCCCCAAGGGGGACAAATGCTGCTCTCTGTCGCATCGCATGGCATGGGAAAAATTGGTGGCAAGCGGCGCGCCTTATGCGGCGGTGCTGGAAGACGATGTGGTGCTGAAGGACGGCGCGGCGTTCGCGCTGGGCGGCGATGGGTGGATACCGCGCGGGCTCGATCTCATCAAGCTAGAGCATTACGGACCGCCCGGCCAAAGCGTGCTGCTGTCGGATTTCCACGATGTGGATGCGGGCTTCCGCCTTGGCCGCATGCGCTCACGGCACACCGGCGCCGCCGCGTATATTCTCTCGCGCCGCGCGGCCGAACTGTTACTGGCGATTCGGCATTTCGACCTGCCGGTGGATCATCTTCTGTTCAATCCCAACAACTCGCCCGTCTTCGCCAGGCTTCAGCCTTGGCAGTTGCTGCCGGTGGTGGCGCGGCAACAGGATTTCGTAGGCGAGCACTCCGATATCGAAGGCTGGCGGGTGGGTTTGCGCAAATTCGATCTCACCTATGCGCGGCGCGAACTGATCCGTTTCGGGTATGATTTGAAATTACTGCCAGAACAGTTGGCTCTGCTTCTCAGCGGCCGCGCCAAATTCGTCAAGGTAGGAAGCTAATTGTCGGTCACCAGATTCGAGAGTGAGGAACGACCGCACAGCGGGCGAAATGGTCCAGTGGACCATTTCGAGTGACGAACGCCCTGAGCATAAGCGAAGGGCCTCGACTAGCCACATCAAATCTTAGTTATCAGTCACAAGATTGGAGAACCGCGTGAAGCGGTCGTCGAAATAGAGATCGATCTTATTTGTCGCGCCGTGGCGGTGCTTTTCCACTAGCACTTCGGCGCGCCGGTGCGCCCGCTCACATTTTTCCAGCCATTTGGCGTGATCGGCGGATGAGGGGTCGGGCTCCCGTGATTTCAGATAATATTCTTCGCGATAGACGAACATCACCACGTCGGCGTCCTGCTCGATGGAGCCGGATTCGCGCAAATCCGACAGCACCGGCCGCTTGTCGTCGCGGGAGTCCACGCTTCGCGAAAGCTGCGACAAGGCGACCACCGGAACGTCCAGATCCTTGGCCAGGACCTTCAGCGATTTGGAAATTTCCGTCAGTTCCTGCACCCGGTTCTCGGGCCGGCCCGAAGAGGACACGATTTGAAGATGGTCGATGATGACGCAACCAATATTCTTTTCCCGCTTCATGCGCCGGGCGCGCGCCGCAATCTGGGCGATGGAGATGCCGCCGGTATCGTCTATGTAAAGCGGCAAGGTGGTCAGGTCCTGCATGGAGAGAACGAATTTCTCCCACTCGCTTTCGGCGAAACGGCCGTTGCGGATCTTCCACATTTCAATCTCTGTCTGCTCGGACAGGATACGAGCCGACAATTGCTGCGCCGCCATTTCCAGCGAGAAGAACAGCACCGGCGAGCCGCGCGGCACCTCGGCGCCGGCTTCCATGTCCTGGACATAGGCGCGGGCGATGTTGAACGCCATATTGGTGGCGAGCGAGGTCTTTCCCATGCCGGGACGTCCGGCCAGGATGATGAGATCGGATGGCTGCAATCCGCCGAGAAGCGAGTCGATATCGGTAAAACCGGTCACCAAACCGGAGATGCGGCCGCCCCGGGCCTGGGCCTTTTCCGCCAATTCCACTGTGCGGCGCAGGCTTTCGGCGAAATCGATGGGGCCTTGGCCATATTTCGAGCTCTCGCTGATATTGTAGAGGGCCTTTTCGGCATCCTCGATCTGGGTCTGGGGGCCCTTGTCGACCGGCGCTTCATAGGCCGAATTGACGATGTCCTCGCCGATGCGGATCAAGCTGCGGCGCACCGCCAGATCATGCAGGATCTTGGCATAGTCGCGCACATTGGGCATGGCCGGCGCCGCTTGCACCAAGCCCGCCAGATAGGCCGTGCCGCCGACTTCGATCAGGCCGGGATCGGCCTTCATCGCCGCATGCAAGGTGAGCGGGGTGAGCACGAAACTGCCCCGCTCCACCGCCAGGCTCATGGTCTCATAAAGCCGCGCGTGCAATGGATCGTAGAAATGCTCGGGCTTGAGCAGTGTCGAAACCCGCTCCAGCGCCTGATTGTCCACCAGGATCGCGCCGAGCAGCGCTTGCTCGACCTCGATGTCATAGGGGACGTGGCGATAGGCTTCCTGTTCCATCCGCGCTCGCTCGAAAGATTTCCAATCAACCGATGGCGGTCAGGGCCGGCAAGGGTGATTCGAGAAAGCCCACAGCTTCACAAACCGCGAAGCAAGCGCCATCTAACCCTAGTAGCGGGCTCAAGGGAAATCACAATCTAAGCCGGCGAAGGTCCGAGCGAGCGGCGATATTATTCGGCAGCGATGCCGGCGATGCGCGCGATATTCCAGTCCTCACGCGCACGCCTGTCTCGAAGCGTCTCCACCAAGGCAAAATCGCGCGCATAGATCTTCTCGATCCGGCGCTTCTGCCGGGCCGACAGCGATAGCGGCATCCGTTCCGACATATTCAGCCAGGGCAGTTGGACTATGCCTTGCGCCTTCAAGTAGCCGGCCAGCAACGCGTCATCCTGGCCATAGAGGAACAAGCGGCGGACCAACGGCGCGCCGGTCTTAAGATCGCAGACAAACCAGCTTTGCGGCCGCATCACGAAATCCAACGACAACTCGTCCCGTTCCTCGATGAAACTGAGATAGTCATCGACATTCTTGAGGCCGGCAGTTTGGCGGACGAACACCTCACTCAATCGGCAGGTAGGTGTGCCACCGCTGCGCACAAAGGCATAGGAGGAAGCGAAGCGGTCGAACGGATCGCGCAACACGGCAAAGGAATCGGCTTGGGCAAAAAAGCGGGGCGCCACGGTCTTGAAATAGCGGATGCTGTAATGGCGCGTGCAGTGCGGACCATAAAGGGTCTGGGCGATGGAGGTTCCCGAGGCCCTGGGAACATGCACAAAGATCAACTTCCGGCGCAGGACCGCCTCATCGATGCGCCAATGGAACAAGCGCATCGCCCGGGGCATGAGGCCGCAGAATTTCTCGAAAATGTCTTCTTCATAGAAGACACCGAACAACGCCCTGTGTACGACCTTGGAATCTGGAAATTGCGCGGCAAATCTGCGCTCGAACACCCCCATCGCCTCCGCTTGTTAAAATTTCCCAATCAACGGTTAGGGACGGAGGCGCTCCCTTTCTTCGCCATACATTGGGGAATTGTCGTAATGTGTGGCAGATGAGGCCGTCGCGGAAGCTCGACAAGAACAGCCCCATTTTTAATGTCGGCACCGCCAACCTATTGGAAATGTTGACATTGTTATTTACGGCGGACGTTTACGGCAGCTACGCGCGTATCCGGGCCGAACGCTTGTTTTACGGTGTCAACGGCACCAACTGAGTTCCACACGGGGTTCCATGAACAATCCGCATCCGCTTGATCGTCCTGTTTGGAATGCCTTGACCACGCGCCAGGCACATCTGGCTCTGGGGGATGCGTCCAAGGCTGTCCGCTTCCCTTTCGATATCGAACCGTTCGGCGCCGCCCTCACCAACAGCCCACAGGATCTGGCCGCTTTAGGCGCCCTGATGCCCATCGACAATGGGGTGGCGACGGTGGAGCGAGGCGGCATCGCAACCCCGCCCGACTTTGTCACCATGATCGACGAGCCGATCCACCAGATGACGGCTCCGCGGATCGCCGCTCCCGAACCGGATCCCGCCATCATGCCGCTTGGCGATGGCGATGCGGCGGAGATGCAGGCCTTGGCCGAATTGACCCAACCGGGGCCGTTCTATGCACGCACCCATACGCTGGGCGATTTCGTGGGCGTTCGCGAGAAGGGCCGATTGATCGCCATGGCAGGCGAGAGGCTGCGCGTGCCAGGCTTCACCGAAATCAGCGCGGTCTGCACCCATCCCGACGCGCGCGGACGTGGACTTGCCGCCAAATTGATGCGCGTGGTGGCGGCAAGGATCGTGGCGCGCGGGGAGGCTCTGTTTCTGCACGTCTATCCGCACAACAAGGCTGCGATCGCGGTCTATCAGAGACTGGGCTTTCGCCATCGCGCCGATGTCCAACTCACGGTCTTCCGCCACCGCCAGCCGGGTGAAATTTAAAATCCGGTTTCGACAAAAGCCGGCAGGCTCTCGGCGCGCAGGGAATGCGCCGCGAGGTACGGATATTCTGCCTCCGCCACCATCTGCGGGATGACCGAACGGGCGAAACGCCAGGCGACCGCCACGGTAACGTCCGGCTGCATCATGCGGCTGCCGCCGAACCAGGCGGGCCGCTGCGCGATTTCGCGCTCAAGCGCGATATAGGCTTGCTGCAATTGACCATGCACACGGTCGAGCCAGGGTTGATGCTGCCTTTCCGGCGGCCGCAGATTGCGCTCATAGACGATCTGGACAGTCTTCTCATTGGCCGCCAGCGCCAGGCCAATAATGCCCAGCGCCCCGTCGCGCGCCCTGTCCTCGCGCGGCATCAGGGAAAGCGCGGGATCGGCCAGCCGCTCGGCATGATCCAGGATCAAGGTCGAATCCATCAGCACCGTACCGTCATCGGTCACCAGGGTGGGCGCCTTGACCACGGCATTGATGGCCGCGAACTCCCCGTAGTTGCGGAACACCGACAGTTGCTCCAGTTCGAAAGGCAGTTGCATCAGTTTGAGCGACACCGCCACACGCCGCACATAAGGCGAATCCAGCATTCCGATCAGGCGCATTTGCTTCTTCCTCGTCGAATTCCACTACAGCGCGGCGATCAAAGCCTGCGCGGCGGCGGGATTGCGCGCCTTGGCGCCGGAGATCACGAACAGAAAGACATCGCGCGGCTCTTTTGCCGCCTGCTTGGCAACCAGAGGCAAATCCTTGGGTGCGCCGCCTTTGGACCAATCCTTGGCGCGGGCGGCCCATTTCTCGATCGCCGCCTTGGAATAGCCCAGCTTCTCCTTCTCGCTGGTGCCCATCAGACGGGCATAGACGAAAGCGGCCGTCACATCCGCGATCATGGGAAAGTCGCTGTCGGCGCCGGTGATGATGGCCACGCGATGCTTTCGGCACAGCGCCACGAATTCCTCGCAGGCGAAACTTTCATGGCGCACCTCGATCGCATGGCGGAGCGCGACGCCGTCCTGCTTTTGCGGCAGGAGCGACAGAAAGGCCCCGAAATCCTTGGCGTCGAATTTCTTGGTCGCCATGAATTGCCAATTGATGGGACCGAGTTTCTTTTTCAGCCGCGTAATGCCGCTGGTGACGAATTTCTCGACGGAATCCCGGGCCTCCGCCAACACCCGGCGGTTGGTGGCAAAGCGCGGTCCCTTCAGCGTGAAGACGAAATCGTCCGGCGTCTCGTCATGCCAGCGCGCGAAGCTTTCCGGTCGCTGCGAGCCATAATAGGTGCCGTTGATCTCGATGGCGGTAAGCTTGCGGCTGGCATATTCCAGCTCGCGCTTCTGCGAGAGGCCCTTGGGATAGAAATTGTCCCGCCACTCCTCAAAGACCCAACCGCCTACACCGACATAAATATCTGTCATTTTGTTTCCCTGCGCTTCGCTTCGCGTTCGCGCGTTCGATGCTCAAATCAATCGTCGCGCTACGCTGCCGCTAGCGACGAATTGATTTACCCGGCCCAAGACCGGACGCATCGAACCCTTGCGCGCTTGTCCGGTGCACAATGGCGGATTTGACGAAGAGCTGCTAGAGCATGATCTTACGGAGTTGGCAGCGCCAGCGTGCCAACGCTCCACACTTTTCCGGATCGCGCTCTAGCGCCCGGCGATGTCGACCGGCGCGGGTTCGTCGGGGCTCAGCCAGCGATAGACAAAGCCCGCCAGCAACGCCCCCACGATCGGCGCCACCCAGAACAGCCAAAGCTGTTCCAGCGCCCAGCCGCCCGCGAACAAAGCGGGCGCGGTGGAACGCGCCGGATTGACCGACGTGTTGGTGACCGGGATCGAGATCAAATGGACCAAGGTCAGGCAGAGGCCGATGGCGATGGGCGCGAAGCCGGCGGGCGCGCGGCCATGCGTCGAACCCAGGATCACGAACAGGAACGCAAACGTCATCACCACTTCGCAGGTCAGCGCCGCGCCCATGGCGTAGCCGCCGGGCGAATGCTCGCCATAGCCATTGCTGGCGAAACCGGCATGCACGTCGAAACCGCTATGGCCGCTGGCGATGAGATAGAGAATGGCTGCGCCCGCGATGCCGCCCGCGACCTGGGCGATGATGTAGCCGGGAAGGTCGGACGCCGGAAAACGCCCGCCGGCCCATAGCCCCACAGACACCGCTGGATTGAGATGGCAGCCCGAGACATGCCCGATGGCGAAGGCCATGGTGAGAACGGTGAGACCGAAGGCCAGCGACACGCCCACGAAACCGATGCCGAGGGCAGGAAAAGCCGCCGCCAGAACCGCCGCACCGCAGCCGCCCAGAACCAGCCAGGCCGTGCCGATGAATTCCGCCGCCAATTTGCGCATCATGCTGAAGCCCCCAAATGCCCTGGCATTGCGGGCCAAGCCTAGGCCGGCGAGCGGGGCTAAATCCAGCGCTTCAGGAGCTTTTCATATTCGGCGGGACGGAATCCGGCAGCGATCTCATCACCTGCTTCCAAAATCGGCCGCTTGATCATGGAAGGCTGGGCCAGCATCAGGGCCATCGCCTTCTTTTCCGTGAGATTTTCCTTATCGGCGTCCGGCAATTTGCGGAACGTGGTCCCGGCCCGGTTCAAGACCGTTTCCCAGCCCAGGCGTTTCACCCATTGCTCCAGCCTGGGTTTGGCGACGCCTTCGCTCTTATAGTCGTGGAAGGCGTAAGCGACCCCGTGCGCGTCCAGCCAGGTGCGGGCTTTTTTGACGGTATCGCAGTTCTTGATTCCGTATATGGCGATCATGCGGCGACCTCGATCCGACAACGCCGCAGGTAGCGCAGAGCGTGCGCGGCCGCAACGCCAAAGAGCCGTCAGGGATGCATGCGGGCGCCCTTGGTGATCTTGTCCACCAATTTCCGCTCGGCCCTGAGCGCCAACCCGACAAGCTTGGCATCGGCGGGCCCAAATTGCGCGAAGACGGCGCGATTGGCGGCGTCATGGTTGGTCTTGAACATCTCCTCGATATAGAGCGCGACCCTGACCTGCCGCTCGAGGGCGCGCTGATGGATCGCGGAAAGCTGGTCCTGGTCGCAAGCCAGGATGATTAATGGCTGGATCGGCAGGCTGCTGTAGATATGGCCCGCCGCGTCGCGATAGGCCTCGCCGATGATCCGGGGTGCGTTGCCGACGATTCCGCCCATCAGAAAAGCGGCGACATTCAATTTCTGCCAACCTGCCATGTCGTCGCGCAGGACTATCGCGATCTTGGTGTCGAATAGGATATCGTTCATTGCCGCTGGAGATGTGCCAACGCCTTGGATTTGACGCTGTCCGATCAGCCCGGTCTTGAACGATCCTGCACTCCCGGGGACAGGATCACGATGGCCCCGCCTCAGCCCGGCTTGGAGCGGATGGAGGCTTATTTTTCCGGCCACGCCTTCGACCGCCACTCTCATGACTGCTACGCGCTGGGGTACACAATGTCGGGCGTGCAGATCTTCGATTATCGCGGTGCAAGTGCCGCCAGCCTGCCCGGCGATGTGATGATCCTGCATCCCGACGAGACCCATAATGGACGGGCGGGTACCGGCGACGGTTTTCGCTATCGCATGCTTTATCTGGAGCCAGCGCTCATCCAGGACGCACTGATGGGCAGATCGCGTCATCTGCCTTTCGCGCCCGCGCCCGTCTGTCGTCATCACGCGCTACGACAGGCTCTGTCGGAGGCGCTGGGCGATCTGGATAAGGTGCTTGATCCTTTGCAGACCGACGATTTGGTGCTTGAGATCGCGGAAATCCTCCTATCTCTGGACGGAGCGCCGCCGCGCCCCTCCCCGTCCTTGAACCTCAAGGCGGTGGAACAGGCCCGCCGCTATCTGGACGCACATTGCACGCGGACCGTGGGCGCCGAAGAATTGGAACGCGAAGCGGGCCTCGACCGCTTCACGCTGACGCGCCAATTCCGCGCCCAACTCGGCACCAGCCCGCATCGTTATCTGGTGATGCGGCGTCTGGCGCGAGGCAAGCGAGCCATTCTCGGCGGTTGCGGCTTGGCGGAAGCCGCGAGCCTTGCGGGATTCGCCGACCAGAGCCATTTTACGCGCCACTTCAAGAAAGGCTTCGGCCTGTCCCCTGGCCGCTGGCGCGCGCTGTTCTGCGCGGCTTAAGCCTTGCGGTGGCTGCCGCAGGGGCCTGCAAAAACGTTCAAGGCGCGGCCCGCGTGCCCGGCTTAGACTTGACGTCCGGATCGGTGCGGACTGAGGTATGGAAATCGGATTCATCGGCCTTGGCGTCATGGGGCGGCCCATGGCGCTCAATCTTGTCCGCGCCGGTACCAAACTTGTGGTGTGGAACCGCTCGCCGGAAAGTTGCCAGGCCTTGGCCACGGCGGGCGCTGCGGTCGCCGCCGATATCGGCGAGGTTTTCCAGCGCGCGCGCATCGTCTTTCTAATGCTATATGACGGGACGGCGATCGATGCCGTGCTTTCCCGCGCCACGCCGGATTTCGCCAAGCACGTGGCGGATCACCTTATCGTGCAGATGGGAACGCCTTCGCCCGATTATTCGTGCGGGCTGGAAGCGGATATACGCGCCCAGGGCGGCGCCTATGTCGAGGCCCCCGTTTCCGGCTCGCTCAAGCCAGCCGAGGCGGGCCAACTGGTCGCCATGCTGGCGGGCGATGGCGCAGCGACGGAAGAAATCCGTCCGCTTCTCGCGCCGATGTGCCATCAGGTCTTTGCCTGCGGCGAGGTGCCCAAGGCGCTGACCATGAAGATCGCGCTCAATTTGTTTCTCATTCCGCTGGTCACTAGCCTGGCAGAGACCTTTCATTTCGCCGAGTGCCAGGGTCTGGATGTTCATCTGCTCAAGGCCGTTCTCGACGCAGGCCCGATGGCCAGCAGCGTCTCGCGGGTCAAGGGCGAGAAGCTCGCGGCCGGAAATTTCGCCGTCCAGGCCGCCATCACCGATGTGCTGAAGAACAGCCGCCTCACCACTGACGCGGCGCGCAAAGCGCAGATCGCCACGCCGGTGCTCGATGCTTGCGAGGCGCTTTATCGCGAAGCCGTGGATCGCGGCGATGGCGGCCTGGACATGGCGGGCGTGATCGAAGCGATCGCCGGGCGAAGAGGCCGGCGCTAGCGCAGCGGCCAGCGACCCAGAATCTCCTGGCGCGCCTCGCCCACCAGACTGTGCACCAGGACGAATTCCTGCGTTCGCCAGCGCACCGGTTCCACCGGCTGCTTTTCCACGAACCAGTTGGAATAGAGAAGCGTCATGTGCGGCGTCAGGCTGCCTGCCCGCACCATGCCTTCGAACCGGCGCACGAATTTCCGCTGCAAACTGTAAAGCTCGAACGGATCATGCGTCGCCGTCAGCATCACGCAATGGCCCTTTCTTTGCGGAAAAGAGACCAGCCTGTCGAATTTGAATTCGAACGGCGTGCCTTCGATAGCCTGAACCAGGTTCGAAGCCACCTCGACAATATCGGGCGGCAGTTTTTCCCCCGCCCATAGCGGGAACAGGGAAACGTGCAGGTTTTCCCGCTTGATGGCGGTGCCGCCCGCCCCGGTGCGCCGCCGCACGCCCGCTTGAATCTTGATGACCGCGTCGCTTGCCGTCTCGTCGGGACGAAAAGCAAAATAGAGCCGATGCCGCTCGAAGCGACGGGGCGGGGCAATGCTGGGTTCTGGCTCCATACCTGGCAGATAGGGTTGGTCTTTTGTCTTCATGCGCGTCGCGAACCGAAACGGCAAGCATTCTAGCGCGAGCGTCAAGCCTCGTCAGTCCCCGGAGATTGTGTTCTAGTCGCGCGGACGCCCCAGGAGTTGCAAGATGTCCCAGGCTGCCAAGCGCTTCACCGGCGGCTGCCTGTGCGGCGCACTGCGCTATGAAGCCGAGGGCGAGCCGCTTTACGCCGGCCATTGCTATTGCAGTGACTGCCAGAAGGCGTCGGGCTCCGGTTTCATCCCGTTCATGGGCTTTGCCGCCGGTCGGGTGCGCTTTCAGGGCGAAAGCAGCATGTACGTATCAAAGGCCGCTAATGGCGGCGACGCGCATCGCAATTTCTGTCCGCGTTGTTCCAGCCTGGTGTTCGGCGGGGTGGCGGGCGAATCCCACTCCTTCACCATCTATTGCGGCTCGCTGGACGATCCGTCGCTGTTTGAACCCAAAATCGCGATTTTCGCCAGAAGCCGGCCGGACTGGGCCGTGATCCCGCCGGGTGTCACCGTCTACGACGCCTGCCGCCGGGCGGTTGATTGCTAATTATTGCAAAATACAAATGTGTCCCGCCGGACCAAGGGAAGGACCCGGCGGGACGCCGGCAACGGCCGCCACCGCCGCAAAGGTGAGCGTGGCGCTTAAGATGATGACCGTGCGCGTCAGCATCTCGATGACGACATGGCCGAAGCGGCTGGTGGATTCCGTGGGGGCGTTGATGTTTGAAGTTTTCATTTGTGTGTTCTCCGAGGTTGCGAGAGCTTTTGTGCCGAAGACGAAACCAGGCAGCACTCGGCCGCTTGTGCTCAAATCGGGGCGTAGTGGTTCACGTGCGATCAAGGTGCCGGTACAGGATTATGGCAAAGATGACCGCACCCAGAAGCGAAGCAATCGCACCACTCGCAGCCAATGGAATGAAATCGTCGTTTCCAGCGTTGATACCGGCAATGCCAACCACCAGAAGCAACGCGCCGATGTTGGATATCCAGAAATGCCACAGAGCCAAAGGCGTCGCGGCCATGGCGGGAACTTGCCGGTAGATGAGCCCGTATAGAGCAAACGACACCCAACCGATGAGATTGATGTGTGCATGGGCGGGAAAGAATTGGTGATTCCCGTAAAGCCCCATCGCCAGGCCGAGGGCCATGCCGGCAATGAGATACAGCACCGATATATTCAGGAAATAACGATGAACATTGGACATGGGAAATCCCGATAAATGGGTTGGCCGGCGAGCGGGCGAACCAATATTTCGACTAAGCAGCCCGCCGCGCCGATCCGATCAAAGTGACGCCGGGAAAGTACATTCCCGTGTAGGTCGCGTAGGGGCCCGTCGCCTCCCGCAGCTGCACCTGCAGGGCCTTCATGGCCGCGGGCGGCAAGGTTGGAAGCAGGTTCGCAAGCGGGCCGGCGAGCGCCGAAGTGCGCTCCCACCATTCCTCAAAAGAATCCGTGCACAGGGGCGATTCCAATTCCGCTACCGCCACGTCCGCCAATCCTGTGTGCTTAAGGACTTCTCCCAGAAGCTTGGAATCGTCCAGCGCGAAGGGTCCGGGCATGCCAGGCGGCGGCATCGGCTTGCCGACCTGGGCGCTGACGCAATCAAGGACGATTCCCAGCCACGGATTGCGGGCGCGAGGCCCCCAGACAGCCAGAGCAAGACGCCCGTTCGGGCGAAGAACGCGATGGATTTCGCGCGCCGCTTGCGCCGGATCCAGTGCGAACATCAGCCCTTCGCGGCACAACACGACGTCGAAGGAGCCATCCGGCTCGTTGATGTCTTCGATATCGCGCACCCGCACGCTGGTGTTGGCCAGGCCTGCCGCGGCGGCGCGCTTGCCGGCGAATTCGGTCATCTCCGTCGATACGTCCGACATCACCACCTGACCGGCTGGGCCGACCAGGGCGGCTGCGGCCATGCCGAGACCACCGGGACCGCAGGCCAGTTCCAGAACGCGCTCGCCCGGCTTTGGAGCCGATAGATCAAGCAACACTTTGGTGATGCGTGCGGCGCGGCGGTCGACATAATCGGCGTGTTTGGCCCAGGCGGGCGCGACGGACGACCATAGTGCATGGACATGGACGCGCCGCTGATCCGTTGTGCTGCCGGCACGCATGCTAGCGTCCTTGGAGGCAAATGCCGTATTCATGAAACAAGTCTCCTTTTGGCGGATGTTAACTTGATTACACTAAGACTGTATTCATTACACTCACGTGGTAATTAAAATGGCGAAGCGAGTCAAGCGCACGCACGCATACAATTCCGAACACCGGCGGGAGCAGGCCAACGCCACGCGGCGCGATATCATCCAAGCGGCACAGCGCCTGTTTGAAAAAACCGGCTATACCGCCACCAGCATGGCCGACGTGGCCAAAGAAGCCGGTGTGGCGCTCAAAACGGTCTACCTGTCCTTCGAAAGCAAAAGCGGCTTGCTCAGCGCGCTTTGGGACGTGCTGTTGCGGGGTGGAGAGGGCGCGCCGCCGGTGGCGCAGCTGGCCTGGTACAAAGAGGTTCTGGACAGCCCGGACCCTGAGAAGCAATTGCGCCTGAATGCGCGCAACTCCGTGGTCGTGAAGCAGCGCCTAGGCGTGATCATGGGCGTCATTCGTGACGCCGCGCCGGCCGAGCCTGCGATCGCCGTCCTATGGAAGCAGATCCAGGTCTCGTTCTACGAGAACCAGCGCGTCGTCGTGGCCTCGATAGCAGCCAAGAAAGCGCTGCGCCCCGGCCTGGATGACGCACGCGCCGCCGATATTCTCTGGACATTGAATCATCCGGATATTTGGCTGTTGCTTGTCGGACAGCGCGGCTGGTCGCCTGGGGATTACGAACAGTGGTTCGGCGATACCGCTTGTGCGCAACTTTTGAAGCGCGGGTAGTTGCAGATTTCTCGCCGAACGCGCCAGCTCATCAGCCTTAAACGCGGACGTCCCGCCGGATCAAGGAGTGGGGCCGGCGGGACGCCTTACAGCGTCAGGCAACGGCTGCGACCGCCGCGAAGGTGAGCGTGGCGCTTAAGATGATGACCGTGCGCGTCAGCATCTCGATGACGACATGACCGAAGCGGCTGTTGGATTCCGTGGGGGCGTTGATGTTTGAGGTTTTCATTTGTGTGTTCTCCGAGGTTGCGAGAGCCGTTATGCCGAAGACGGAAACAGGCAACACTCCGCCGCTTGCGCTTGAATCGGGAGATCGCGGTCCGTTCATGTCACTTTCCTCCGCCCGAGCACGTCACGCACCGCCTCCACAACGGCCCCGGGATCGTCACGCTGAACAAAATGCCCGCTTTTGCGCACCAGTGTCTGTGTTGCGCACGACGACAGGCGAAGAAACCGTTCCTGCAACTCTTCCCAAAGAAACTGCAAACTGTCGCGACGATCTGCCGGGACCAATGGCAGATGCAGGTAAGAGCCGGCAGTGATGACATGTAGAGGCAACGCCCCCAACGAAACGACTTCCCGGCCCTGCTGAATGGCTTGGACCAAATCGATATGTTCAGCCGTGCTATCCGGTCTCTTCCACCCTCCGGTCCAGAAAGCCCTGATTTCCGTCAATGCCGGCGGCTCGGACGGGAGCGGCGGTGGGAAGGCGGGACCAAAGACGGCGAACTGGTCCTCGTGCATCGAATCGACCAACACAAGACCTGCGATCTCCGCCGGATATCTTTGGGCATACACACGCATCAGCAGCCCCCCCAAAGACTGGCCGACGAGCAAATAAGGTCCCGGAACACCTGCCGCCCGGAGCAACCTGTGAAGATCGTCGACGATCATATGGGCGTCCCGCGGCCCCCGCGCCGGGCTGCTCATTCCCCGTCCCGCGCGGTCATAGCGAAAGACACGGCTGAAGCAGGCCAATTCGCGCTCCACCATTTCCCAGTCCGCGCTTTCCGCGCCCAACCCGGTTTCAAGAATGACGGTCGGCGAACCCCTGCCGGAAACGGCAAAAGCGATCTCCCGCTCGTCGATCCTGACTGATTGCATCGAGCCCGCACCCATGTCCGCGGCGGGTAAATGTTTTTGCATGATGGATCCTTCTGTGTGGAATGAAGCGGCAAAACAACAGAAGATCACGGTGAAATAAATTGCATGGATTTGCTATTCTGGTATTCATTTATGAATGGAACATCTGTCAATATCGTGGGACATCTACCGGACCTTTGTGGCCGTATTCCACGAAGGCAGCCTTTCAGGCGCGGCGCGCAAGATCGATATCAGCCAGCCAACGGCAAGCCGGCATATCGAAACTCTGGAGGCGGCGATTGGAACGCGATTGTTCAAGCGATTGCCAGCCGGCCTCGCGCCGACCGAAGCGGCGCACGCGCTCTTTCCTGACGCCGAAGCTATGGCGGTGGCGGCCGAAGCCTTGCAGCGCGCATCATCCAGTGGAAAGCGCGACGAAAGAGGGGTCGTTCGCCTTACCGCCGCCGAACTGATCGGTCAAGAAATCTTGCCGGGCATATTGAGTTCCTTTTGCACGCGATACCCCGGCATCGTGCTGGAGCTGAAACTTTCAAACCAAAACGAAGACATCCTGCGCGGCAATGCGGATATCGCGATTCGCATGGCGCGGCCCTCCCAGCAAGCATTGATCGCCCGCCGGATCGGAGAAGTGAAACTCGGGCTGTTTGCCCATAAGGATTATCTTGCGAAATTCGGTATCCCAAAATCACCGACGGAAATGCCCAATCACCGGTTAATCGGATTTGATAAGGATCAATATATCCTGCGATCCGCGGACAGCGGAACGCCGCCGCCCACTCGCGCGCAATTTGGGTTCCGGTGTGACAATGCGACAATGCACGCGGCAGCCATCAGGGCGGCGATTGGCATTGGCTCGCTCCATCTCAATATCGCGCGCCAGGACGCCAACT